>JAAAOU010000418.1 GCA_009908745.1 Bacteroidota bacterium
CGTAGGCATAGCCTAAGTTCTGTCGAGGCTTTCCAACGCAGCAAGGCGGAAAAAGAGCAAGTCAGAATTCACAAATTTCGGGTTGTCAGACTATAAAGCTAGCCCGCCGGGCATTGTTCGGTGAAAAAACCGATAGGGTAGATAGATTTTAACACATTTATTCGTACACTAAGCGAACCCAGATCAACAAAGGGTGTTGATAGTAAAACTATTACCTAATTGTCATTAAATAGTCACATGGAAGACACAATCAAACAAGAAACAAACGCCCTGCAAGGGGGGAGTATGAACACGACGCTGCCGGAGAAGGAAAAAGCTGGACAACGCCCATTGTCCAATAGTATCGCTATCGCCTACGGGGACGGCATAGGCCGGGAGATCATGGAGGCTACCCTCGGCATTCTCGATGCCGCCGGTGCCGGCCTGCAATACGAAGAGGTCAAAATCGGCAAAGAGATGTACCTGGAAGGCCATCAATCCGGTATCGCGCCGGAAGCCTGGGATGTCCTCCGCCGCAACCCGGTCTTCTTAAAAGGCCCTATCACGACGCCACAGGGTGGTGGTTACAAAAGCCTCAACGTTACGATCCGTAAAACGCTGGGGCTTTTTGCTAACGTGCGCCCCTGCCGTGCTTACACGCCTTATGTAGACAGCAATTTCCCGGATATGGACCTAGTCGTGGTGCGGGAGAACGAAGAAGACCTCTACGCGGGCATCGAGCACCAACAAACCGCCGAGGTCGTACAGTGCCTGAAGCTGGTTTCCCGCCCCGGCTGCGAGCGCGTTATCCGCTATGCTTTTGAATACGCCCGTGCCCAAGGCCGCAAGAAGGTCACCTGCATGAGCAAGGACAATATCATGAAGCATACGGATGGCCTATTCCACAGTGTCTTCAACGAGGTAGCCAAAGAATACCCGGATATAGAAAACGACCACTACATCATTGACATTGGCTCGGCGCTGTTGGCCGACCGGCCGGAGCAGTTTGATGTTATTGTGACCTTAAACCTCTACGGCGACATCGTTTCTGATATCACCGCTCAGGTAGCTGGATCAGTAGGCTTGGGAGGCTCCTCTAATATCGGGGATGAGATATCTATGTTCGAGGCGATCCACGGTTCTGCGCCTGATATTGCGGGTAAAGGCATTGCCAACCCCTCTGGCCTTATCCACGCTGCTTGCATGATGCTCACCCACATGGGCAAAGCTGATATTGGCGCTCGTATTCAAAATGCCTTATTGCGCACCCTAGAAGACGGTGTGCACACTGGCGATTTGTACAGCGAGGCGTACACGAGCCGCCGGGTAGGGACCAAGGATTTTGCGAAAGCCGTAATCGACCGATTGGGTCAGGAGCCGGTTCACCTCAAAGCCATCCACCCCAAGGGCAACAGCAAGCCGATACAGGTGAAAACCACTCCCTTCAAGCCGTCTAACAAAAAGCTGACTGGAGTAGACGTTTTTATTGATTGGGTGCTTAGCGACCGCGACCCGGATGTGCTGGGCAAGCAGCTGGAAGCAATTGCGGCGGATGATTTCAAGCTGAAAATGATCACCAACCGCGGTGTTAAAGTCTATCCCAACGGCTTCCCCGAAACGTTCTGCACGGACCACTGGCGCTGCCGCTTCATATCAGCCGAAGACGGTGGCAAAGATGTGGAAGGCAACCCTATCTCCGCACCGGTGACCTACGAGCAGGTGACGGGGCTGTTGCAGCGCCTCACCGTAGCAGGCTTGAACTTCATCAAGATTGAGAACCTCTACGAGATCAATGGCAAGCGGGCCTACTCGCTCGGCCAAGGAGAATAAAAAACGAAACTGATTTTTTATCGTAGCCCGTAAGTGTGAAAGAGCGCTTACGGGTTTTCTTTTTTTGTGGAAGTCGCCATAAACGGGGCTTTGGAGGCTGAAGTGCCGGCTATGGGCAGCGTAAAGCAGAAGCGGTTGCCGTGGCCGTGCTGGGTTTGTTCCCACCATATCTTGCCGCCGTACATGCTCACTACGCGGGTGCTGATAGCCAGCTCCATGCCGGAGCTGTGGCGGTGATTGTCATCAGGCAAGCGGAAAAAAGGTTGAAAAATAGCCTGCCGGTGTTCAGCGGGGACGCTCAGGCCATCGTCCTCTACGAATACGACGGTGTCTCCTTTCTGGGCTTGGCTGCCGATGCGCAGGTGCAGCGGCTGTTGGTCCGAGCTGTGGCGAATCGCGTAGCGCATAAGGCTAGCCAGTAGCGATTGGGCGTGCTTGGGGTCGACGTGCACTTCTGGCAAATCCGGGGCAATCTCTACGACCGCTTTTGATGGCTCGATCTCGGCGGCGCAGCATTCCGATTCGGCTTGTTTGGCTATGGCGGAGAGGGAGGTGGAAGCTGCTGTCTCCGGGGCTTCCTCTGCCAGCTGGTAGTAGCACAGCAGGTCGCTTATGAGTTGCTCCATCTGCTGGCTATTGTGGCTGATTTGGTGCAGCAGCCGTTGTGCTCTTAGGGATTGGGGGGAGGCTTTGAGTTGTTCTTCCAGTTGGCGGCTAGCCGTGTTGATACCGTCGAGTTGCTGCTGAAAATCGTGCGAGGCAGCGTAGACAAACTGCTGCAGCTTGTGGTTGGCGGACTCCAGCTGCTGTTTGGTGGAGACGGTATCCAAGTAGGCGATCTCAAGCTGTTCGTTAGATTGGTAGAGCTCTTCATTCATAGCGTTGAGCGCTACCTGGGAGTGGCGGTGCCGCCGGTTGAGGTAAAGGAGGATGCCTACCACGCCGGCCAGCACGAGCAAGCCTAGCGTCACAAACAACATATACCAACGTTGGGCCTGATTGGCGGCGCGGTCGAGCTGTTTCTCGGTAGCGGCCAGTTGCAGCTCGTAGTCTTTTTGCTCCAGTTGGTGGTCGTACTGGGCTTCCAGCTTATTGATGCGTTCCGAGTTGCGCTGGCTCAGTATGCTATCTTGTACCGCTTTGTAAGCTTTGTAGTGCTTCAGGGCGGAAGCAGCGTCTCCCTGCCGTTCGTATATTTTAGCCAGCAATTGTTCTCCTTGGCTGACGAAGAGCAGCTCCTGAATGCGTTTAGCTAATGCTAGGCCTTCCTTGCCCAAGTTTTGTGCATCTGACAAGCGGCCTTGTTCCAACGCGATCTCGGCGAGCTGCAGGTAGGCGTTGCTTCGCATGTAGGCGGAATTGGCCAGCGCATCTAGCTCTAGGCTGTTTTCCAGTTGCCGGCGGGCGGTTTGTAGCTGGCCGCGCTCTTTGGCAACTTCGGCCAACCCCACGACGCAATAGCCGAGCAAGTAGCTATTGTTGATATCCAATGCGATGGAGCGTGCTTCCCGCATGTAGGTCTCAGCGCGCTCGTAGGCGGCTAGGTCTTTGTAGTTTTCGCCGAGGTTGAACAGGAAGACGGCTTCTAGGTAGCGGTTGCCAGATTTTTCAGCAGCTTCCAAGGCCCTTTCGTGGTAACTAAGCGCTTGTTCCAGTTCGTCGCGCGCCATATAGAGAGAGGCGAGCGTGCCATAACTGTTGGCCAGGCTGCCGTAGTCCTGCAATTGCTCTTTGATGTCAATGGCTTCAAATAACAGCGCGATGGCTTCGGCGTGCATCCCCCAGCTGATGTATATGACGCTCAGGTTGTTGATCACTTTGGCCTGCGCTAGTTCTTCGCCCTCGGTTTCTTCCAACAACCGCCGCCCTTTTTGGAAAAAATCAAAAGCAAGGTCAAGCTGGTCGAGCTGCTGGTAATAAGTGCCTTTGTTGACGAGCGCTTTGGCCACTTCCGTGCTATCGCCAAGGGTGCGGAAGAGCAGCAGCGAAGAGTCCATTGAAAGGAGGGCTTCATCGTACTGGGATTGCAGCTTGTAGGCTAAGGCGCGGCGCCGGTGGTAAATAGCGAGTTGCCGGGGGGCGATGGCTGGTGAACGCAACGCCTCTGCTCTTTCTAGCATGAGCAAAGCAGAATCCGGCTGGTTATAAGCGTACTCTAGGGAAAGCTCGCAGTACAGGTCAAAGCGGTCGCCGGGGGCTTGTGTACGTTCTAATACTTGCCAGAGGCTATCGACAACACCCGCTTGTGCGAAGGTGCTTAACCCGCACAGCAACAGTAGTAAGGTGATATTAGAGCGCCTTGATCGGTGCATCTAGGTAGTTTTTCCCTGATTTTCCATCCAAGGTAATAAAAAATGTTGTCAGCTGGGGGGCAAAAGCGGCGATAAATTGAAACGCCCTTGAAAAACATACTGTGCCGGGCCGCAGAGCCAGATGTTGCGAAAGCCGCCCGTGGGTTCCCTTTCAAAGCAAACTTCCAATTGCCCGCCTTTGGTCCACACTGGGCTGCAGTGGGTGCCCGCCGGCATGTTGCTTTCTTGGGCAGCTGCCAATGCAGCGGCGGTGACGCCAGTGCCGCAGGAAAGCGTTTCGTCTTCAACGCCCCTTTCGTAGGTCGCTACGTCCAGGTGGTTGTTTTGCTGGGTTACGAAATTAACGTTGGTACCTTCTGCCCGGAAGCGCTCCGCGTAGCGCACGGCCTGGCCCTCCTGCACCACATCTACTTTATCAACGTCAGGTACAAAGCGTATGTAATGCGGCGACCCGGTATCTAGATAGTAGAACCCTTCTCCGGCCTCTATGCTGCCTACGGGCTTCATTTCAATCTCTATCCACCCATTTGCCCTTTGCCGCGCCCGGTGCGGGCCGTCAGGAGCTAGGAAGTGGTAGTCCGTCTTGTGAATCCCCAGGGCATTGGCGAAAGCCACGGTGCAGCGGGCGCCGTTGCCGCACATTGAGCTTGGCCGGCCATCGGCATTGAAGTAGACCATCTCAAAGTCGTAGCCGTCACGCAACTGCAATAAAATCAGGCCGTCGGCACCTATGCCAAAGTGACGGTGGCACAAGCGGGCGATGAGGGTTTGCTCGTCCCCTTTCAGATGGCGGTTATGGCGCTGATCCACCATGATGAAGTCGTTGCCGGTGCCATGGTATTTGTAGAATGGAAGTAGTCGGCTCATCGGGCGGTATCTTGTGAAGTGTTGGTACTGTCGGTTACCGTTTGTTCAGTGGCATTAGGGTCTTCAAAGCCAAACGGGACGCCCATAGAGTGATGCCGGTAGGCGGCAAACGCTGCCAGCAGCACAATAACGGCTGCCCCAATCATGGAGATGCGCCAACCCCAGATGTTGCCGATGTATTCGCCGTCGAACGGGTCTTTTTTGTCTTCCTTTGGATCACTCATGTGCTTTTGAGGCAAAATTACGGTTTTTGAGAGTAGGTAGGGGCTTTACGAAGCTTTAACGTGCGCTTTCACGTGAATTTACATAACCCGTCTACCTTTATAAAGAAAATAAAAAAGTGCCACTATGCGACTATCTTTGCTGTCCGTGCTGGTCTTCCTGCTTTCGAGCCCGGCTTTGACAGGTCAGCGCAGTTCGGAGTTAGGTCTTTTTCTGACCAGTACCGATTACTTAGGCGACTTGTCAAGAGACATACCCGGGATAGAAGACTTGGGGTGGAGGGTAGGCTTCACGGCCAAGTATATGTTCAACAGGCACTCGGGCGTTCGTGTTTTTATCGGTTACTTGGATTTTTATGGGTCAGACCTCACTGTGCCGCGTAATGCCGACCGGGGTTGGGAGACGGATTTCGGTTTGCTGGAAGCTTCTATCGGCTATGAATACCATCCATTTGGGGAAGGGCGGTATAATCTAGTGAATGTGTTCAATAAGTTTCAATTGTCGCCCTATGGCTATATCGGCATTGGCACCGTCATGGGAGACGCAGAAGTGTTTGTATCTGCCGCCGATATGGGCAAGTTTCCAGAGGAAGCTGACCGTGATCTGTTTGTCTGTTTGCCCATTGGCGGTGGGGTGCGTTTTGATATTTCGGAATACGCCATTATCACCCTCGACATTGGTGTGCGTGCCGTTTTTTCTGATTATTTAGACGGCATCAGTCAGGGCAGTGATCGCAATGATTGGTATGGAGTCGGAGGGCTTACCTTTTCCATACTTTTAGATGGCGAAATGGACCGTAATCTCTAACCTGCTTGACAACTGCTGCTTTTTCTCTATATTTGTATTGTGAAAAAAGCCACCGCCATATTGCTCTCGGTCTTCGTCGCTTGGTCTGCTATGCAGCCCTGTATGGACGGTCAGTTGCCGGCAAAGCCGGAAGGGCACTGCCCGATGGAAGCAAGGGTGAATCCGTCTGCTACCCCACACGGCTGTTGCGCATCAGCGGCAGCGGCAGAACAAGAGCAAGGATGTGGGGACGAAGCGCCTGAGGACGATTGCACGCCGTTTTGTTCCTGCCAATGCTGTGGTACGGTTTTTTTACAACATTTACCGGAATATAAGCCCGTGCAGCCCCCGCTCCCGATCCGGCGGCTGATCGCTTACCTGACCCAACACGGCCAGGAATTCCCCCACCTGATCTGGCAGCCCCCACCTTTTAGTGCTTGATGTACTGTTGATTTTCTCTTTCCATCATCAAGACTAAACACGAAATATGAAACAGTTAATACTGGGGGTGCTATGCCTTTTGAGCACTGCCCAAATCGGAGCTAGCCTGCAAGCGCAGGCGGGCGATACCCTACAAATATGGGTAGACGGCATCTGTGGGATGTGCAAAGACCGCATTGAAGAAGCCGCTTACCAAACCGTCGGCGTGGCTTTCGCCGAATGGGATATTCCTAATAAAACACTCACCATCACCCGCAGCCCGGAGCCTTTCGAGGAGCAGGAACTGCACGAAAACATTGCCGCCGTCGGGCACGATACCCGGCGCATTACCGCTACAGACGAGGCCTACGCTAGCCTGCACGCTTGCTGCAAATACCGCGACGAAGCGATTGTACAGCAGCACGAGGGCGGGCGAATGAAAGCAGCAGTTGACGACCATCAGGAAGGCCATTTGCACGGCTATGTCTACGAACGGGATGAGAACGACGAAAGAATCCCGCTGATGGGCGCTAACGTACGCTGGCTGGGTGGGGAGAATGGCGCGGTAACGGACGCGGAAGGGTTTTTCGACCTGCCTGCTTCCGAAGAGGCGCAGCAGCTCTTGGTCAGTTACGTCGGCTACGCTACAGACACGGTGCTGATCGATCAAGCGGGCACCGTAGAGCTGGTACTGGCCAGCAGCGTCAACCTCAACACGGTGGATGTCACGCGCCGGCGCCGTTCCACGGAGGTTTCGTTTGTGGAGCCCATCAAGGTGCAGCGCATTGGCGAGGATGAGCTGGCCAAAGCGGCTTGCTGCAATTTGAGCGAAAGCTTCGAGACCACGCCCTCGGTGGATGTGGGCTTCACGGATGCGGTGACGGGGACGCGGCAGATTCAGATGCTGGGGCTTTCCAGCCCGTACGTGCAGATCACGCGCGAGAACATGCCGGATGTAAGAGGGCTGGCGGCGCTGCACGGTATGGAGTACACGCCCGGTGCGTGGATAGACGGTATCATGCTTAACATGGGTACAGGTTCGGTGGTCAACGGCTACGAGGCTATAGCGGGCCAGATCAATGTGGAACTGCACAAACCGGAAGAGGGGGAGCGGCTTTACCTGAACTTGTTTGCCAACGCCATGCAGCGCTTTGAGGGCAATTTGAGCCTGCGCCATTCCCTGAGTGAGCAGTTCCACACCGGGCTGATGCTGCACGCCAAGCACCAAAAGGGCCGCTTTGACCGAAACGACGACGGCTTTCTGGATATGCCGCTGAGTGAAGCGCTGATTGGGGTGCACCGCTGGCGTTTTAAAGGCAAAAACGGCTGGATGGGCCAAGTGGGCATCAAAGGCACCTACCTCAATTCCACGAGCGGGCAGGTGGATTTCCGCCGCGATCGTTCGGATAATACCGATTTGTGGGGGGCTACGCATGACTCCCGCCGGGCGGAGGCTTGGTTGAAAATGGGCAAAGTATTCGCCAACCGCCCCTATGCGAGCATGGGCTTGCAGCTGTCCGGCAATATCCATCACCAAGAATCTACCTTTGGCGAACGAATATACGATGGCGACCAGCGTAGTTTTTATGCCAACTACATCTACAAGACCATTATCACCGACACCCGCCACCAGATCAAAATGGGGGCGAGCTGGCAGTGGGACAGCTACGAAGAAGTATTCGAGGCAGAAACGTTTGAGCGCGTGGAGTCCGTGCCCGGCGTATTTGGCGAATATACCTGGAAAGGCGTCGAGAATTTTACCGCTGTGGCGGGCTTGCGGGCGGATTACCACAACCTGTTCGGAGCGTTCGTGACCCCGCGTTTGCACCTTAAATACAAATTTAGCGAAACGGCGGTGCTGCGGGGTGTTGCCGGCCGGGGGCAGCGCACGGCGAATATCCTTATCGAGCAGATCGGCGCTATGGCGTCCAACCGGGCGTTTATCATTCAAGGAGGAGATGAGGGTAAGCCTTACGGGCTGGATCAGGAAATTGCCTGGAACTATGGCCTCAACTACGCGCAGGAATTTACGGTAGCGGGCCGGCAGGCTTTGCTGAGCTTGGATGCTTACCACACCCGCTTTCAGCAGCAGGTGGTCGCTGATTTTGATGCCGACCCGCAGGCGCTGTATTTCTACAACCTAGACGGGGAATCGTTTTCCAATAGCTTGCAAGCGCAGTTGGATTACGAGCTGCTGACTGGCTTTGACGTGCGCCTGGCTTACCGCTTTAACGATGTGAGGGTGGATTACCGGGAAGGGCAACTGCGCAAGCCGCTCATCGCCCGGCACCGGGCTTTCCTGAATACGGCTTACGAGACGGAAAACGGCTGGGCATTCGATGCTACCCTCAACTGGCAAGGGCCCAAGCGCCTGCCTGATACCCGCTCCAATCCGGAGGGCTTCCGCCTAGAGCCGGCCTCGCCTTCTTTCTTCCTGCTCAGCGGGCAGGTGACCAAGTCTTGGAACGACGGGCAGTTCGAACTCTATGTGGGCGGGGAGAACTTGCTGAACTTCCGGCAGGAGAATCCTATACTGAGCAGCAGCGACCCCTTCGGCCCGTACTTTGATGCTTCCATGGTTTGGGGGCCGATTTTTGGGCGGAATGTGTATGCTGGCTTGCGCTATCGGATACCTTAATGAATATAGAATTCGCCTAAGTAATGAAAAAACTGGGAGGGTGTAACCTAGCTTTTATGAGTACAGCTCGAAGGTTGGTTATCCCCTTCCGGTTGAGTTCTAGAGTAGCTATTGTTGCTCTCCCTACAGGGGACAATCTAGTTAGTTTGTTTTTAACTCACGCATTAGCTCTTCAAGAGAGCGGTTCTTCAACTTGGCGAGTTGTAGGAGGTAGGGCATTCTTCTAGCATTAGCTTCTTCTATTTCGTCGGAGATAGCAATTAGTTCAGCATGTTCTTTGGAGGATAGGCATTCCTCGTCGCGCTTGCCTTGAAGCGTGTGATAACGCTCCCATTTTTCTTGGGAAATACCCAGATTAATCTTTTTCAACAGCTCCTCTTCGGTAGCAGAAGTGGCTTTTAGTTCCGTATCCTCTTTAATAATGTGCTCTACATAGTGCTGCACATCCATCCCTGCTTTTTTAGCCCGGTTGATAAGCGCCTGCTCTAGCTCTGTGGGAATTTGAATGAGAATAGACATAAGTAATATTTAGTCATTAAGACAAACAAGCTTGTTTTTGACCGAGTTCCAAAATAAGTAAAAAAATGCATGCGGAAACAGAAAGCCGGGAACAGCCCTTTCAGCTATTCCCGGCTTCTCACCTTTTTTCTTTTCGCCTTATTAGAACTTCAGCCCCACGTTCAGGGTAAGGATGTTATTCGCCCCTTCGGCACCGGTGAAGAAATCATTCAGTCCCATTTCGTAGTTGGCATCTACGGTAAGGAAGAGAAAATCGACGCCTACGCCGGCATTAGCCCCCCAAGTGAAGTTGTTGAGCTGCTCCTTGCTGAACGCAAAACCTTCTTTTTCATCGACGCCTAAAATATAGGTAGGCGTGACGCCGCCCTTGATATGAATACCGAGGAGCCCATTATCGCCGGTGATGCGTAAACCAAGGTTGACCGGTGCTTTGATGCTCTGAATGGTGGTTTCCTCTTCGAAGGCGACATCGTCGGGCCGCTCTACATTTTGCAGCAGGCGGGCCGTGTAATTGTAGTAGTGTGCGCCCGGTTGCAGGAAGAACAAACCGTCGCCCATCCGGAAGTCCACGCCGGCATTCCAGCCCACGCGCGCCTCCGCGGTGATGTCATTGAGTTGGCTTTCGATGCCGGAGAAGTTGACACCTACTTTGGGGTTTACTTTGATTTGTGCCATAGCCGGCAAGGTGAACAAGGCCGCGAATAACAGTACGAAGGTGATTTTTGCAGATTGATTCATGATATGTCGGTGTTGTTTCCCTGCTTAACGCCCTGGATTTTCGGATTCTTATTTCCAAAGCGTTAAAGAAGTGATAAGAACAAGAACAACACCGGCACTACATGACTACGCCTCCAAGATATGCGCCGGGATGGACAAAATGGGCATGTCGCTGTGGTAGGACATCTCTTTGGCGCGGCTGTAGCGGAACAATTCTTCGAAGAAGTTGCGCTTGTGCGTCACCATCGTCAGCACATCTACATTATGCGTGTCCATATAATCGGTCAGGGCTTCCCGCACGTCTGTACCATCGAGGACTTCAAAAGTCGCTTTGGCATTGCCACTGTCGTAAGCATTCAGTTTTTCCTTGAACTGCTCCATGCGGTGCGTGATATCCTCGGTATGCGCCAAGTCTACATTGAGGCAGTGGATATTGGCTTTGAAAGGGGCGATGATCTCCAGTAGCTTTTGGTAGCCTTTGACCTCCTCGTCCTGAAAGCTGACGGTAAAAGCGATGTCGTCGATTTCCCCGTCGAACTCCGCTTCTTCGGGTATGGCGAGCACCGGGCAGTGGGCATTTTCCAAGATTTCGCCGGCGACGCTGCCCATGAAAATTTCTTTCAAGCCGCGGGCACCGGTAGTACCCATCACAATCATGCCGTAGTCCTCTTTTTTGGCAATACCGAGGATGGTCTCCACCGTACGGCCGGGTTCCAGTTGGTGCTGCACGTTGAGGTGGCTGAAGCCCTGCTCGTCTTGAATTTTGCGCAGCACCGGGATGGCATCTTTAAAGTTTTTGAACTCATCGAGGTCGTAGCTCTCGTAAAATTCGGTGAGGGTGTGGGGCAAGCCGCCGCCTCTTACTTCCGGCTTTCGGTAGACGTGCAGGGTATCTAGCGTGGCGTCCAGCTTATCTGCCAGGTGCAAGGCATAGATGAAAGCCTGTTCGGCAGCTTTGGAAAGGTCGGTAGGGAAAAGAATCTTTTTCATAGTCCGGTTGAAGTTATAGGGCGAATGTTTCACGAATATCATCTGCGCACAGCGCGCATCCGTAAATATAGTTGCTCCGTGCCAGAATAGCTTTAGGCAGAGGGCAAAAATTAACTGCGTCGCAGCAATTCTTTCAACTCGCTAACGTCTAGCACTTCACCGTTTACGACAACGCGGTCCCCGATTTGCACGGCGGGGATGGCCGTAATGCCCTCATTGAGCATCTCCTGTATGTCGGAGACCTCTTCCACCTTGAGCGCTATGCCCAGGTCATCGGCAGCAGTGTGCATATTCGTCATCAGGGTGCGAGACATATTGCAACCCATGCTGAACAGCTTCACCTCTTTCGTCGTCGTCGTGTTATCTTTGCCCATTATGTTCATCCGTTGGGGCGATTCCTTTTTGGTTACTGCACGTCATATTACCGTCGCAGGGCGGCGTTATTTGTGCTTTCCTTACAAAGGTGGCTCAATAATGCGGCACGACCATTGATATTTGTCACTGCTACCCCTTGATTTTTTCATGTATGAGAAAAGTCACTCCGCAGCACTTATATTGCGTGTACCTTGTTATACATAAACACGCAATTCCATCTCACTAACTATAAATAGAACCGATGACTCGATTGATGATCCTATTGTTTTTCGGAAGCCTAAGCCCGCTATTGGCCCAAACCGACGACACCGTGCGCAACTTGCCGCCCGAAGCCGTAGCCTTGTACCCCACGCTGGAGGATATGAGCGGCTACGCGGTGGGGCAGTACGAAGACTACCTCTTGGTGTTTGGGGGCACAATAAAGAGTGGGGATACAGAATTATACGAGGAAGACTTTCCCAACTTGGAAATATTGCTGATCGACTTTCAGCGGGAACGGGCCGCTGCCTACACCAATGGCCAATTGGACGGCGCGCTCGGCGAGCAGATGAGCGCAACCGGCCTGTCGTACTATCAGGAGGGCAATACCCTGTTCTTGCTGGGCGGCTACGGCTACAGCGAAAGCCAAAACCAATACATCACTTTCCCTTACATCACCGCTATCGACTTGAAGGCGACGATCGAAGCGTTACTGCAGGGCAAAAACCCGGTGGCTAATTTCTACCAGATCTGCGACGAGCGCCTGGCGATCTTTGACGGTACGCTAGACTACAACGGCGAGGAGTTTTTCCTCATCAACGGCAAGACCGCCTATATGCTTCGCCCCTTCGCGGAAAACCCGCAGTACGTCGAGCAAAAGTTGCAGAACGAAGCCCGCACCTTCAAGCTTTCCGGCGAAGGCCCGGAATTGGAGCTGGAAGGTTTTCAAACCTGGTACGACATGGAGGGCTTTGAGGATTACTACGGCCCGCTGCTCCCGGACCGTATCCGGCAGGAGCTGGACAAAGGGAAGCAGCAGCGGAGAGGCATTGAGCAATAGTGCCAAAAATCACCCGCTTGGTTGATAACGGTCAATGATTGCCCCCGCCCAGCCATCTATATTTGTATTATCAAGAATCGACATTAGCTCGATTCGACATGGTCAATTGGGTGTTCAATATGTTTATGCCAGTCAGTGAGCGCGATATAGTGTGATTGAAAGGACTGGCCATACAGCCGCGCTGGGCGCATTTAGCCTAGGGCGGCTGTTTTTTTTAAGGTTGAAGGGTTGAAGAGTTGAAGGGTTGAAGAGTTGAAGGGTTGAAGGGTTGAAGAGTTGAAAGGTTGGCGGGCCGGTTAGCCAACTTTTCAACCTTCCCAACCTTCCCAACCTTTCAACTTTCCCAACCTTTCAACCCTGAAGGACTCGCTCGCCTTCAGGGTAAACCTTCCCAACCTTCATTTCCTTACCTTTGCCGAAAAGGCTTGATGAAGCACGGTTACGTCCCTCGTCAAGTTCAAACCAAACCGACCATGGCCAAAAAGAAAAAATACTATACCGTATGGGAAGGCAACACCCCCGGCGTCTACGATTCTTGGGATGCCTGCAAGGCCCAGATCCAAGGCTACCCCAATGCGAAATACAAATCCTTCAAAAGCAAAGAAGCCGCCGAAGCTGCTTATCGCGAGAGCTTTGCCGACCACATTGCCCAAGGCAGCCCTTCTGCCCCTAAAAAGAAAGCAGCTCCATCGGGTGATTGGCGCAAGGAGGTAGTCTGGGAGAGCATCAGCGTGGATGCGGCCTGCAGCGGCAACCCGGGCGTGATGGAATACCAGGGGGTGCATACTGCGGACGGCACGCAGATTTTCCACAAAAAATTTAGCTTGGGCACCAATAATATCGGAGAGTTTCTTGCCATCGTGCATGCATTGGCCCTCTTCAAGCAACAGGGCAAAGACACTCCTATATATACGGACTCGAAAATCGCCATGGGCTGGGTACGCAAAAAGAAAGCCAACACCAAACTGGTGCACAACCGCAAAACAGAACTGCTGCATACGCTCATCGCCCGGGCGGAAGCCTGGCTGCGCAGCAACACCTACCCCAACAAAATCCTCAAGTGGGATACGGAGAATTGGGGGGAGATACCGGCGGATTTTGGGCGGAAGTAAAAACCTTTTCTACCGCGGAAACTTCATCTTATACTCCACCTTCGCCTTGCCCTTCTTGATATTATCCAGCTTGCGGCGCACCAGCCGCCGCTTGATCGGCTTGAGGTGCTCGGTGAACAGCACGCCGTCGATGTGGTCGTACTCGTGCTGTATGACGCGGGCGTTGAAGCCGGTGAACAACTCCTCCTGCTCTTCAAATTGCTCATTGACCCAGCGCAGGCGCAATTGGGCGGGGCGCTCTACGTCGCCGCGTACATCCGGTATGCTCAGGCAGCCTTCTTCGTAGGGCCAGGGGTCGCCGCCTTCCTCCACCTTGTGGGCGTTGATGAAGACGCGCTTGATGCCCTTGTCCTCCTCGCCCTCTTTTTGCGTTTGCACCGTATCCACCAAGAACAGGCGGATCGACCGGCCGATCTGCGGGGCAGCCAGCCCAACGCCTTCCGCTTGGTACATCGTCTCCCACATGTTTTCGATCAGCGCTTGCAAGTCCGGGTAGTCCGGGCTGATGTCTTCAGCTACTTTCTTCAGTACAGGTTGCCCGTAGGCGTATATTGGCAAAATCATGTCCTATTAACGGTTGTATTCTAAATACTCGCTCAAAATCAATACCGCGCTCACTTTGTCCACCAGGCCTTTCTCGCGCCGCTTTTTCTTTTTGGTGCCGCTCTGCAAGATGACCTGCTTGGCTTCTTCCGAAGTGTAGCGTTCGTCTTGCAGCACCACGTCCACACCCGGGAACTGACGTTTCAGCTTGCGGACCAGGCCGACAACCTGATGGTGAATTTGCGCCGGCTTCCCATCCGGGTATAACGGTTCGCCCACCACAATGGTTGCCACCTCCTCCTCAGCAAGGTAGCGCTGCAGAAAGTCGAGCAGCTCGGCCGCCGGCACGGTGTCCAGGCCATTCGGGATGATCTGCAGGGGGTCGGTCACCGCCAAGCCGCAGCGTTTGGTGCCATAGTCTATTGCAAGTATGCGGGCCATTGATTTTAAGTTAAGGCGCAAAGATATGAAAATCAGTCCGTATACCCCGCCGCCTGCAAGTGGAACAACTCGGCGTATTTGCCATCTCGCGCAATAAGCTCTTCGTGGCTGCCTAGTTCTAGCAATTGCCCGTTTTCCAAAAACAGGATCCGGTCTGCCATACGCACGGTAGAAAAGCGGTGGGAGATAATCACGGCGGCCTTGCCTTCAATCAGCTCCGCAAAGCGCAGGAAGACCTCGTGTTCCGCCCGGGCATCAAGCGCAGCGGTGGGCTCATCCAAGATCAGCAGCTGGGCATCGCGCATGTAAGCCCGCGCCAGGGCGATTTTCTGCCACTGCCCGCCGCTCAGGTCTACCCCCTTGGCAAAGCGCTTGCCGAGGATCTGCTCGTAACGCTCGGGTAGCTCTTCCACTACAGTATCCGCCAGGCTTTTACGGGCAGCTTCTTCTATAGCTGGCGCATTGATCCGGTCTTCGATATTGCCGATGGCGATGTTCTCCCCGGCTTTGAGCTGGAAGCGGATGTAGTCCTGGAAGATAATGCCGATGTTGTCGCGTACCTCCTTCAGGTCGTACTCGCGGATGTCCACGCCATCTATCAGTATGCGCCCTTCGGTGGGTTCGTACAGCCTTGCCAATAGCTTGACCAGCGTGGATTTGCCCGCGCCGTTTTCGCCCACGAGCGCCAGTTTTTCGCCGGGCCGCAGGTGGAAGGACAAATTGCGGATGGCCCAGCGCTCACTGTTGGGGTATTTGAAGCTGACGTTCTCAAAACGGAAACCGTCTTGCAGTTGGCCGGGGAAGGGCTGGCTCGTGGGCAAGGAGCGGATAGAGGGTTGAATGGCAAAAAAGTCAAACAAGTCCTGCAAGTACAGCGCCCCTTCCGCAATGCGCGAAAAGCGGTTCATAATGCCCTGCAGCTTGCCCCGCATCCGGCTGAAAGAACCCGCCAAGAAAGTCAGCGTACCTACGGTGATGATGCCGCCTATCGCTTGGTAGATGATGAAAACATAGGCACCGTAGTAGGACAGGGTACCCAGGGAG
>JAAAOU010000330.1 GCA_009908745.1 Bacteroidota bacterium
AGCGCACCAAATGAAAGAGGCAAACACCATACATCATGAAAACTTTCAGTATTGCCTTTTTCTTTTTCGGGTTTTTCACCATAGCTCAGGCACAGATCGTCGCCATGGAGCCCGCACCCGATTTATTGGTCCGTAGCTCAAGTACCACAGAAGCGCCGGCACCTATGGACGAAGCAGCGAAAGCAGAACGCTATCAGGACCATAGTCGACTGGCGGTGCGTACGATAACGGAGTATTTGTCTGCCGAGATGGATTATCCCACTTCTATGGCTGAGCACGGCCTAGAAGAAAAAGTTGTTGTAACTGTGCAATTCAACCAAGCTGGCAAGATAATAGACTGGACATTTGAAGGGAAGATAGACAATAGTTTCAAGCGGGAAATTATAGTCGCTTTGGCGCACATGCCGCCACTGCCTATCGAAGGCAAGACGTACCACGGCGGGCGCAAGCTGCAGGTGCCGGTACAGTTCAACTTGCAATGATTAATTTCACATGGCTAGCGGCAGTGGGGGCGTACAGGGTGGGCGTTGCTTGCTGTCGCGTTTTAGGTTTATACCCGCAGCAAAGCGAGATAAGGGTCTCCTTTTAGGCTTAGTGCTTTGGCGAAGGCGGGCTCTGTTTTGTAGCCCTGCTTTTTCAATGCAATGATCTGTTGTCGGAATGCCTCGCCATGCTCCTGCAGCAAGCGGTGTTCGATGAGCATATGACGGTAGGCTAATTGTTGTCGGCTGGGGGTATCCTGGCCGAATACCTCTACCGTGAATGGCGCAAGCTGAAACTGTGCCACTACACACCTCTTACCTCTGATTTCGGGGAACCGAAGCTCCAACCCCGCCGCTCCTCCGAAATGCTGCCGTATGGTTTTCACAAAAGCCTCTTCTTCCCGGCAATAGCAAATAATATCCAGGTCACTACTTTCGATATCTATGCCGATGGGGATAGTACCGGCGAGGAGCGGGTCGTACTTGGACAGCTTTCCAAGTATTTGGTTCTGTTTCAGCATCTCGTAAGCCAAGCGTTGTTTAGGATTGCCGGCTTGGAGATACTCAATCGTATCGAACTGGCTGCTCATGGATAATTTTAATAACAAGTTTTATCTTTGGGGTAAACCATCTACTAAAGCAAAACGAATGAAACTAGCAATTAGTCTGGATAGGTATCCGGTGCGAAAGAACAAATCAAGACGTTGGATGTGGCTGCTCCTGCTGCCAGCCATCTTAGTTATGGGCTGCGAATCTACGGAAGGGGAAGAATATTTCTGGGACCCACCCCAGATTTGTTCCGGCTCTGTCATGTCTGAAATCATCTGGTACAGATGCCCACTGCCGGCGGAAGAAAGCTTGTTCTTGGTTGTTTCGGATATGCCCACCTACGGCGATAGTGATAGTTCCGCCTGGAATTACTTTGACGGCCAGTTAGACATCTGCGGGCTCAGTGAAATCGACAGTGGCCGTATTGCTGCCCAGGTACTCGTTCGTAAAGATGGTACGCCGTGCACAAGGCTTATCAAGAGTGAGCATGTATTTAGAGACAGCAAAAACAACCTGCGTGCGCTGATCGACAATATGCCCGATTGGGAAGCAGGATCACAATCCGGAGAGCCAGTCAATGTGCTGTCGGGTGTGGTCATTGATATTGAAGACGGGATGGTAGTAGATATAAAAGCAGGGGAGTAAAATACGAAGATCATGAAATGGCAGACAATAATTAAGTGCATAGCCTTGCTAGGGCTAACGGTAATTTGGGCCTGTGACGGTGACCAAGCGATGGAGGAAGAGTGGACAGAGTGGAATCCTCCGCTCAATATTTGCGGCGGCCCTATAGAAAGAGAACGTATATCGTACGATTGCCCTGCATTTGACACGATAAGCGAATACTACTCCCTCGTCGATCAAATGCCGCTGTATGGAGAAGAGGAGGGCGATTTGGAAGCTTATATTATAGAGCAGGCGGAAATCTGCGGGCTTGAAGAAATATTCGACGGGCACTTCATCCTTCAAACCTTTATCAGCCGCGAGGGGGAGCCCTGTGTTTACTTGCTTAGCTGCCAAAATGTATTCCAAGAGAGTAAAGGGAACCTGGTTGAAATCATTAATAATTCCGGGGAATGGCAGCCCGGTGTTTCCGGGGAAGATATTGTGGATGTAGTCTATAATATTCTGGTGGATATAGAGCAGGGGGAGATTGTCGATGTGAGGCGGTTGTAGTTATGGTCTGCTGATTCAGCATTTAAAAATCATTCTCCGAGACCTTTTTCTAACGCACCACCACTTTTAGCCCCTTCCGCGCTTTGACCTCCTGCAAAATCCGCTTGCGGTTGCGGAAAATCCAAAAAGACCCAAGTATATACGGCAGCCCCCAAAACAGGAACATCCGCAGCCACCCTGGCCAGTCGGGCACCAAAGCAAAAAGATGTGAGCCGCCCGCCATCACCAAACCGACGTAGCTGTACGACATCCACATGTAGTGCTGTATGAGCCAGCCGGCGTTGGAACGGGCCAATAGCGGGAAGTACATACCGAGCCCCATGGTCAGCAGCGAGATGATGGATAAGGCGTGATACACCCCAAAACTGCCGAACAGGTCGAAAATGAAAAAAGAAGTAAACAGCAGGATGAGCATGCTGGCCACGTACAGCCAGCCCGCCTGTACATGTTGCCGGGTGCCTTTGGCATTGAAAAATATAAAGCCGCCGGCTAGCAGGGCAATGACGGAGAATACCGTGTGGATGAAGTTGATCGCTGACATGCCAATAATATATCGATTGTCAGCGGCTTTTCCAACCCTTGCTTACCATAGGCCTGCTTTTGCTATCTTGCTGACCAAAAATGGACGGCTACCGCTTTTTCCCTGCTTTCATCCTGTTGCTGGCCGTATCGGCCGGTTGGGCCCAGCAAACGGTGGATTACCAGCACCCCATCCCCTTCCAACCGCAGCAGTACGTTTGCTACCGCGCTGCGCAGCCCCTGCATATCGACGGGCGGCCGGACGAAGCAAACTGGGCAGCTGCCCCTTGGACCAATGACTTTGTGGATATCGAAGGTGAGCTAAAGCCAAAACCTACCTACCGTACCCGCGCCAAGATGCTGTGGGACAGCACCCACTTCTATTTCGCCGCCGAGCTGCAGGAGCCCCACCTCTGGGCTACCCTGACCGAGCGGGACGCTGTGATGTATCAAAACGATGACTTCGAGCTATTCATCGATCCAGACGGCGACGGGCAGTTCTACTACGAATTTGAAATGAACGCCCATAATGCGATTTGGGACTTATTCCTGCTGCGCCCGTACCGCGTCGACGATGGCTTGCCCAAATACCTCAACAACTGGGACATGAAAGGCATACAAACGGCGGTACAGCTGAGAGGCACCCTTAACAATCCGGCAGACCGCGATACGGGCTGGACCGTGGAGGTCGCTATCCCGTGGAGCGCTTTGTCAGAAATGGCGTCCGGCACACGCCCGCCGAAAGCCGGGGAGCAGTGGCGCGTCAATTTTTCACGGGTGGATTGGCACTTTGATATTCGGGAAGGGAGCTACCATAAAAAGACCGATCCCAAGACAGGCAAAGTGGTCCGCTGGCCGGAAGAAAACTGGGTGTGGTCGCCCTCCGGCCGGGTGGACATGCATCAGGTGGAGACTTGGGGCTACGTGCAGTTTTCTGATAAGACAGCTGGGGTAGGGGAAGAACCTTTTGTCCGGAAGCCCGAGGAGGCCATCAAATGGGCCCTGTGGCAGTTGTACCATCAGCAGCGGGCCTTCCGGAAAGATAACGGCTACTACGCTGCGCAGACCAAGTGGCTGACACTACCGGAAGTGGGCTTGCCAAGGTATGATTTCGCTTTGGAGCTGTGGGCTTCCCCCAGTGCTTTTATCATGCGCACGCCGGGCCTGAATGGTGGTTTCTGGCAGGTCAATCAAAACGGGCGGGTTTGGTGGACGGAGTGAGGCGAAGGGTCGATGGTTAGAAGCTCCGTTAAGCTGCACACGCCGCTTTTGTAATCCGCACGACGGAATGTTAGCTTGCCATGCCGTTTGCAATATTCGATTTGCACTATACAAGCAGCACTACGGCTTTTGCCACGGGCAGTTGGCTGATTGGCATCCCGACTTTCATGCCGTCTGGCTGTGTAGGGCGGAGCACGGACGGCGGACTGAGCTGGGACACCCTGATTACCCCAAGAGTGCCCCTGTACGCCCTTTACACGGCGGGTGATTCCACAGCATTCGTAGTCGGGCAGCATGATATTATTATGAAGTACAATCCCGAAGTAGACGGCATAGCCGGTGACTACCCTACGGATACAGAAGAAGAAATCCTGCCAGTCACCCAGCTGCAGTTGTTCCCCAATCCGGCCCGTTCCCAAGAGGTCTTCCTCCGGGTAGAGACCGCTGCCAATCAGCAATTTCAGCTCCTCCTGCTGGATGGGCACGGGCGCCGTTTGCAGCAGCGCACTATCCAGTTATAGTCTGACAACATGAGATTTGTGAAAATATGACGCAGCTATTTTTTCGGCTGGCAAGGCGAAAAACGTAAATATAGCCGGGGCTACATTGAGGCTTTTTAACGCAGCCAGGCGGAAAAAGAGCAAGTCAGAATTCACAAATCTTGCGTTGTTAGACTATAATACCAGGTGAAAATACAGTGCCGCTGCAGCTGCCGAGTTTGGCGAGCGGTACGTACTTTGTGCAGTTGAGGTCGGGGCAAGCGGTGCGCACGTTACGGCTGCTCGTCAATTAGCCCCTCTTTCGGCGCTTCTTCTTCCTCAGCTTCTTCTGCACCTTCCGCTCAAAAACATAGCTCAGGCTGATATTGCCGAAGCTCAGGACGTTCTCCGCCAAACGGGCGTCGAAAAAGAATGCCCGGAAGAGACGTTGCCGCAGGGGCAAGTCAGGGCGATGCGTTATCTCCTCGTGCCAGAAGAAATCTAATGCTGCCGGGATAAAGTGATAGCCAATGACAAAATGGTCGCCGATTTTATAATTCACCCCCAATTCCAAGTTAAGCCCCAATCCTATAGCGGTGCTGTCGACGGGGAAAGCACTCGAATTATGAGGGGTAATCACTCGTTTATTAAACCGCCCATTACCGCGCAGCCCTACGTCTGCTGTCAGGTTCTCGACAATGGGGAACAGCTTGCCGACTTGGTAGCCTGCTATAAATTGATGGACTTTATTATTGGAGCCGTAAATCGGTTCAACAATCTCCTCACCATCCTCTAGGGTGATTGTACCGACTTTGTCCTTTTCTTCGTAGTCGAAGGCGATGAAGTCAAAATGCTGATAGAATCCGGAAGATTGCACCAGCCGGTAGTGAATACCAAATGATAATGCCTTATGGAATGAATTTTCTTCTAAAGTGGCGCGTCTGCCGCTGGCGAACACCCTTGGTTCTTCCTTGGCATTGCTGCTATTCCGGAAGTTCATATTGTGAATGCCCAGCCATTTATCCGGTTTGTAGCGCTTTTGGGCGTTCAGGCTTGGCACCAATAATAAGGAGCAGACAAAGAGAAGGAAAAGTGATTTTGGAGCAGGCATAAATGGCACGTTATGTCAGAGATAGAAACAAAGATAGGAAAATTAAGGAAACGTAGCTTAGGGCTCTTGAGCTATTTTGAGTACCTGTCCGGCGTAGTTTCAAATCTCCCCCGCCTTCTTCAGCCCCCACTTTGCGGCTATCGGGCCGGCGAGTTCGTGGAGTACAGTCGTACCCATAATCGTATTGAGCAGCAGGTTCGAAATAGCTGCGAAAGCCGGCATATCCTGCAAGCTTAGCGCCAATCCAATGACGATGCCACCCTGTGGCAACAGCCCGAAGGCCGTGTATTTCCGGACGGTGGGGGCGGCTTGGACCACCCTGGCACCGATGTCTGCACCGAGTATCTTACCGATAGTGCGTAGTACGATGAATAAGGCTATCAAACCAGCCGCCTGCGGAAGGGTGTGCACGTCCAACTGCAAACCGCTGAGCAAGAAGAAAAATAGAAATATCAGCTCTTCGGTATAGCGCTCCAAAATACCAAAAACAACCTCACGCTGTGGGCAGGTATTGGCAACGACTATACCCATCGACATGGCAGTGAGCACTTTTTCGAGACCTAGCCATTGACTGACGCCCACGACAAAAATGAGCAGGGCAAAAATGATCACCACCCATTGCCCTTCTCGATCGGTCTGCAGTAAGCGGGCAATTGGCCGGATGACCAGGCCCACAATTGCCCCCAAGCCTATACTGCCTACGATTTGGTAAAGTGCGCCCCCGATGGAGTGGTTGTCGGCATCCCCCTCAGTACCAACCAAGTAGATGGAGACCGTATTGATCGTCAGGCTGAAAAGAAGTACGCCTAATGCATCGTCCAAGGCGGCTACCCCAACGATCGTATCAGACACATCACCCTTTGCCTTATATTGGTGCATGACCGCAAAAGTGGCGGTGGGGTCGGTTGGGCTGGCCAAAGCGCCAAGCATCAAGCCGAGCAGGAGTAGTACGGTGAAGCTGAAGGAAAGCTGCTCCGGCCAGAAATAACCGAAGGCCAGCACGCCAAAAGTAATGATGATGAAAGGGCTAAGGCTGGCTAGGACGGTAATGCTGGTAATGGCTTTCCGGTGCGCCTTAATTTTACCCCACTCTAATGCCCCGCCAACCTCAAAGGCGATGAATGCCAGCGCAATTTCAAGCAAGGGCGCCGTAGATTGTAGCGTAGCCGTTTCGGTAACCCCAGCGGTATGAGGACTGAAAACAATGCCTGTCCCGATGTAGGCGATAATCCTTGGCAGGCCGGTCTTTTCTATTAGCCAGCCCGCTGCGTAGCCGACGATGAGTAGTGTGCCTATGGTTAAAAACAGGTTCATGATATCGTTAATATACCAAGATTTCTAACTCCTCGCCAGACAAAGTACAGTACATTTATTTTACTCCAACCGATAATACACATTCAACCCAAAGAAATTAGACGACACCCCATTGACGTAATTGTCGTCAAACCGGAGCAGATAGCCACCCACCGTCGCTTCTATCATTCACTGATTGGCCTGAAAGCCGAGCCCCAAGGTAGCCCCACCGCTGAAAAAGCGCTGCTGCAGCGATCGTTCTAGGCCTGGTTCGACCAGAGTAGACGTGTTTGTGGTTAGTTGGTAGCGCACCGCTGCAAGGCGGTTGTACCGCCCAACCTTCGTTTTCCGATTTTTGTCGGGACGGCTGGCGGAGCGCGCCGCTATTTAAGCAGGCTGCGCCTGCGGTTGCTTGGAATGTCGTAGCTGGAAGCTACGACTAGCGAGGGATATTTTATTCCCATTCGTTTCGTAGCTCATTAAGTTGTTGGTTGATGTCGCTTAAAGGTTGTTTAGACATAGCACCTTTGTATTTTGTCCAGTCTATAGCATCCGATTCTTCTTCATGGCGACTTTCCCTTAGCTTAATAAGCTTTAGCAACTCCAAATCCCGCAGAAGATTCAAGACTTTTTCATCGATAACGTCTATTGTGATGGTTCGCATATGATTAGTAGCAGCTTTGTATATTTAACATAAGACAACATACTGCACGCTCACAAAGTTCCTTATTCTTTTCAATATCATCCCCCGCTAAGCGAAGAATGCCAAAACCAGCTTATGCCCAGCACCTAAGCGCAAGGCTGCGCCTGCGGTTGCTCGGAATGTCGTAACTGAAAGCTACGACTAGCGGGGGATTTCTAACTCCTCGCCAGACAAATACAGTACATTTATTTCACTCCAACCGATAATACACATTCAACCCAAAGAAATTAGACGATACCCCATTGACGTAATTGTCGTCAAACCGGAGCAGATAGCCGCCCACTGTCGCTTCTATCATCCACTGATTGGCCTGAAAGCCGAGCCCCAAGGTAGCGCCACCGCTGAAAAAGCGCTGCTGCAGCGACCGTTCTAGGCCCGGTTCGACCAGAGCAGACGTGTTTGTGGTTAGTTGGTAGCGCACCTCATCGTAATCCCAGTCGGTAGTGTGGTGGATGTGGAATCGGGCCTCGTAGGCGACCATTATAAATACGGGGACCTTTTCGGAGGGTTGGTAACGCAGCTTTACGGGGAGAACAGCCGCTACCGATTATGTGATTAGAAAAGTTAGCGTTTAGTGATAAGAGCTGTAGATATGGGCTATAACGCGCAAGTTGGATAGGGTGGTCTGTTTTCTCGGTTCTTAACGTTTTTTGAATGCGGTAAAGAACAGGGCAGGCGGCCAAAGCCATACTGCCCTGTCACTGTCTACCGGGTAATCTCAGCTTGCTATCCTTTAAGCTCCTCCTCCTCCTCCTTTTTCAGATACTTATCCAAGAAGTCCAAAATTTTGCCGTAGGCTTCTATCTGGTTTTCCTTCTTGACAAAACCGTGCCCTTCATCTTCGAAGACGACATACTCCACCGGCACATCATTTTCTTTGACCGCCGCCACAATCTCGTCGGATTCCACCTTCAGCACGCGCGGGTCCTGAGCGCCTTGCAGCACCATGACGGGCTTGGTGATCTTGTCGGCGTGGAACAAGGGCGAGATGTTGTACAGGCGAACAGAATCCTGCGCGGGGTCGCCCATCTCTTGGTACAAGGCATCCTTAAAGGACTCCCACCAGGGCGGGATGCTCTTCAGTGTGCGCAGCCAGTTGGTCACGCCAAAGATATCCACCCCCACATCGAAAGCTTCGGGGGTGCGGGTCAGCGCCGCCATCACCATAAAGCCGCCGTAGGAACCACCGATGATACCGATTTTCGTGGAGTCGATGTAGGTTTGCTCCGCCAGCCATTTTTTGCCCCAGACGCAGTCTTTGAGGTCTTCCTCGCCGTGCCTGCGGTCGTCCATCCGGTAGAAGGTCTTGCCGTAGCCGCTGCTGCCCCGGTTGTTGACCGCCAGTACCGCGTAGCCGTGGTTGGCCAGGTACTGTATAAGTGGGCGGTAGGTCTGCCGGGACTGGCCGCCGGGGCCGCCGTGTACCCATACGAGGGCTGGCACGGGATTATCCGGTGAGGCCTGATGAGGCTTGTAGTAGATGGCGGGAATCTCCAGCCCATCAAAGGATTCGTAGCGCACCACCTCAGCGGTTACCAAGTCGTCCTGATCGATCTCGGGATTGAGGGCGTCCGTGAGTTGCCGGTGCTCGCCACTTTCAAAGTTGTACACATGCAAATTGCTGGGGGAGGAGGAACTGCCTACGTAAAAGCGCATCAGCTCCTCGCTGTCGGAGATGTTGACGGAGGTGATATTGCCGTTTTCAAAGGCCGGAAAATCAACAGCTTTTCCGCTTTCCACATCGGTGACTTCCACCACCGTCTGCCCGTCTTGGTTGATGCCCACAACCCGGTATTTACCATCGCGGGAGAAGTAGGCGTAGCTGATATCCCAGTCGGCTTCCAGTATTTTCTCGCGTTCGCCGGTAGCGATATCGTAGCGCATCAAGTACTGGAATTCCGCCCCGGCATCCGTCAGGTAGTATAGGGATTTGCTGTCCACGCTGAAGTCCGCCGGCAGGTATTTAGCCTGCTCCTCGGATATTTTGGCCATGCTTTCGTCCGCGAAGCTATAGAGGAACAGCTCGTTGTCGTTGGTATTGATCGGGTTGATCAGCACCATATACTGTTCGTCGCCGGAGATGCCGCCGAAGGAGTAAGCTTCGTCGTTTTGGTAAATCATCTTGGGCGTCATGGTCTCAATATCCATTTCGTAGATATCCGTCAGGCGGGGATTGCGCTTGGTATAACCGTAGTAAAAGCTTTTCTCGTCCCGTGCCCAGCCGTAAAAGCTGGCGCGGGCGGAGGAGTCGGGCGTAAGGGCTGTCACCTGGCCATCCAGGCCCTGCACGAAGAGGTGGAAAATCTCGTTGCCGTTGTCGTCCATCCGGAACAGCACCCTCTCGTCTTCCGGGAAGTAGGAAATGGCGTAGACCGAGGAGGAGTCCGATTGTGTCAGTGCCGTCGGTTCGCCACCCACCACGGGTATGGCGTAGGCGTTGAAAATACCGGAGGCGTCGCTCGTGACCAGCAGCGTGCGCTCGTCCGGGGAGAAGGCGCCACCCCGGTAGGAAGTATTGCCCATGAATTGCTCGATGGTGTATTGTTGCAGTTCTTCTCCACCCTTTGCAGCCTCGTCCGGCGTGGACTGGCAACTGCTCAGGAGCAGAGCGATGGAAGCGATAAGGAGAAGGTAAGGTTTCATAATACGTTTTGTTAGGAATTTTGCAGATTGAATTGTTGTTGAAAGATACGAAAATTAAGGGAGAAGGGAATTTGAAATCCAAATTTAAGCCGAAGCCTATATTTTTGCTTGCGAGCTTAAAAGCTGCATTATAAATGGTTAGTTCAAACAGGTTTATGGATACAGTCAGTTCTTGGATAAGAGCCAATACAGTAAAAACAGACGGAGGCATACAGAAAACTGGATTCCGGATCAAGCATGCGGTGCCCCCGGTGTTTGAAGCTTACGCGTTGATTTACCACCCCTACCGTATTCCGGCGGGAGAAATAGTTTTTGAGTGGGAGCAGGAAATCAGGGCCAAGCGGCAGCGTGCTGAGAGGGTCACCCGTATGCTGAAGGAGGAGTACGGCGTAGCGGTTGGGGACTGGCTGTTGGTGGCCTTGGAGAGTGAGCGCTACAATTTGGAGGAGTTGATCGCCCAGAAACTGCGGGCTTATGGTTACACTGGAAGTCAGATTGACAAGCCGCTAAAGGCAGTCAGAGATGGGTTGTTGCGGGCAATACTACAGCCTCTGCAAAACCTAGTTGATGCCTCCTTGGAGGACTCCGAAACGGCGGATGCCGAAGTTGATAATAGAGAAACCCAGCCAAAGCGGGAGATCAGCTGGAAAGCCATTTACCAAATTTACGGCCTGCCATTTAGCGATCAGGCCAATTGGTCAACGCTGTCAAGAGGCGTAAAACCTGAAAACCGTATTTGGGGGGAAGAAATGCCCGAGATGGATAGGATGCCGCAGTCGGTCCGCTCGGCTATTGCTCGGTTCCTCAAGTCGCGGGGGATCGACCAAACAGCGGTCGGCAGCAGGGCCGCCCAAGCTACAAGAAGCCTAGCTGTGGAGGAACTGCCTACGGTGGAAGACCTCTATTTGATCGCTTCGCCATCGCGCGATTGGCTTTTTATCACGCCCCATGATTTTTGCCGGACGATCATTGCGGGCAAGCGGGCCTTTGTAGCGGATTTTTTGAAATCGGGCTATGCAGAGGTTTCTGGGCTGTTGGGTGCCGAGCATCGGCTGGATGAAAGGTCATAGGTATTAGGCAAGGAAGGTCAGCGTTTCCACAGCTTATGCTACTCATCCCTTTTTCCTCGCCAATTCCTCTGTCAGCCGCGCCAGTTTCTTTTCTTCTTCGGATGTGAGCGGGATGCTGGCGAGCAGCTCCTCTCGAATGTGCTCGAGCAGCAAATCTTTTTCGCCCAGATCGGCAGCTTCGAGGAATCGGGCAACCGTGCTTAGGTCCAACTCTGTGAACTCGGAAAGCTCCGCTGCTGTCCATGCGGGAAAGCGGATGGCCGTTTTAAGCAGGTTGAAAACGCTGTTTTTGTACATGCCTTTATCCAGCCCTTCTTCGCGCCCTTCTTCGCGCCCTTCTTTGCGCCCTTCTTTGCGCCCTCTCTCCAAAATTTGCTCCAACGTGCTCATGACTTCTGGTTTTATAGTAAATGCTGTATCCTTAATCTGCTCCAAAAACTGTTCTTCTGAGCGCTCTGTCACGCCCAATATGTAAGACCGTGTTGGGATTTTGGTCTTCTAGTCGAAAACTAGCAATTTTTTGGTTAGACGAGGCGCGAAAACCGGAGTTTAGCCTAAGCTAAATGAGGATTTTCGGGACGAAGTATAAGCAAAAAAGTGCAGTTTGCAGACCGATTACTAAAGTCCCAACACGGTCTAAGTAGTCACTGCGCTGATCTTTTCTTTCTCCCCTGCCCCTTCAAAGATAAGCTTAAGGTACTTAAATATCAAGTGCGGGCGGTGCCGGAAGGCCATCGACATCAGCGCGCTTTGAAAATAGCTGAGGTCGAGGCGCAGTAGTTCTTCCTTGCTCAGGCGCGAGGCGTCTTGAAAGAGAAAACGGAAATTTGGGATGTAGGGTTCCACAACCCCCTGGTAAGGATGCCCTTCGAACAGCTCCCCCAATGTTTGCGGCACCCACTTTCCCTTGCCATTATAAAAGATGAGGGGCAGTACCGGCTCCAATTTCCGGCCCTGCTTTTTCACCATGCTGGACAAAAGCTCCATGATGTAAAGCCCGACTTGCACCGCCACATACTTATCGGGTTTAGACTTGTGCTCGAACAGCAGGCAGAAGTAGAAATGAGCCTCTTTTTCCCCTTCGAACCGGCAGCGGTAAATCACGTCTGCTTCGAATTGTTTCAGGTTGGGGCGGATGCTGACGCTGTTTTCCAGCCGGAGGCTTTCGAGGGCTGCAATATGGGCGATTTCCGGGTAAAAGTGCTGTATATAATTCTTGGCTACCTCAGGGTCGCTCATGGCTTCCCGGAAAAAGCGGTCGTCCGGCTGGTGTATGTCTAGGTTCTGGGGCATAATAGAGAAGAGTAATTATACCCCCTAAAATAAACATTTTATTTGTTTGATGCAAGTTTAAACACAAAAAACAAAGCAGGCAGCACGCGCGGTGCCTGCGCCACTAAGAATCAATGCATCGGCGGATACTGCTAACAGTTAAATCTAGCTTGTTAGCACAATTGGCAAATACGCCCCACTCGTCTTCTCTGCCCGCCGTAGCTTGCAAAGCAAAATGGGCTTTTCCAGATAATAGTGTCTACCTCAAAATCTTCTGACTCTACAACAGCCAGGCGCTGGTCAATATCAACTCTGTTGGCGAACACGCCCAACTTTTACCGTGAAGGATAGCAAAGCTCCCTACACGACAAGCATTTTTCATTCGTAACTATTCAGCATAGAGGGAAAAACAAACAGAAAACGCCCTGTTTTGCCCCATCCCTATTATGCTGAAAAGCAAGTATCCCACTTCAACCCACCTTAATCCGTCTCAGAAAGCGATTGCCACAGTACATTTATGATCATCCATTTGCCATCAATTTTTGCCAACTGAAAATAGTCCATGCCCCATTCAGCGATTAGTTTCCCTGCCGCAGTGCGTGTATTGATATCGTAAACTTCAATGACTTTCGGAGTATCGGCATCAATGCGGTCACCCGATTGATTCCATCTGGCCGCCAAACTAACGAGTTGATCATAAGTCATATCCAAATTGTCATTCCATTCAGATTGATTGCGATTATACCAAAAGCCTCTCTTGCGTAATTCGGGGTGTACACTGCGAATGATTTTAGTAGAGTCGGCTTCGTAGAGCCCTTCGACATAGTCCGTGATGGCAGCGTGAACGCCTGCGAACTCAGGGTGGTTTTCAATCTTGTTTTGCGCCTCTGCTCGAAAGGAGAACGCCAATAGGGTGCAAGCAACAATGATTATGTTTCTCATGATTGTTAGTTTAGGTGGCGAATCCAACAGTGCATTCAATTTATCCTGTGAGAATAGAGCGATACTGCTGGTCAAACAGCATATAAGTACAGTTACTAGTTTTTTCATAGCGGAAGATTTTTAAATCTTGGGTGTTTCAAAGAGTAAGTCATCGGTTTGCAAAACGAGTGCCGCCGAAAGCCAGCAAGCAAGGTTGAGGCTGAGGTTAAGGTTGAGGCAAAGCTGACGTGTTCGCACGGAGGGAACAGCAAGCTGTTCATGGCAAATTGATCAATTGGGAACATAAATAGCACTCCTAAGAATGAAATGGCAATTTGCGATACAGTGTGCTGCAGAAAGCCAGCTTGCTGGCGCGGCGAGCGAACATGCCGTATATGTCTCAACCTCGACCTTAACCTAACCTCACTGCTCCTCCCGCAACGCCCGCACCGGTGCCGAGCGCAGCACCCGCACCACCATCAAGCTCACCGCGCCCACGGCGATCAGCAGGGTGATCAAGCCAGCGAGGAGGAACACCGCCGGGTTGACCGTAATGCGGTAAGCAAAGCCCGACAGCCAATGCTGAATGCTCCAGTAAGTGAGCGGGGCAGCAATGAGCAGCGCCAGTCCAATCAAGCCCAGATATTCCCGGTTGAAGCGGAGCAGAATATCCCGCTGACTGGCCCCCAGAATTTTGCGTATGCCGATTTCCTTGCGCTTCAACGTGGTGAGGTAGGCCGTCAGCGCGATCAGGCCAATGACCGCTACCAAAAAAGCGACTAGGCTGAAGTAGATGCTCAGTTGGGCAATGCGCCGTTCCTTTTGGTACAGCTCCTCGATGTTTTGGGAGAGGAAGCTGTGGATGAACGTCTTGTCCAAGCCCAGCCCGTGGTAGGTCTGCTTGACTTTTTCGAGTACGGCAGAAGGGGCGGCCCCCCGGAAACCGATAGACGCCCAGCGTACATAGCCGGGGTCTTTGTATACGGTCAAAAACATGGGCGTGATCCGCTCGCGCAGGGAGAACATGTTGATGTCTTTGAAGGTGCCAGCGATGGTGAAGGGGAAACCAACTTCGCCCGTCTCTTCGTCCGTGTACTCGGGCTCCTCGATAATGGTTTTACCGATGAGTTCCCTTCGCTCCAAGTCAAAACGTTGGGTCAGTTTTTCCGTCAGCGTTTCGTTGATGAGGACCACCGACTTTGGCGCGTCTTCCGGGTGTTCGATGTATTGGGGCACGCTCGTTTCTATGTTGAGCAAGCCCACCGCGCTGTAATCCAAGGAGATATCGTAGGCATCGTCGTAGACCTCTGCCGTCCCCACCAGTTTGTAGGTTGTTTGGTTAAAGGGGTTGCGCCCCAGCGGGCTGCCCGAGCCGACGCCTGTCACCTCCGGTATCTTGAGCAGCTCGTTCCGGAACACCTCAAACTTGGAGCTGTCTTCCGAGAGGTTGACGTAGAGCACCTGGTCTTTGTCAAAGCCCAGGTCGGCCTCTTGGATATAGCGCAGTTGCTGATTGACCAGCAGCGTGAGGCTGCACAGGCCGATCAGCAGCATGAACTGAAAGCTGATGATAGCCTTACGGGTGGAAAAGCCGCTTGTGCTGTCCCTCGCCACATTGCCTCGAAAAAGATTGATAATGCGGTGCCGGGCCAAAAATACCGCCGGGTACAAGCTGGCCAACAGCCCCACGCCCAGCCCCACGCCGAGCAAGGTCAGCAACAGCAGCGGATTGTCTGCGATGTCCACGCTGAGCCCCGTACCCATGAAGTCGTTGAAACGGGGCACCAGCCACCCCAAGCCAAGCGCCACCACCGGCAGCGTCAGCAAGCTGAGGAAGAGCGACTCCATGATGAATTGATTGGAAATCTGCCCCTCACTCGCCCCCAGTATTTTCCGCATGCCGATCTCGCGGGAACGGCCGGCATTCATGGCGATAGACAAATTGGTGTAATTGCTGACCGTCAGCAGCAGGATAATGCCCGAGATAATGCCGATGATGTACAAATACCGCTTGTCTCCGGGCGGCTTCAGCTCGTATAGCATATCCGAATTCAGGTGGATAGAGGTAATCGGCTGTAGTATGCTGCCGCCAAATAGCTCGCTTTCTGACAAACGCGTGTTGATACTCGCCATGTTGTCGTCCAGCCGCTGCCGGACTGCCTCCCAGTCGGCACCTTTCTCCAGCTTGAGGTAAGTGCGGGAGCCCCAGTAGTCGATTTTCTCCTTGTGCAGGGCGATGCTGAAGTCGTAGTGCGCATTAGGCGGCAGGTCTTCAATGATACCAGTGATGGTGTAGTCTTGTTCTCCCGTGCGCAGGGTCTTGCCCAGCAGTTGTTGGTCCCGCCAGTCGGTGCCGTAGAAGCGCTCTGCTTGGCT
>JAAAOU010000128.1 GCA_009908745.1 Bacteroidota bacterium
CCGATGATGCCGTCTTCGTTAAGCAGGGGCGCGCCGGAAGTACCCGGCTGTATGGAGTTGATATCGGCATAGATGCGATCGTCGCGCACGGCGTTGATGGCGCCCAGCGCGGGCCCTACCGGCACGTACCACTGCCCATTGCGCCCGACAAAGCTGACGGTCTGCCCGCGGCCGGGGGCCAGCCCCAGGCAGACGGGCTCCCACTGCAAACCGGGCGGCAGCGCCACTTCCAGCACCGCAATATCAAAATCCCGATTACTGCGGATGACCCGCGCCCCCTGCCAATCGAGCTCCTGGTAAAACTGCACCCGCACTTCCGGCTCGCTATTGCCATAGCCGCCGTCTTCCACCACATGGCGGGCTGTGGCCAAGTATAGCTTGCCGTTGCGTACCCCAGTGATGAAGGCGAAGCCGTACTGTGGGGAACCGTCAGCCAGCGTAGCTTCAACGGCGGCGACGTTGGAGCGGAGCGTCTCGGCGAGGTCCTGGGCGGAAAGGGGGAGGCTTACCAATAGGTACAATATGAAGGACACCAACGGGTATTTCATGGAAGTTTGATTTTGTGTTGTTGTAGCGTTATGGGATGCTCGAAGGCAGGTTTTCCAAATGGACCACGATCTACTAACACTTTCCAGCTACCCTTCGAAGTTACAAACAAAGGAATCTGATCACCAAACCGCAGTTGGCGAAAAAGTTTTTGCTCTAAATGCCAGGTGTCCGCCTGCCGGATATGCCCAAGGTAACTGTTGAATTGTTCTTCTAGCTTATCCGGCGAAAGGGTGTGATCATGAAAAGCTTTCAGCCGCTTTTCCGTCCTTTTTCTCGCCCGTTTCAGGTTTTCCTTGCGGATGAGCCGGTGGGAAGAGAAAATGCGTTGTCCCAAGAAAGGGACACCAACATCGGTAGGAAAAATCACTGACTTTTTAGGATGCAGACGAAGCCGGAGTTTGTCTGCTAAAAAGCCATTGAGCTGTCCTAGCCTTTCACGCAAATGAGCTTTGGAAGCCCCAAACAATACAAAGTCATCAACGTAGCGCACGTATCCTTTGACACCTAGTTCGTCTTTGACAAAGTGGTCGAAGGGGGATAGATAATAATTGGCGAAAAACTGGCTGGTCAGGTTGCCCATTGGCAATCCCCGGCGGCGATTGACGTCAAACAGATCATCGCCGGGAAAATAGTCCTCGACCGGTTCCTGAGGATTCGAGTTATCAATGATCTTATCGATGAGTTGAAGCGTAGATCGGCATTTAATTTTATTGATCAGTAAGTTTTTCAAAATTTGGTGGTCAATACTAGGGAAATACTTCCGGATATCCGCTTTAAGCACAAAGGGATACCGGCGTACAAATTGTTGGCAGCGCTTAATAGCCGCATGCGTACCTTTCCCTTTCCGATTGGCGTAGGTATCGTAAATCAACGTTTTATCCAGCAATGGTTCTATGACGTTGCAAAGGGCGTGATGCGCCACTCGATCTCGGAAAGGAGCAGCGGAAATCATCCTTTCCTTAGGATCATATATCATAAAAGTCCGGTAAGGGCCGGGTTGATAGGTCTCTGCTTCCAATTCCTCTTTTAAAGCCAAAATTTCATGTTCAAGATGATACTCAAAATGGATTACGTTCGGATGAGAACGCTTACCTTTTCGGGCCTTTTGGAAGGCCACTAATAAGTTATTGAAAGCACATATACCAGGATATAATCCACCAATTCGTTTCATAATGGCTAAAGCAAGAGTTGTACAACTCCAATATGATCTACTCAAAGAAATTATTAAACGCAATCAGCATTTTCCTCGACGGCAGCAACATATGTTGGGAGATCGCTTACAAAGCTTAAATACCCAAATACTCGAAAACCTAATTCGTGCCGCTTACCTGCCTACCGACAAAAAAGCCGATCAATTGCGAGAGATAAACATCCAGTTAGAACAGCTACGCTTTTTGCTGAGAATGGCCTACGAGCTCGGTTTCTATAATTCTAACGGCTACCAGCAATTGTTCGAGCAGGTACAGGCGATCGGTAGGTCGGTAGGTGGCTGGCTTAAAAAAGTGACAGCGGCTTGAGTCCTTTTGGCCCAAGCCCCTGTCGCCATAGGCCAGGCAGCACCTTCGGCTAAACCTACCAACCCTGCCCGGACGGTTTGTATTGTTTGGCAGCAATACAGGGCTACACAGGACGAAATGCTGGACAATTAAAAAGGCGCACTCCACGAAGCCGTAACCGCGCGGAAGCCGGCCAAAAGCAATCTTTTGCATTGTACTGGGCTAAGCGGAACCCGTTATTGTTGTTGGTATTGGTTGCATTGTTCCTGTTGCGATTCGCAACCCGGCAGTTCCTTGTATTATTGTTCCACGAACCGCCGCGCAACACCCGACGGGCACAGCCGACGCACATTTCCCCCTATATTCCCTAAAGATAAAAAAACCTGCCTTTTTCGAAAAAAATTTCCGCTGACGCGGAAGGTAAAATTGAAAAAGGTTAAAAGAGTAAGTACTCCATGCTGCCGCCCACAGGGCTGGCAGCATGGAGCCATAGAGTTAGTCCTGGGCTAAGCGGAACCCGTTAACGCTGAGGGTAACGGCTGCATAGCTCCTGTCGCGATTCGCAACCCGGCAGTAC
>JAAAOU010000476.1 GCA_009908745.1 Bacteroidota bacterium
AGTCGGAAGTTGGAAGTCGGAAGTCGGAAGTCGGAGATTGGAAGTTGGAAGTTGGAAGTCGGAAGTTGGAGATGGAAGTTGGAAGTCGGAAGTTGGAGATGGAAGTTGGAAGTTGGAAGTCGGAAGTTGGAGATGGAAGTTGGAAGTCGGAAGTTGGAAGTCGGAAGTCGGAAGTTGGAAGTTGGAAGTCGGAGATATTTCCCATTTCCGATTTCCCACCTCCGATTTCCCATTTCCCATTTCCCACCTCCCATTTCCCATTTCCCATTTCCCATTTCCCATTTCCCACCTCCGATTTCCCACCTCCGATTTCCCACCCTAAAGGACTTCACTCCCTGCGGTCGTTTCGCCTTCAGGGCAAGTTTCCCATTTCCCATTTCCCACCCTAAAGGACTTCACTCCCTGCGGTCGTTTCGCCTTCAGGGCAAGTTTACCATTTCCCATTTCCCACCCTAAAGGACTTCACTCCCTGCGGTCGTTTCGCCTTCAGGGCAAGTTTCCGATTTCCCACCTCCGATTTCCCATTTCCCATTTCCGATTTCCGATTTCCTTCAGCCTTCTACAAACAGTGCCGAAATAGACCGATGCTCATGCGTATTCCGTATAGCCCGGGAAAACAGCTTGGCCGCGCTGAGCACTTTGATTTTTTCGGACTCCTGCTTAAGTGGGATGGTATCGCACACCAGCAATTCATCGAGCTGAGAGTCTTCGATACGCTCGTAGGCTTTTCCAGACAATACCGGGTGGGTACACATGGCACGAACACTTTTGGCCCCTCTTTCCATAAGGATGCCAGCGGCCCGGCAAAGCGTGCCCGCCGTGTCCACCAAGTCGTCCACCAGAATAACATTCGCGCCTTCCACGTCGCCGATCACGGTCATCTCGGCCACCTCATTGGCCCGCTTGCGGTACTTGTCGCAAATAACCAAGGGCTTGGCAAAGTGCTTGGCGTAGGTCCGCGCCCGCTTGACGCCGCCTACATCCGGGGCGGCGAAGATCACGTTGTCCAGATCGATATCCTGCAAGTAAGGGATGTAGATGGCCTCACTCTTGAGATGGTCTACCGGTATGTCGAAAAAACCCTGGATTTGGTCGGCGTGGAAATCCATCGTCATCACGCGGTCGGCGCCGGCGGCCTGCAGGAGGTTGGCGATCAGTTTAGACGAAATCGGTACGCGTGGTTTGTCTTTACGGTCCTGACGGGCATAGCCAAAGTAGGGCATTACGGCTGTGATATAACCGGCGGATGCCCGGCGCGCAGCGTCTATCATGAGCAACAGCTCCATCAGGTTTTCCGTGGGCGGGTAGGTGGACTGTATAAAGAAGACATACGCCCCCCGCACGGACTCGTTGATCACCGGCTGCATCTCGCCATCGCTGAATTGATGCACGGTGATATCCCCTAGCGGGTGCCCGTAGTAATCGGCTATGCTTTGGGATAAATACTTGGAAGTGGTCCCTGAAAAGAGTTTAACCTCTGACCTTATACTGTTGCTCATTTGCCTGTGGTTTGGATAAGGCGCAAAGGTACAAAGATTAGACTTGTTACCGGGAAAATGGCCGGGCCGAAACGGAAGTTGCTTTAAATTTCCACCCGCTGCTTCGGGCTTTTGTAGTACGCCCCCGTTCAAGCTTTCGCCGAAAAAGTGGCAGGTTTTGTCGATCTATGTTGCTGCCTTCCTTGCTGCAGCTTAATATTGCGTAAATAGCACAACCTTTAGTTTTTGCGTAACGGCAGTAGCCGGCAAAAGCGACAGGTCATTCAACGTAAACAGCATGCCCGGAGTATTATTGGCAGACTGGTGGGAGCAACTCAGCTTGCTCCAACAAAGCTTATGGCTAGTGGCGGTTTCCAGCAGCTTACTGCTCGTTATCCTGATCGTCCTGAGCCTGCTGCAGCCGGAAAGCGAAGCGGAGACCAACGCCCGCTTTGCCAAGGTGCTTAACCCCCGGACCATCTTGGCTTTTCTTACGTTTTTTGGTTGGATCGGGCTGCTAGCTTCCTATTATATCAAAAGCCCGCTACTGGTTCTGCTACTGGGCGGTGCCGCTGGCTTCATCGCCGCCGTGACCGCCAAGGCTATCACGCTGATGCTGCTGCGCCTCGCCCCCCGCTCCAACAAAATCAACACGGAACGCATCGTCAAGACTACGGGCCGGGTACTGCACACCGTGCCTTCCCACCGCAATGGTTTTGGCAAAGTCCACTTGGACATGCGCGGCTTGCCTTACGAACTGGAAGCCATGACCGCCGGCACCGAGCTGAAAGCTGGCGACGCCGTGAGAGTAGTCGGGGTGTTGGAAGACCGCGTGCTGCTCGTGGAGCCTATCGAAGAAGACAATGGCTACCCGCACGAGACCCACCGCTTGGGCCGCTGAGGATTACTGCCTACTTTTACAAGAAAACTGAGCCATGCGCCACCCTTCCTTCCTTCTGCTTCTCCTGGCCAGCTGCTTCGTCTGGGGCAAGCTGCATGCACAGCGGTGCAGCGACAACCGGCCGCCGTTCCGGGGCTACAGCTTTCTCAACCCCTACCTCGTCGGCCCGCAAATTCCCGGCTCCCAGCTTTTTGTGGATATTGAAGAGCTGGAAGAATACTACCAGCAGCAAGGCAGCCCGCAGATCAAAGGCAATGTAGATGAATGGCACGAGCGCTTCTGCGAAATCCCGGCAGTCCGGGACATTGCCGCGCTGGTGTACCAAACCACTAAAGATGATTTGCGAGAACTGCGCAGCGCCATCCGCAATCCGTCTAACCCACTGGGTTACCTCATGCGGGAAAACTCCTTCGCCACCTATCTGAAACGCAACGAATGCACCGAAACCGTAGACTACCTCATCTACGCCAAGAACTGCGAACGCTACGTCACCCGCCTCGATCCTTGGGAGAGACCGCAGACCATGTACCGCGAAATGGATGCGCTGATCGAAAGGGGCCTGGATGAATTCGAGCAAACGAAATCCCACTACATCCGCCTACGCTACGTCTACCAAATCATCCGCTTAGCGCACTACAGCCGGCAGTACGAGCGGGTGCTGAAACTGCACAAGAGACTGCTTCGCAAAACGGACAACGACCCTAGCATCATCGAGGACTGGATAGAAGGCCACCGCGCCGGGGCACTGATGGCGTTGGGGCAACGGGTGGAGGCCTCCTATATTTTCTCCCGCCTCTTCGACCGCTGCCCGAGTAAGCAAACAGCCTACTACCACAGCTTTGACATCCGTACCGACCAAGAGTGGGCGGACTGCCTTGCCCTTTGCAGGACCCCGGAAGAAAAAGCAACCCTGTACGTCATCCGCGCCAATTTCCCCGACAGCCGCTTGCTGGTGGAGTTGGAAAACATCTATGAAAACGACCCGTCCAGCCCGTACCTCCATCTGCTACTGGTGCGGGAAGTCCGCCGGCTAGAACGAGACCTGCTTGGTTTGTCTTTCAACAACAACCGACGGCAGAACAAATTTTACTACGGCGTACCTAGCTCTGACGCTGGAAGGCGAGTTGTCGACCTGCAAACTTTCGTCACGCAGGTACTGAAGGAGGGGGTGATAGAAGACAAAGCCCTCTGGCGCAGCATGCAGGGCTACCTCGCTATGCTGGCCGGTAATTTTTACGACGCCCGCAAGTCGTTTGAGGCCGCCCGGCAACTGCGTATGCCTAGGTTGTTGGAAGAACAACTAGATGCTTTTGAGCTGGCCCTGTACATCAACACCCTAGAAGATATAGACAAGGAGACCGAAAACAAGCTCGCCCGGCTGCAACGCACCAATGATGTCTACAAACGCCTTCCCGACTTTGAAGATTTCCTGCGCGACAAGCTGACCGAGCTTTACCAACAAACTGATCAGGAGGGGAAAGCCTTTCTCATGCAGTACCCCTTCGACTACCTCAAACCTAATATAAAACCCAAGATGGTGGAAGAGCTGCTCCGCCTCTGCCGCTTGGAGGAACCTTCCGAAATGGAAGCGGGATTTATTGCCGATGGCGACTCGACCGTCTTGCAGCAATTGCTGAATATGAAGGCCAGCTACCTCATGAAGCAGTACAAGTTTGAAGCCGCACTGGAGACCTTGAAGCGCATGGACCGGGTCGACTGGGACAATTTTGGGCAGTACAACCCCTTTGTCGATTGGGAAAACGAACGGGTGCACCAACCTTTGCCGTCTGACGTACTCACTTATAACAAAGGCGAGTTTCTGGAAGCCTTGCTCGACAAAGAATACCAGGCGAAAGCAGGGACTGGCAACGTAGGCGTGTTGAACTTCCAAATCGGCCTGGCCCTGTACAATATTACTTATTTTGGGCAAGCCTGGCAGGTACAGGACTTTTACCGAAGCGGGGCTAGCTTGCGCACGGCTTACCTGCGGGACGGCGATAACGTGGTGCCGCACCCTGTATACCCTTACGGCAACGCTGAGCACTTCGACTGCTCCCGGGCCCGGCTGTTTTTCGAGCGGGCCCGACTGGCTACCGACAGCCTGGAACTAGGGGCGCAAGCTACCTTCTGGGCCGCCAAATGCGAGCGCAACGAATACTACGTCAACCGCTGGCGCCCCGGTGCACAGCAGACTTTCGAGAACTTCGAGCTGCTGGTGGAAAACTACCGCAATACAGACTATTACCAACGTATACTAGAGGAGTGCCTCTATTTCCGGGCCTACGCCTCGCAGTAATCCCATACAAAACGAAAAGAATTATGAAGCATCTCATTTTGATCACTGGACTCGCGCTGCTGTTGGGTGCTGCTACCTGCGACAGCAATAACCAATACCAACTCGGCGATCCCATCCGCCTGGAACTGGGCGGGCGGGCCACTTCCCCCCACGACGTCATGCAGTTCGTATCAGTAACGGAAGACTCCCGCTGCCCGGAGTACACCAACTGTATTTGGGAAGGGCAGGTAGGCATACAGCTCAGCATCGGCAAAGACGGCCGGGAATCAGTGAAGCTGGCCTTGCACCCCGAGCAGCCCGAAGCCGCTCAGCAAAGCCTCGGCGGCTACATCTACCGGCTGCAGAAAGTCGAGCCCTACCCGAAGGCCGGGCAAAACATCCGCATGGAAGACTACGTTATCACTGTCGTTGTAGAAGCGATATAACCCATCCACTATGCTACTTCCCATCGGCGACGACCAAGTGAAAGGCGGCTACTACCCCTTATTTAGCTACAGCTTCATTGCCCTTAATGTGCTGGCTTTCGTTTACCAGCTGCAATCGCCGGGCATGCTGGTGGCCGAATACGCTGCGGTACCCGCCGAGATCATGCAGGGGCAACATTTATGGACGCTCTTCACCAGCATGTTCATGCACGGCAGCTTTGGCCATATCTTCGGCAATATGCTCTTCATGTGGGTGTTCGCCGACAATATCGAGGCGACCATTGGCAATTTCCGCTTCTTCATCTTTTACTTTCTAGGCGGCTTGGCGGCCCACGCGGCGCACATTTGGTTCAACCTGGATAGCGCGGTGCCTACCGTAGGCGCAAGCGGCGCTTTGTCAGCGGTAATGGGTGCCTACCTCGTCATGTTTCCTTCCTCCCGCATCAAGCTTTGGTTCTTCTTCCTTATCTTCCGGGTGCCAGCCTTTCTCTTTTTGGGCATTTGGATATGGATGCAGTGGAGCAGCGGCTGGGCCTCGCTACAGGTAGAAAGCAGCGGGGGCGGTACCGCTTGGTGGGCGCACATCGGCGGCTTTGTGTTCGGTGTGGCCGCGGGGCTGTACTATCGCATGGCGTTTTCGGGAGAAGAGGTGGAGCAGGAAGTGTATCCGTAATTCCACCTACCGCACCAGCATCACCTCCCCGTGAAGGAGTTGCCGTTCACCCGTCGCGTTGATTACCTCAATTTGGTAAACGTACAAGCCCGCATTGGCCAACCGGCTGGCGTACTGCCCATCCCAGAAGCGTTGGATATCAAGGGAGGAAAAGTCTTCAACCTCGTACACCAGGCCACCCCAGCGGTTGTAAATGCGGTACGCCCCTATCTGGAATGGCAAGCCGGAAGAAATGGCAAAGCGGTCGTTGCGGCCATCGCCATTAGGTGAAAAAGCGGTAGGTATGTAAATCGGGCAAAGGGCTGGGATGGTCAAGCTATCCCTGGCAATACAGCCATTACTGTCGACTACCGTGGCGGTAACTGGACCGGCGGAGAGCTGTGTAAAAAGGCCAGTAGGCTGCCCCTGCGTGCCCAATGCATATTGATAAGGCGGCGTCCCCCCGCTAGCATTGATTTCCGCTTGGCCATCCTGATTGGCGCAGCGGTCAGGCTGCGTGGCTGTGGCCGTTACGGCCAAGGGGGAAACCTCGGGGATGCCGACTTGCAAGGGGGCGGAAGTACAACCATTGGCATCAACCGCCTGCAAAGTATATTCGCCAGCCGATAAGCCTTCAAAACGGGCAAATGACTTGGGGGGCTCGTCGTTGAGTTGATACCTTATCGGCGCTGCCCCGCCCAAAGCAGTGGCGGTAAAAGCACTTTGCCCGGGCCCACAAGGCTGAAGCATTTCCAAGGCTACCTGCAAGGCAATAGCTTCCGGGATGCTTGCCTGCACTTCAGCCGTGCAGCCATCGCTGTCCGTAGCGCTTACCGCGTAACTGCCAGGGTCTAACCCCTCAAATACGGAAGGAGACTGCGGTGCGCTTTCATCCAATTGGTACTGTACCCCCGCGCCGCTTCCACCGGCTGCGTCGATACGGAGGATGCTCTGTCCCTCCCCACAGGGTACGGCTTCCACCTGCAGCTGCAAGGGGCTGCTGCCGGCAACGGTTATGTTCTCTACGGCTGTACAGCCTTGGGCGTCTTCCACTTGCAAAGTGTAATTGCCGCTTGCTAAGTCGTCAAAGTCTGGTGTACCCTGTGCTGCTTGCCCATTGAGGCTGTAGCTGTAAGGCGGCTGCCCGTCTTCTACAAATGCTGTGATAGCTCCGTTGGCCGCGCCACAGCGAGTAGGGGCCGCTTCTAGCGTCAGTTCGGGGACTCCGGAAGCTGGCAGTTCAACATCTGCTTCGGCCATACAGCCGAGACTATCCCTGACGTATACGGTATAAGGGCCAGGAGCCAAATTGGTAAAGGTGTAGCTGTCTTGAAAGTCCGTGTTATTCAAGCTATAGGCCAGTCCGCCGTTGCCGCTAGAGGCGGCTATGATAATTGAACCGTTAGCTCCAGAGCAGACAGAAGGCTGGGTGTAAATGGTATCGATATGCATGGGTGAGGCAGCCCGGAATTCCAGCTCGCTAGCCGCCCCGTATATGCGCTCGTTGGCCTGGCAAGTCAGGGTCAGGGTTTCGGTTTCAAAATTGATAGCGTAGATGCGCCCCACATCATCGGAACTGCTGGCGTAGGTGTAACTTTCGTCGCAGCCCTCTACAATGGTAACGACACCAAAGACCGGCGAACTCGTCGAAAAACTCAGCAGCGGGGTACTGTTGCTCGGGTTTTCTAGGTCGACTGTTACCATTTGATTGCCATAGGCCGCCATAACCAGTTGGCCATTGGCAAAAGTCAAATCGCCAGAAGCACCGTACCCGGCATTACCCAGGTAAATACCCGTGCCATCTTCAGGGTTAAAGGCATAGATATTGCCGCCGCCCCCGGCTGAATAAAGCAATCCGTCCTCGCCGCCCACCAAACTCGTTATGAAATCTGGGTTGCCTTCGTTGACTAAACCCTCAAAGCTAGTATTGCCGTTAGCGGGCACAATTTCGTAAACCTGCCCCTGCCCGTTGACGCCCCACAGCTTGCCATCCGGCGTGAAAGCGATATCGGTAAGGGTATTTGGTGTGTTGATGGTGGTAATGAAGGTCTTATCGCAGGTTTCCATGTTTATGGTAGACAAGCGGTTGCCTTGGGTCAGGATGTAAAAGGTCTGGGCTTCCGCCAATGAGGCCATCAACATCTGGCTGGCTAAGACGAACAAAGCCGTTTGCATAAATCGCCGCCACCGCTTTTGGCCGTCAGCGTGTAATTTGCCGTTCATAATTTCGAGTATACCCACAGTCGGACAATTTTTTTTGATACTTTAGCCCCGTCCCTAATAACCACCAGCGTTTCCAAACTTAAAAGACGAAGATACAATGTATTTCAACGCTAAAGGCCAAGCATCGGCCACTTACGACGCGATTGTCATCGGATCGGGCATCAGCGGCGGGTGGGCGGCCAAAGAGCTCTGCGAAAAAGGGCTGCAAACGTTAGTGCTTGAGCGGGGCCGCATGGTGCGCCACGGCGACTACCCCACAGCGATGAAGGAGGCCTGGGAACTGCCCAACCGCAACCGGCTCTCTGCGGAAGAACTGAAAGATTACCAAAAACAAAGCCGCACCGGCTATACCATGCGCCCCTCTACCAAGCATTGGTGGGTAAAAGACACGGAGCACCCTTACACCGAAGTCAAGCGCTTCGACTGGATACGCGGCTACCACGTCGGCGGGCGCTCCATCATGTGGGGGCGGCATTCTTACCGGCTGAGCGACCTGGATTTTGAGGCCAACGCCAAAGACGGGCACGGCGTGGACTGGCCGATTCGCTATGCGGACCTTGCGCCTTGGTATGATTATGTAGAGCAGTTTGCCGGCATACAAGGGCAAGCCGAGGGCTTACCCCACCTGCCCGATGGCAAGTTTCAACCCCCGATCGCGCTCAATTGCGTGGAGCAGCACGCCCGCGAGCAGATCCAAAAAGCCTTTGGCCGTACACTCACCATCGGCCGCACCGCCAACCTCACCCAAGCTATTCACGGGCGGGGCGCATGCCAATTCCGCAACCGCTGCATGCGGGGCTGCCCTTATGGCGCTTACTTCAGCAGCAATGCCGCTACCCTGCCCGCTGCAGAAGCTACCGGCAATCTGACTATCCGGCCCCACTCCGTAGTGCATTCCATTATTTACGATCCAGAAAACAAGCGGGCAACCGGCGTACGGGTCCTCGATGCAGAAACGGGGGAAAGCCTGGAGTTCTACGCCCGCGTGATTTTCTCGTGCGCCTCCGCCCTGGGGTCAACCTTCATACTTATGAATTCCAAGAGCGACGCGCACCCGGATGGGCTAGGCAACAGCAGTGGGCAGCTCGGGCACAACCTGATGGACCACCACTTCCGCGCGGGCGCCACGGGCATACACGACGACTTCGGCGACAAATACTACAGCGGCCGCCGCCCCACCGGTTTCTATTTGGCACGTTTCCGCAACCTGGACAAAGCCAGCCAGCGCAAGGCCTACCTGCGTGGCTTCGGCTATCAGGGCGGCGCCAGCCGGCAAAACTGGACGCGCGGCATTAAAGAAATGGACAAAGGCCTGGGGGCCGATTTCAAAGACCAGCTGATCCTGCCCGGCCCTTGGCAGCTGGGTATGACGGGCTTCGGCGAGTGCCTGCCCTACTACGAAAACAAGGTGACGCTGAACGAAGCGGTGCGCGACAAGCACGGCCTGCCAACCCTCACCATCGACGCGGAATTCAAGGAGAACGAGAGAAAAATGCGGGAGGATATGATGATCGATGCCGCCGAAATGCTGGAAGCGGCTGGCTTCAAGGAGGTGAGCACCTTCGACGCGGGTTCTTGGCCCGGGCTGGGCATACACGAAATGGGCACCGCGCGCATGGGCCGCGACCCCAAGACATCCGTGCTGAATAAGTGGAACCAAGTCTGGGACTGCCCCAATGTTTTCGTCACGGACGGGGCCTGCATGACCTCCGCCGCCTGCCAGAACCCTTCACTCACTTACATGGCACTGACCGCCCGCGCGGCCGATTACGCCGTGCAGGAAATGAAAAAAATGAACCTCTAGTATTATGGACCGCAGAACCGCTATCAAGCAAGCCGCCCTGATTACCGGGTACGCCATTTCCGCCTCCGCCGTGGGTGCGGTATGGCAAAGCTGCCAACGGGATGCCAACAGCGCTACCGAGTCCTGGTCGCCTTCCTTTTTTACAGAAGAGCAAGGGGCAGCGATCACCGAAATCAGCGACACCATACTGCCCGCCACGGATACGCCGGGTGCTAGCGATGTAGGGGTGCCCCAATTTATCGATCAGTACGCCCATATCTGCCTGACGCAGGAAGAGCAAGGGGAATTCCGCGAGGGGCTGGAGCAACTGCTTGCCGACTGTAAAACGGAATATGGCAAAACGTTTGTCGATTGCACCCAAGAGCAACGCCTCGCCTTCCTGAACGCCGTGGACGAACGGGCGCGGAAGATCACAGGGTTGAACCCAGGACTGGAAGAAGAGCAGCATCCTATCTTCCTGCGGCTGAAAGGGCTGGTACTGATGGGCTACTTTACTTCCGAGACAATTGGCAAAGAAGTGACAGCCTTCCTGCCAATACCAGGAAAATACGAACCTTGTATGCCTTATGAAGAGGGGCAGCCGGCTTGGACGATTTAGCGCGCCGGCCGGCCTGCTAATGTATCAGGTGCTGTTACTTGAACAGACTCGCGACAAACAATATCACAATCGCGCCAATGACGGCGGTAATCAAGGAGCCGACCAGACCTGAGGCAATGCTGATGCCAAGTGTGCTAAAGAGCCAGCTACCGACGAAAGCGCCGACGATACCGAGTATGATGTTGACCAACAGGCCATAACCAGAGCCTTTCATGATCTGCCCGGCCAGCCAGCCTGCAATAGCGCCGACGATGAGAGTGTACAGGAGTTCCATAATGCTTTTCGTTTTGGTTGATGATTATTATGTCTATCAGTTAGATGGGAAATTAGCGAAAAAGTCACACTTCCGGAACTGCCGGATTTGTTGCACTTTTGTAGAAACCACTGCGGCATGAAGTACCTTGTCTTTTTTATAGCCCTGATCTTCGCTACGGCCTGCGTCAGCAAAAAGCAGCACTTTGCCACCGTGCAGCGCTACAACGAGATGGCGGACAGCCTCGCCTACCAGCTCGACTCCACCCGGCAAATCGTCTATAGCTTGCGCCTTGACACCGCCGAGCGCCGGGGGGAGAACACCGCCCTGCTCAGCAGCCAGAAAAATCTGCTGGACCGCATCATTGAGCTGGACGACGAGATTGAGCGGCTGCAGCAGCAATCCGCTTCGCAAGTAGAAAACCTGGACGAGCGGCTACAGCAGAAAGACGCGCTTATTGCCAAACGGGAAGCCACCATTGAAGCCGCCCGCGCCCTGCTCGAAGCCCGCAGCGGCGGGCTGACGGAACTCTCCAGCCAACTACGAGATACGCTCTGGGCAATAGACTCCTCCGCCTTCACCGTAGAGCTGGGCAACGGGCAACTCGCGCTCAGCATACAATCCGATTTCCTCTTCTACCGGGGCAGCACCAGCAAGACCCACCGCGCTGGCCGGGAAGCGCTGGCCCAAACCGCCAAACTCCTCCTTCCGTACACGGGCCTGGAAGTAATTATCATCGGCCATACGAGCTCCGCGCCCCTGCGCCGCCGCAGCATCGACACTAAATGGCTGTTCACCGCCATGCGCGCTGCCACCCTTGCCGATTTGATGACCTCCGAAATGGAATTGAGCACGAGCCGGGTGATGGCCGCGGGAAAGGGTGACTTTGCCCCGCGCGCCTCCAACGCTACTGAAGAAGGCCGAGCACTAAACGACCGCATCGAGCTCCGTATCCGGCCGAGCGAGGAACGGCTGCGCCGGGATTTGAGGCGGGTGCTCCGCAACGGCCCATAAAAACGCTTCCATATTACTTTTTTCTTCATTTTTCCCATCCTCACATAAGAATAGCGGCCGCCGGGGCGTTAGGGTAATCCCTCGTGCAAAAGGGGCAAAAAATTTAGATTTCACTCCGATGAAAAGCTGCCGTCTAAAATATGGAAATCCCCACTTTAAAACAATTAATGAAAAGTTAACGCGTTTAATATTTAATTAAATTTTTTAAGGGTTAGCCAACCTGCGTTAATTCAAAATAAAATTTTGAAAAAAGACTTGACCCGTATTCCCTTTCCCCCTACTTTTGCCCCAACAACAATGACCACAAAAAACCAAAACCCTTAAAACACTATTACGATGAAAAAACTCAGCTTTATCCTCGCTTTCCTGATCTGCGGCCTTAGTGCCACGGTCGCTCAATCTACTTTCCAATCCGGTGACATCGAATTCGCTACCGGCATCGGCCTGCTTTCGGTCAACGCCAAGGATGGTGCCACGAACATCGTGCCTCCCGTCAGCGCCCGCTTGCAGGTGCGGCTTTCCCCCAATTTTTCGGTAGGGGCTTTTGCGGCCTACACCTCCGCGGAGGTTAGTGGCCGCGTTTTGCCCAATGGCAGCCTTCAGTCTATAAGCAATGAGACCCTACAGCTTGGCTTGCGTTCTGCCGCCCACGTGACAAGCGTCGAAAAATGGGACTTTTACGGCGGCGTCGCGCTAGGCTACAACATGCCTACCGTGGAAGAGACGATTGACAATCAGCCAAAAAAAGTGGAAGAGGAAGGGCCTTCTTTCCGCCGCCCGGCGGAGAACAACCTCTTGTACAGCGCCTTCGTCGGCAGCACCTTCTACCCTACCAAGCACCTGGGCGTGTTTGGCGAGGTTGGCTACGGCGTATCTATTGTCACCGTAGGTATCAGCGCCAAGCTGTAATGCCTACCTTTACCGGAAAAAGGACTATGCAAATCGCCGAGATTCCAAAACTCAAGCACACCGACAGCGGGCAGTTCTTCCTCATCGCCGGCCCCTGCGCCATCGAGGGGGAGGATATGGCCTTTGAGATTGCCGAGCGGGTACACCGCATTTGCGAGGAGCTGAACATACCTTATATCTTCAAAGGCTCCTACCGCAAGGCCAACCGTTCGCGTATTGATTCTTTCACCGGTATAGGCGACGAGAAAGCGCTGGGCATCTTGCAAGCTGTGGGCGAGCGCTTTGGCATCCCCACTACTACCGATATTCACACGGAGGCGGAAGCCGCAATGGCTGCGGAGCATGTAGACATCCTGCAAATCCCCGCTTTTCTGTGCCGGCAGACGAGCCTGCTGGTGGCGGCTGCCAAAACCGGAAAAGTCGTCAACATCAAAAAAGGACAATTCCTGAGCCCGGCCGCCATGCAGTTTGCCATGGACAAGGTCGTGGAATCCGGCAACGATAACGTCCTACTGACGGAACGGGGCACCACCTTCGGCTATCAGGATTTAGTGGTCGACTTCCGGGGCATCCCCACGATGCAAGCCTTGGGGGCCAAAGTGGTCTTGGACTGCACCCACTCCTTGCAGCAGCCCAATCAGGCCAGCGGAGTGACGGGCGGCCGGCCCGCGCTGATCGGCACAATGGCCCGGGCAGGCATTGCAGCCGGGGCAGACGGCTTGTTTATCGAAACCCACCCCCGGCCCGCGGAGGCTAAATCGGACGGCGCCAACATGCTGCCGCTCGATGAGCTCGAACCGCTGCTGAGGCGCTTGGTGCGTATACGCGAAGCTGTGCAATAATCGCCACTGCCCAAGCAACGTTTTCGACTTTAACGGGGTCTATATAAACAAGAACCCCGATTTAGCAACCTCGACCCAAGCCGACCAGCTATTTTGCAAAAAAGCTTGACTATTGATGCTAAATTTCGTAATTTATTCAAAAACCAAATAAAAGGAGGCAACTTATGAGAACTTACACCCACATGCACACCCTTACAATGACCATCCTCCTGTTGTTCGCTTCCTTCACCGTTATGGGACAGCAAATAGCTGAGAAAACCTTGGTCAAGTCCTTTAACCTGGGAGAAGCCCAAACCGTATCCTTGAATGTGGACGCGCCCGTAGAGGTACGCGAGACGGACAACCCGCTGCTGCGGGTACAGATGAAAATCTCCATCAAAGACGGCAGTAACGCGCTGCTGAAATCTTTGGTGCGCGCCGGCCGTTACAACCTCAAGCATGCCATCAACGAGGAGGGGACCTACGAGCTTACCGCGCCAGCTTTGGACATGCCCGTGAAAATCGGCGGCAAACCGCTGGCCGACCAAGTTTCTTTTGTCATTATCAAGCCGCGTAAAGTCGCTTTCAGCGCGCCTGCCCTAGAGCAGGAAAAAGAAGCCGCTCAAACCGCTTCTTCCCTGTAGAGCAACTTTTAAAAATACATTGACGTTATAGAGGGTGTAGCATCCGGATAGGTGCTGCACCCTCTTTACTTTACACAACGACTAATGAGAATCGCAAGCTTATTTCTGTTTCTATTCCTGACCGCCACCAGCCTAAAAGCGCAGTTGAAAAAGACGCTGCACAAGACCTTTGAGGTCCCCGAACAAACGGCCACCCTACTGCTCGACATTTACGAACAGGACAGCTACGAAGTGGTCCCCTGGGCGGGCAACGCCATTATGGCCGAGACCAACATCAAGGTCTACTACACTTCCAAAGCCGTTTTTGAGCACCTGCTCGAGCAAGGCCGCTATGAATTCATTACGGAGCAGCGGGGCGACAGCCTGCTTTTTACCGGCAAAGACATGCTGCGCCACATTATAAAAGTAGAGGAAACCGAATCGCTCGAAAAGGTCCACACCCGTATTTTCGTCCCCGATGCTTTCCAGCAAGTCAGCCCGGGCCGCTGGGAGCGGGAGGTGGAAGTACCGGAAGAAGAGGGGGAGGCCCCAAAGCAAACCCTGGAACGGGAAAAAATTAAGGTGAGCGAGGAACTCAAGAAAGCCGTCAAGCCAACCACCGACAGCACGAGGCAATGATCAAAGAGGTCGACATCAAACTGCAGCCCAAAGAGCTGGACAATGAGCCGCTGCTACGGCAAAAGGCCATACAGAAAAGCGGCTTCCCCGAGGCGGAGGTAAAGGACGTACGGGTGATACGGCGTTCCATAGACGCCCGTAGCCGCCGGCCGGTATTCCGGCTGCGGGTGGGGGTGTATGCCAATGAGCCTTACCAAGCCGAGCCTGCCATAAGCGATCGCTTTCAGCAAGTAGAGCATGCCCAGACAGTCATTATTGTGGGCGCTGGCCCGGCTGGTTACTTCGCCGCCCTGGAGCTGCTGGAGCTGGGGTTGAAGCCCATCCTATTTGACCGTGGCAAAGACGTGCGGGCGCGGCGGCGCGACCTGCGGGCCATTCAGCAATTCGGCGAGGTCAACCCCCATTCCAATTACTGCTTTGGCGAAGGCGGCGCGGGCACCTACTCCGACGGCAAGCTGTACACGCGCTCCCACAAACGGGGCAATATCGAAAAAGCCATGCGGCTGCTAGTGGAGCACGGCGCCAAGGAAGATATACTGGTCGACGCCCACCCGCATATCGGCTCGAACAAGCTGCCCAAAATTGTAGCCAACATCCGCGCCACCATCGAGCAGCACGGGGGCGAAGTGCACTTTGACAGCCTAGTCACCGACTTTATCGTGGAGAACGATCAGCTCAAAGGCGTAGTGGTCAATGGCCAAGACCGCCATACCGCCAAAGCCGTCATCTTGGCTACCGGGCACTCCGCCCGCGGCATCTACGAGCTGCTGCACCGCCACGGGCTGCACTTGGACGCCAAGCCTTTTGCGCTCGGTGTCCGCATTGAGCACCCGCAGCCGCTCATCGACCGTATACAGTACAACCAATCACCCCGCGAAGCGGCCCTGCCGGCCTCAAGCTACCGGCTCGCCTGCCAGGTCGAGGGGCGGGGGGTATTCTCCTTCTGCATGTGCCCGGGGGGCTTAGTCGTCCCGGCGGCCACGGCTCCCGGCGAGCTCGTCGTGAACGGCATGTCGATGTCCCGCCGCGATTCGCCCTACGCCAATTCGGGTACGGTAGTAGCCGTAGAGCTGGAAGACCTTAAGCCGTTTCGGCACGAAGGGCTGTTTGCCGGGCTGGCG
>JAAAOU010000396.1 GCA_009908745.1 Bacteroidota bacterium
GCCAGGGTTTTGTTGGCAACGATACTTTTCCGAACAACCTTGTCAGGGCAGGGCAATGCACAAGGCTCCTTAACCATAGCAGCTTTGGCTTCCAGAGGCTGGCCTTTATTGCTGTCGGCTTGCAATTGGGGAGACACCAAGACAAAAGAGAGCATCAGCAAGACGACCAGGCTGCTCCAGATCGCTTTCATAGACAGAGCGTAACGGTTAGGCTGTCCCAGTACCCGGCGTACACGCTGTAAAATAGTGTCCTGCGAACCACCAAAAGCCATTGCCAAACGGTATTGCCCAGCCCGCCAGGCTTCTACATTCGACAAAACGCAGGCGCACCCCCCAGGCACGGTAGTATGCTGCAGGGTAATATCGTTGACCAAGCCGAGTGCTTCAAAAAAAGCAGTTACAGAATTTCCAACGCTGAGTCGGTAGGCTTTTCTTTGCATGGTGTTTAGGTTACATTCTAAAGTACGATACTCGTCGTACGACAAATATATACGACAAGCCCCGTAGCCCAAGGAAGCGAGGCCGCTTTTTTAAAAAACGGGTTCGCCCTTCCTTGTCAGCATAGGCAACGCAATTTTCAATAGCCTAAGCTTCCTTTTTTCAAAGGGAATACCTACCTTTGCGAACCTTTTCGGATACAGTGCACCTCCGGAGAGGAAACCACAGCAACAAAATAACCGACAAAGTCGATATAATCATGGAAAGTATTGCGTTTACTGGGCAACCCCGCACCGAGCTGGGCAAAAAATCCACCCGCGAAATCCGCAAGGCAGGCAATATCCCTTGCGTAGCGTACGGCGGGGGCGATGCCGTCCACTTCGTAGTGACGCCCAACGATGTAAAAGACCTTATTTATACGCCAGAATTTAAGCTGGCCGAAATCACGGTAGACGGCCAGACGTTCAAGGCTTTTGTCAAGGACCTACAGTTCCACCCGGTGACCGATGCGATTGAGCACATCGACTTCCTGCGCTTGGTCGAAGGGCACCCTGTGAAAGTGGATGTGCCGATTCGTTTCAAAGGGGTATCCCCAGGCGTGAAGAACGGTGGCAAGCTCATTCAGCGCCTGCGCCGCATCCGCATCAAGACGAAGCCGGAAAACTTGGTCAGCGAGATGGAGGTCGACATCTCCGGCCTCAAGATCAACGATTCTATCCGTATTCGCGAGATCGACCAGAAGCTGGAGACGATCGAAATCCTGAACTCTCCGGGCGTGCCTATAGCCAGCGTTGAGACGCCACGGGCCCTGCGCTCCGCCACTGCTGCTGCAGCTAAAGAAGGCGAAGCGGAAGCGGTTGCTGAAGGCGAGGAAGCTGCTGAAGGCGAAGGCGAAGAAGCTACTGAAGAATAATCACGGGCATAGCCCGGTAAGACAGCATACTACCAGAAGAGGTGTAGGGAGTTCCTTGCACCTCTTTTCCCGTTTAGCAACAACCTAAAGTACCATGATTTCTCCACTCCGTGTTAGCTTAGTCCAATCCAAACTGGCCTGGGAAGACCGCCCTGCCAACCTGCGGCAATTTGACGAAAAGCTTAGCCCGCTGCAGGAAGGGCAAACCGATCTGCTGATACTGCCGGAGATGTTTACCACCGGCTTTTCCATGAACGCGCCGCAGCTGGCCGAGCCGACCGAAGGGGAAGCCTATCAGTGGATGGCTAAGCAAGCCGGCCGGCTGCAGGCCGTAGTGACAGGCAGTATCATCGCCGAGGAAGAGGGAAAGTACTACAACCGCTTGCTTTGGGTGCGGCCCGACGGCAGCTACGAGCAGTACGACAAGCGCCATTTGTTTACGCTGGCCAAAGAGGAACTGACCTATTCGCCTGGCCAAAAGGCGCTGCTGGTGGAGCTGAAGGGCTGGACAATCATGCCTTTGATTTGCTACGACCTCCGCTTCCCCGTTTGGAGCCGCAACCGCTACGAATACGACCTGCTGTTGTACGTCGCCAATTGGCCGGCCAAACGCCGAGTGGCTTGGAACACGCTGCTGGCCGCCCGCGCTGTGGAAAACCAAGCTTATACCGTCGGCCTCAATCGGGTGGGCGAAGACGGCAACGGCTACCCGCACGCCGGCGATTCCTCTGTGTACGACTTTGCAGGCGCATCGCTATTGCAGGCCGCAGAGATAGAAGGGGTCTTCTCCGTCACCCTAGACAAGTCCAAGCAGGAAAACTTTCGGGAGAAGCTGCGCTTTTTGGCCGACCAAGACACCTTCACTATCGAGCCTTAGCAAACGCAGCACCGCAATCAAATTGATATGGCGTGCGTTTAAAAACTGATTATTCTTCATCCAATACCATAAGCCGATGCGCCAATTGCTGCTTCTTTTATTGACGGTTTTCCTTTTTTCCCAGTGCTCCATTTTCACCCGCTCTTACAGCTACAATGATTCACGGGACGAGCGCGGTTCTGGCAACAACGAGCCCGACCGCCGGGAACGACCGCTCTATGAGCCCTTGGAGGAGGACGGAAGTGACTCTAACACGGCAACGCAGGAGGAGGAGGAGGAGGAAACATTCGAGCCGGACGAAGCAACCGATGAAGCAACGCCGCCCAAGCCAACTGCCGGCACGGAAGACGCCCGGCGCTTACAAGCCATAGACTTCGCCAAAAACTACTTGGGCACCAAGTACCGTTTTGGCGGGAACACGCCACAAGAGGGCTTCGATTGCTCGGGGTTTACCCGCTATGTGATGGACAAGGTGGATGTCAAGCTCCCCCGCACCTCCCGCTCGCAAGAAGACGCCGGCCAAAAGGTCAGGCTAAAGAAAGTACAACCTGGCGACCTGGTGTTTTTCCGCCGTACCCCGGTCAGCAAAGTCTTCCACGTATCGATCGTGTTGGACAACACAGACGAAGGGATAGAAGTCATCCACAGTACTTCCCGGGGGGTTGTCATTGACAATATCACCAAGTCGAGCTACTGGTCGCCCAAGCTATCCTCCGCCCGAAGTGTGATTGGTCAATAGCCTCGAATAAATTGCCCTGCCGGCCGCTGCCGATAAAATTTGTATTTTAGCGTTTCGCCAAACACGAGGCTGGCGACGCCTCGATTTTCGCATCAAAACAAACCTACTTTTATGATCAATTTGATACTCTTCGGCCCTCCGGGTTCCGGCAAAGGCACGCAAGCGGCCAAGCTGGTAGAAAAGTATAGCCTGTTGCACATTTCTACCGGCGACTTGTTCCGGTACGAGATGGGCAATGACACCCCACTGGGCCTGGAAGCCAAAAGCTACATCGAAAAAGGCGAGCTGGTGCCCGACAGCGTCACCGTAGGCATGCTGCGCAACAAAGTGGAGTCGAACATGGAGGTGAAAGGCTACATTTTCGACGGCTTCCCCCGCACCATCCCGCAGGCCGAAGCGCTCGGCAAACTGCTGGCCGAAAAAGGCACGGCGGTCTCCAAGCTCATCATGCTAGACGTAGAGGACAACGAGCTGGTCAAGCGACTGCTGGAGCGCGGCAAGACTTCCGGCCGCAAGGACGATGCCGACGAAAGCATTATCCGCAACCGCATCGAAGTGTACAAAGATGAGACCTCGCCGGTCTATGACTTCTACGCCGCCAAAGACAAAGCCGTGAAAGTCAATGGTATCGGCAGCATCGATGAGATATTCGCCCGGCTGTGCGCTGAAATCGACGCGCTCTAGTAAGCGGAAGCCCTAACCAAATTTCCCTGTTCAGCACCGGCTGCAAGCAAAGATAAAAAAACCATTCCGCCCCTTATGGCAGAGAACAACTTCGTGGACTACGTCAAAATATGTTGCCGCTCCGGTAAAGGAGGAGCGGGTTCTGCCCATTTGCGCCGGGAGAAATACAACCCCAAGGGCGGCCCGGACGGGGGCGACGGGGGCCGCGGGGGGCACATTATCCTGCGGGGCAACCGCAACGTTTGGACTTTGCTCGCCCTGAAGTACCGCAAGCATGTTATTGCCGGCAGCGGCGAAAACGGCATGCAGAACCACAAATTCGGCAAGGACGGCGAGGATATTGTCTTGGAAGTGCCGCTTGGCACCGTAGCTAAGGATGCCGAGACCGGCAAGGTAGATTTCGAAATCACCAAGCACAACGAGGAACGGGTTTTGCTGAAAGGCGGCCGCGGCGGCCTGGGCAACGCCCACTTCAAATCTTCCACCAACCAAACCCCGCGCTACGCCCAACCTGGAGAGCCCGGCCAAGAAGCCTGGAAAGTCTTAGAGCTCAAAACGCTGGCGGATGTAGGTCTGGTCGGCTTCCCGAACGCCGGCAAGTCCACGCTGCTGTCGGTAATCACCGCCGCCAAGCCCAAAATAGCCAACTACGCTTTTACGACCCTTGTCCCCAACTTGGGCATTGTCTCCTACCGGGACGGGCGCTCTTTCGTCATGGCGGATATCCCAGGGATTATCGAAGATGCTCATCAGGGCAAAGGGCTGGGCCACCGCTTCCTGCGCCACATCGAGCGCAACGCCACCCTACTGTTCATGATCCCCGCCGACGCGGACAGTATTCAGGAGCAGTACCGCATCTTACTCAACGAGTTGGAGCAGTACAATGAAGAGCTACTCGACAAACCCCGCGTACTTGCCATCACCAAAAGCGATTTACTGGACGAGGAGCTAAAGGAAATGCTGCAACCCGAGATTCCGGACGAGCTCCCGCATATCTTTATTTCCGCTGTGGCCCAGCAAGGGCTGCAGGAGTTGAAGGACTTGCTTTGGGCAACCATCAACAGCCGAGAAGAAGAAGAGTAGCACGCCCCCTCGTCAGTGGGTCATTCCCGCAGCACCACCCCCTCCTTTTCCGACACCTGCAGCACCCGCAGCTCCTCCGCCCGGGTATCAATGTCCGCACTGCTGTTTTCCAAACGGAGTACACCCCGTGGGCAAACCGCTGAGCAGACGCCGCAGCCGACGCAAGATGAGCGGATAATATCCTGCCCCCGCTGCGCGTACCAACGTACGTCAATACCCATTTCACAGTAGGTAGAGCAATTGCCGCAGGAGATGCACTGCCCGCCGTTGGTCGTAATACGGAAACGGGACTTGAAGCGCTGCACCATACCCAGATAAGCCGCCAGGGGACAGCCAAACCGGCACCACACCCGGTTGCCCATAAGGGGGTAAAAACCGGTGCCCACCACGCCAGCGAAAGCCGAGCCGATCAAAAAGCCGTACCACTGCCGTGTGCTGCCGCTGCTGAGGAAGAAGAACTGCTCGCTGCCCGTCGCCAAATGGTAAGCGGATATGCCAACCAGCACTACCGTGACGCCCACGCCAAAGGATATGCCCAGCTTAGAAATGTCCACCGTGCCTGCCCGCCAGCGGGAGTAGGCGTAGCCCATAGCCCCGCTCATCAATACCATCATGAGCATCAGAAAATTACGCTGATTGAACCAAACGTCGTTCTTAGGCAAATAGGAATACAGTACGCCCATCGTCATTATTACCGCAAAGACGAGCACCCCGTGAATGATCCAGCGCTCGTACTGCCAGGCCCGCAGGCTCTTGTCCGAAAGCTGCCGGTAGGGGTCCCCTAGCGTTTCCGCCAGCCCGCCACAGCCGCATACCCAGGAGCAGTACCAGCGCTTGCCGTAGAAGTAGGTGATGATGGGCACGCCGAGCACGATCAACGCAATGCCCCAACCTAGCATAAAAACGCCTAGCGCACCACTCGAGATAAGGCTGTCTAGGTTCCAATCGAAGAAAAAGGTGTAGTTCAGCGGCCAGATATTCTTAAAGTCATAATAAGGATAATTAAGGCGCACCAAGATTTCCGGTATCAGAAAGGCGAAGGCCGTCTGGAAAAACATCACGGAAGCCGTACGGATTTGCTGGTACTTATTGTGCTGGTACTTTGCAAACATGCGTACGCCCATCACCAGTATGACAACGGTATACAATAAACCATAGATAAACCATTGGCTAGCCTCTCCCCCATTCAGTACTTGGCTCAAGGGGTCGGCCATGATCATCCAGCTCGTGATGTGCTGCGGCGACCAGTACAGCAAAACATAGAAGGTAATGAGGTAAATGCCCGTCAGCACCCCCAGCCAGCCCGTAAGATGTGGCGAAGCGGACTTTGCCGGCTGATGCTTGATCGAACGCTGGTAGTAAAAGACCAAGGCCGAGATGCCCCCCGCCAATACTACGGTAACGGCCGGCCAAAAGTATTCTTCGCCCATGTAAAAAACACCGTACAGCAAGATGCCGACCACCGTCAGCCCTAAGAAAAAGCCTCGTATGCCCAGATTCAGCCCCCGTGTCATCGAGCGGTGGTAAATGTGGTCGTGCTTGATGCCGGGCAGCAGGTTGAATTTGGGCAAAATGTAGAGCAGCCCCCCGAAAATGCCCAGCCCCACCGTCAGCAGCAAGAAAAGCAAAGGGTTGCGGTCTACGGGGCCTACACTAGCTTGCTTGGTGGCGGGTAGTAGGTAATTTTTCCTCTTCCAGCTTGGTAGGGTATACGCTGAGCGGCTCACGTCTTCCGGCAAGCCTTCCTCCGCTTTGGCCGCCAAGGATTCGCCGGCAGCTTCCAGCAAATTTTTCAAAGCTGGGGCGTAGGCAAAGCTGGAGCCATATTCTTTTCCTAGCATGCCCCGCTCATCGGCAATACGCACAAGCTCCTGCAGGTGGTACTCATTGTCGATAGCCAAGGCCAGCTTTTCCTCGGAAAGCTCGTAGCGGTCTAGCCCGAGCATGGCGGTGAACAACAGCAGCGCCAGTAAGAATAATGCCAATCCTATCTTTTGCACGATGGCCATAACGGAAGAAGTTTTCTGGTTCTTTTGCTAAAACTAATAAAGCATCCGCCCGGCTCAAAATGAATTACGGCTAATCGTCGTGGCTGGGACGTTCGCGTTCAAAAGCGAGCCAGCGCCCGCGTCAGCCGCTCCGGCAGTTCATCCTTGCAGGCCAGCAGATAATCATTGTAGGAGCAAGGCACCAGCCGGTGGCGCTGATAACTGTGGTCCGTCTCCACCGGCACCTGCATCCACCAGCGGTTGCTGCGTTCGCTGCGCCAGAAGGTAAGCTGGTACTCCAGCGCCTTATAGTCCACGATGTATTCTACCAAGCCGTCCATGCTCGCCGGGAAATCCCCCCAACGGCTGTGGAAGCCTTCGATAAAATACCATACCATCTGAGCGGCGAGCTGCGCGGTCTGCTCCCGCTGATCCCATTTTTGGCGAAAGCCGTATAAACCGAATGCTTTCAGCTTGTCGCTCATACCCGCGTAGCGGCAAATTTGGCAAGCTTCGTCGGCCGTAAAACCGTTGGGGGAAGGAGCGGCTTGCCCCGGGGCTTCGCTGTGCCGGACAGCAGCCAGGTGGAAACTCAGCAGGTCCCCGTCGCGAATGGAGGGCTCCAGCTCGGCTATGTCGCTGCGGGCTTGGCCTAGGCGGGTATAATCAAAATGACGCTCATCCAGGTAATCGAACAAGGCAGGCGGTACGAAGTGCCCCTGCAAGCCGAGGAAGTTGAGGTGGAACAATCGGCTGTGCCGGCTTTCCAGCACTTCCGTCAGATAATAACGGGCCGTATCCTCAGCTTGCGGCTGGTAAGCGACGCGCTCGTCTACCGCTACCAGATTGATCAAATATTGCAATTCCTGAAAGGCCTTGTACTGCGCCAGTGCCTGATGGGGGGCATTACCTATGAGGATCGGAAGCACTTGGCTGTCCAGCAATTCTTTGATCAGCGGGATGAGGAAGGCGTGCTCCGTCCGGCGGGCGTTGCCCAGGTCGGCAATCTGCAGCCCGTCGAAGGGGAAACTCAATTGGTAGAGCGCCCGGCGAATGGCATTGGCGTCCTCCGCTCCTAGGCCTATAATGGCCAGCGTGCCAGGAGCCAAAGCAGGCAAATCTTGTCGATAAACAGAAATGCGCCGGCCCAACTGTTCCTCGCCCGCAGGCAAGTCGATGTCCGGTAGGGGCTGTAGCCAATTGTCTAGCATGATAAACGCTGCTGTTTTGCCTGCAAAGTAAGCAACTGTGGGGAAAAAGGGCGCAAAAATTAGAGCGGACTTGGCTCTAGAAAGGCGGGAAGGGAAGCAGTACCCGGTTTACCGCTCGCTATTTTAATTAGCATGCTAACTATTTTGTATCTTTGCAGCGCCTTAATCTACGGCTCCGTCCTGCAAGTTGAGAACGGGCTTAAAACCAAATTACAGACCACATGGAGACTTTGCTACAACAATACAAAGACAAGCGCCCGGAAATCGTATTTGAGTGGACCGATGAAGAGACCGGCGCGGAAGGCTGGATCGTCATCAACTCCCTGCGCGGGGGAGCAGCGGGCGGCGGCACCCGTATGCGCCAAGGGCTGACCCGAGAAGAGGTCATCTCGCTCGCCAAGGTCATGGAAGTTAAATTCTCCGTTTGCGGCCCCAACATCGGCGGTGCCAAGTCGGGCATCAATTTTGACCCGGCCGACCCCCGGCGGGAGGAAGTGCTGAAACGCTGGTACAAAGCGGCGTTCCCTATACTGAAAAACTACTACGGCACAGGCGGCGACCTGAATGTGGATGAGCTGAAGGACGTCATCCCGATTACCGAAAACCTAGGCTTGTGGCACCCGCAGGAAGGCATCGTCAACGGGCACCTCAACTCTACACGCGGGGAAAAAATCAAGATCATCGGGCAACTGCGGTACGGCTGCGCCAAGATCGTGGAAGACCCCCGCTTTGTACCCGATGGCCATAAGTACGCCGTAGCGGATATGATTACCGGCTTTGGGGTAGCCGAGTCGGTACGCCACTTTTACGATATTTACCACAACCGCTCGCTGGAAGGCAAAACCGCCATCATTCAGGGCTGGGGCAACGTGGCTTCTGCGGCAGCTAGTTACTTGTCACTGTCGGGCGTGAAGATACTCGGCATCATCGACCGGGATGGCGGGGTCATACGCGAAGAAGGAATGAGTGTAGAGGAGGTGAAAGCCCTTTTTGTAGCCAAGCAAGGCAACAAGCTGGTGGCGGAAGATATGATCCCGTTTGAAGAAGCCAACGCCCGCATCTGGCATACCGGCGCAGACATCTTCATACCCGGTGCGGCTTCCAAGCTGGTGAGCCGTCAACAGGTAGACGCGCTGATCGACGGCGGGCTGGAGGCCATATCCTGCGGGGCGAATGTGCCTTTTGTGGATGATGGGGTGTTTTTCGGGCCGACGGCAGCTGCAGCCGATCAGCAGATTGCGTTGATCCCCGATTTTATCGCCAACTGCGGCATGGCCCGGGTATTTGCCTATTTTATGAAGGCGGAGGCCCAGATGACGGACGAAGCGATTTTTAATGATGTGTCCCGGACGATACGCCTGGCCCTGGAAGAAACACGCGCGACGAACCCACAGCCCAACAGGCTATCCGCTACGGCTTTGGAGCTGGCTTTGCACAAACTCATAGGGCAAGCCGCCGTGGTGTAAGGTTTTATCGTCTGACAACCCGAAATTTGTGAACCCTGACTGATCAAGCTATAAGAAACAGCAGCAGCGGTTTTTTCACACACTTTCTCCCCTATTTTTGGACTACCAAAAAATAGCGGTAGTTTTGCAAAGTCTTGTACAGCAAGGCTTCCACGCAAGAGAAGTGGGAAAAACACCGGCGAGGGTGTAACCTTGGCGGCAGGCTTGCGTAACAAAGAACAGATTAAGTGGATAAAATCCCCCCACAAGAGGATTTGTCTACAACCGGTTTGAGTATTCATAGGAAGAAACCTTTAGTCAGCACCCCGGCTGCTCCGCGCAGCGAGGGTAAGAAGGTTTGGTGGAGTACTCTGCCAAACCTTCTTTGTTATCAACATTAATCTAACTTAATCATTAATCCCTACGACTATGACAAAGAGAAGTACCCTCCTGCTAACCCTTGCACTGATGCTCTGCACGGGGTTCTTCGTGCAGGCGCAAGAAGACACTGGCAATTACGGCACGCCAAAAGATATGTTTGAAATCGGCGTCGGCGGCGGATATGCTTTCGTAGCTGGCGACGTGACACAGAGCCCCGGCTACGGTGTGGGTTTGCACTTGCGCAAATCATTAGACTACGTCTTTTCCCTACGTTTCGACGGCTTCTACGGGCAGCTCAATGGCGAGGAGACCATCAGCGTGGATAACGTACGCCGGTTTGAGACCACCTATATGGCAGGCACGGCCTACGGCGTGATTTCTGCCAACAGCTTGCGCTTTAACAATTCCGTACGCAAGGTCAACTTGTTCGCGATGATAGGCGTCGGCGGCAGCTATTTCAGGGCCGACAGCCAATCCGGCACCCGTACCCCGCCCGATGGCAGCTTCCCCAACGAGGGCGAGTACGGCTTTGCGCCACACATCGCCGGCGGGGCGGGCCTGGCCTTCCGCATCAGCCCGCGCGTCAACATCGGGCTGGACCATCAGGCCTTCTTCGCCTTTGGGCAGCGCTCCGACCGCATGGACGGCCTGGACTTGGGGGCCAACCGCTTCCGGGATATCATGCACTTCACGCAGTTGACCCTCAACTTCAATATCGGCAACCGGACCAAATCTTCCGAGCCGCTGTATTGGGTCAACCCGCTGGAAGACGTGATCAGCGACCTGTCCGACCTGAAGAAGCAGTCAAAAATGGCTATTGAGGATTCGGACAACGACGGTGTGATCGATGCGGTAGACCAAGAACCCAACACCCCCCCAGATGTGCCCGTAGATACCAAGGGCCGCACCCTAGACAGCGACCGCGACGGCGTGCCGGACTACAAAGACCGCGAGCCTTACTTCCCGCCTCGCCCCGGCGAGCGCGTGGATGAAGAAGGTGTGGTGGTCAACCCGATGACCCCACAAGGGGGCGGTGGCGTCACCGAAGACCGGGTACGCGAGATCATAGCCGAGGAACTGCAAAACTACCAACTGCGCGACCAGAATACAGCAACCGGCGGAGGCGGCGGCGCTGCCGGCCAAATGGTCGAGTGGTTCCTGCCCATGATCCACTTCGGTGCTGACAGCGACCGGGTGAAGTACTCTGACTATGGCACCTTGTCTTCCATCGCCCGCATGATGAAAGGCAACCCTAACCTCCGTATTGTAGTCACAGGCCACGCAGACTCATCGGCAACGGAAGAGTATAACAACGACTTATCCTACCGGCGGGCGCAATCAGTAATTGAGCACCTGGTCAACCAACACGGCATCGGCCGCGGCCGGCTGATACTGCAGTGGAAAGGAGAGTCCGAGCTGCTGGTACCGACCGGCAACAGCTATATGAACCGCCGGGTCGAATTCCGCGTGGCGCAGTCTGATGATGTAGAAATGGACCCGCCCGCTGGCAATAGCGGCACAAACAGCAACGATGGGTATTAGTATTGCTTTGAGAAGGCAGTATTCAGCATAGTCTGACAACGCATGATGCTTCAAAACCCGCCTGCTCGGCAAGCGAGCTTGGCAGGCATGGCGTCCGTTCGCTGATCTGCTCGCGATAGGAAAAGCCCATTGATGAAAAAGAAAGCCCTCTTGTATGCTCATGGAGCTTCAAGAGGGCTTTGTTAATTAAAAGCGAGTTAGTAAGCCCTGGATAATAGTACCGGAGGCTGAACAACAACGTAGGAGTAATAGGATAGGAATAAGAACAGTGCGAAATAGAGGCGAGACACTATTCTGATAACCACCGGCATCTTAGTCGGCTTATTACCCGCTGAGTTCTACTGCAAACTCTGTTGACAAAGATATACAGGCAGGGCGAGACTGTATGTTACAGTTGCCTACAGATTTAACTGGTCAGATTTATGCCGAATACCACTAAATTACATACATAGACTACTAAAAAACAACAACTTAACCCATTTGAATTACATAGTGTCAACATCTTCAACGATAATACTTTGATGGTACTGATCTTCATACTGATCAATGAGCGTCGGTGTTGCCTCTTCTGCCGTTAAAATCACACCGATAGAGATCATGAAAGCAATAATAGCAGCCATAGTTTTGAATTATTTGGTTGTTAATTGAATAATTCAAAACTATTCGCTTTGAGCGAGACTTTATGTAACAGTTTACAGCGGTTTTAACTGCCCAGATATGAGGGTTTTTATGTACATTTGCATATGTAATGCACTTTCAATCAACAAATAACACTGTTCAAATAAAGCTGCATGAAACTGGAGGAGCTGGAATACTTAGCTAAGATTGTGACCCGGAACAAAGCCAAAAACATCCCCATGTTGGGGGATACGCATGATGACGGAAGCAAAGCTGAAGTATTGTACGATCGGCTAAGCCAAAACGCTTTTACAACCGAGGAGGAGGCTATCACCGCTTTTTTTGGAGACAGCAAGTACCGGAAGCACAACTTTTCCCGCGTCAAACGGCAACTGGAGGAAAAGCTGATCAACACCCTGTTTTTCGTCGACTTAGCACGGACCGACTTTAGCAACATACAAAGCGCGTACTACAGTTGCTACCGTTACGCAACAGCCGTGAAGATCCTTTTGGGCCGGGCAGCTCGCAAAGCAGCTATTCCACTGGCAGAATCGACGCTACAGAAAGCCCAGAAATTCGGGTTCACAGATATCATCTTCCTGCTAGCCAAAGAGCTGAGGAACCACTATGCTAATGTGGAGGGGAACAAAAAAAAGTATTCGTACTATAACAAGCTGGTGGAAGAGCACTTAGAAATATTGGTCATAGAGTCGAAGCTCGAAGCCTACTTCTCGGAAATTGTACTGTACCTGTCCGTTTACAAGACGATCGCCCCCGAATTGAAGGAAAAAATCACATTCTACGCTGATTATGCGGAAAAGCAGGTCACAAAGTATCCTTACTACCGGCTTAACCTTTTTGGCTTCAACATCATCACCCTGACCTACCAATTCCTCAACGACCATGAGAAGCTTATGGCTTCCTGCGAGCGGGCCATACAATACTTCGATAGCCTAGACAATGAAATGTCTCAGGCAGCGAACCATCGGTATATGCTGCGGATGCTACCCAGTCAGATCATGCTGGGCCATTACGAGCGTGCAGAGGAGCTTGCGCTACGGGCACTCCGCCTTACTGCTCCCGACGACTACAATTACTTCAAGATTTTGGAGCTCTACCTGATCTTAGGCTTTTATTCCCGACGCTACGACATCGCCCTAAAAGCCAGCGAAATGGCGCACGCACAGCCAGTGTTCGAAGAGCAGTATGCCCATAGTTCAGAGTACTGGAAGCTCTACGATGGCTTTATTTACCTCTTTATACGGCTGGGGAAAATCAAGGTGCCCGAAAATAGTGCGCCACGCCAATTCAAAGTCGGCCGCTTTCTCAACGAAGTGCCTATTTACTCCAAAGACAAACGCGGGGCCAATGTCACCATCCTCATCTTGCAGGTCTTGCTATTGCTGCAGCAGCAAAAGCACGACAAGATCATCGACAAAGCCGATGCCCTAAAGGTCTACACCTCCCGCTACCTGCGCAAAAACGAGACCTACCGCAGCAACTGCTTCCTGAAGATGCTACTGCTGCTCCCCTACTACGGCTTCAACAAAAAAATCGTACTCAAGCGGGCTGCCCGCCTGGAAAAGCGACTCTCAGAAGTAAAGCTGGCCGACATCAGCCCCAACCTCGAAGTGGAAATCGTGCCCTACGAGACGCTTTGGGAGATTGTGAAGGAATTGCTCTGATGCGCGCAAGACTAAGCTTCGTAAGCCGCCCAAGCCTCGTGCGATTCGCCCAGGCTTACCTTAATACGGCCGCTGAAGTGCCCCGTCACCGCCTTTTTCACTTCGTTGTGGATATAGCGGGCGATGAATTCCGTGGTCGTAAGCTGGCCTTCAAACTGCGGCAACTCATCTAAGTTTTGGTAATTGAGCGGTGCCAAGACGTCCTTTAACGCCTGATGCGCAAGTGCGATGTCGATGACCGTCTGCTGCGCGTTGAGCTTCTCGCTGTAGAAAGTCACGTCGGTAACGTAGGTTGCCCCGTGCAGCCGCTGCGCCGGCCCAAAATCCGGGTGCGGCAGCGAGTGGGCGATCATAACGTGTTGGCGGATGGTAACGCTGAACATATATAATGGTGTTTGTTAGTAACAAATGGCAGTACCCAGAGCAGGCGGGTGCCCCGAGCGGACGGCGCGGAAGTAGTCCGGAGCCTCCCTAAGACCGATAAGCTGCGTAATATGCTGGTCAAAGCAGTCCTGCTGCAGCAAGCGAAAAACCACCGCTTTGCGCCGGGCAAAGTCCCAGCGTGCTGCTTTCCACGCCGGCAGATGGGAAACCTGAGAACTGATGATTTGTTTGCGCCCGTAGTGGAAATGCCCACCCAGCGACAAGCTGGCTTGGCGGGTACCGTACCAGCTCAGCTCTACGACCCGGGCCTCTTGCCCCACGGCGTCCAAAGCGGCCTGCAGGCCGGCAGATTGCGCGGTGGTGTGGAAGGCGCAGTCGTAGTCGTCTTGCCCATCGTGGAGTGCAAACCCCATATCCGCCGCCAAAGCACGCCGCTCGGCCGCTTTTTCCAAAATAGTTAGCTGTAAAGCAGGGATTTGCGAAAGCACCCGGCTCAAGAGAGCCCCGATCATGCCAAAACCGACGACCAAAACGCGATCGCCGATTTGCACCTTACTGTCCCAAACCGCATTGACAACGGTCTCCAAGTTACTCGCCAGCGTCGCCCGCAGGGGCGGGATACCATCGGGTATAACGGACAACTGTGCCGCCGGCCAGCGCACGGCCGACTGATGGGGATGGAGCAGATGGACATGTTTTTGGTGCAAGGCGTGCCCCGGCTCGTCTACCTGGCCAACCAAGGAGTAGCCATAGGTAAGCGGAAAAGAAAAAGCACCTTGCATGCCGGGCACGCGCATCTTGTCTTGCAATGCCCCCGGCACCTCCCCTTTCGCCACCAGCCGTTCCGTGCCCGTGCTGATGAGGGAATACAGGCTGCGAACCGTCAAGCCAGCATCAGCAAGCTCCACCTCCCGCAGTTCGGTAGCCGTTTCGTCGGTATGCCATAAAGCTGTTGCGTTCATACGCGCTCATTTTGCGCCCACACGGGCTTGCCGGTAAACATGACGGTGTCGCCTATGGGCTGGAAGAAAAATGCAGAGAAACGAAGTGCCTCGCCCACTTCATCGATACGGGGCAATTCTATAGCGCTTTTGCCGGAGCCGAAAAGCAAGGGAGAAAGGTGCAGTTGCAATACGTCTATTGCCCGGTCCTGCAAGAAGCGGGAAGTGGTAACCGGACCGCCTTCTATATATACGGTGTGCAGCCCTCGTCTGTACAGCTCCCGCAACAGCTTGAGGGAAGGGATGTGGCCCCGCTCCCCTTTGTCCATCCTCAGGTAGGTGACAGGGCAAGCCGTGGTTTTTTCCCGGTGGCCAATGGCTAATATCGGTGCGTCCGCACTCTTTTGCAGGGAACTGAAGTCCGCGTCGGGCCAGCCCAGCACCACCCGGCAGGGATGCTTGCCGCTCACATGCCGCACGGTCAGCTTGGGGGCGTCGCTAGCCAGGGTGCCGCCGCCGATGAGCACCGCATCGCACAGGGCCCGCATGCGGTGGGCATGGATTAAATTTTCCGTGTTGCCGATCCATTTCGAACGGCCCGTAGCCGTAGCGATTTTGCCATCCAGCGTCTGCGCGAAATGGGCGACAGACAAAGCCCGTTTTCGGCTTGTTGCTTCGGCGGATAGCAGGCAGTAGGGCAGGTAGGTTTGCAGCAGGCGGGTGGCGGATTCGGATAAGCGGCCACGGCCCAGGAACAGGCTTTTCACCCCCTGTTCTACCTGTATGATGGCCGTATTAGCGTCTATGGGCAAAGGGAGTGCT
>JAAAOU010000344.1 GCA_009908745.1 Bacteroidota bacterium
CCAAACCGCCGATGCGATCACGGAGGAAAGCGTAGAGCACTGCGCGGCCATCGGTGAACATGGCTTGCCGCTTATCGAAGCCGTTAGCCAACAAAAGGGTGGCGCGCCTGTCAACATCCTCACCCACTGCAATGCGGGCTGGATCGCCTGCATCGACCACGGCACGGCTACTGCGCCCATCTACCGCGCCCACGATGCCGGCATACCGGTGCAGGTATGGGTGGACGAAACCCGCCCCCGCAATCAGGGCGCACGCATCACCGCTTTCGAGCTGCTGCAGCACGGCGTGCCGCATACCGTCATCACCGACAATACCGGCGGGCACCTGATGCAGCATGGCCTGGTCGATATGGTGATCGTCGGCTCCGACCGTACCACCCGGCAAGGGGATGTGGCCAACAAAATCGGGACCTACCTCAAAGCGCTTGCGGCCCGGGATAATAGCTTGCCTTTCTACGTCGCCCTGCCGTCCTCTACCTTCGACTTTGAGCTGCAGGACGGGCTGCGTATTCCTATAGAAGAGCGTACCCCGGACGAGGTCCGCTACATAGAGGGGTTGCACGACGGGGAGATGGTACAGGTGCTTCTGCCCCCGGCGGATAGCCCGGCGGTGAACTATGGGTTTGACGTCACCCCCGCCCGGCTCGTGACCGGACTGATTACGGAACGGGGCGTGTGTGCGGCTTCGGAAGAGGGGATTATGGGCTTATTCCCGGATAGCAGGGCTTTGTAATGGCGCGGAATTCGCGTATTTTTACAAGCATAAGCCTAAAAAATGGGCGCATTTATGAGGGTGACAGATAAAAGATACTACGAGGCGTTTATCGAGGAGCTTGGCATCGACATCAACGAAGCTTTTTCCGCTATAGACTTTACGGATGAGCGGGTAGACTTGGGGTACCGGATTAAGTCCTCCGCTGTCTTTTCTGCAAATATCGAAGGCAATTCGGTAGACTTGAGCGCCTTTATGAATTCTATCATCAGCAAAGAGCCGTTCAAACCCCGGAAAGAGATTCAAGAGATTAAGGATTTGGTGGAGGCCTATGAGTTTGCCAAAGACCATGAGCTCACCGCACAAAATTTCTTGGAAGCCCACCGGATACTGAGCCCGACCATTCTAATAAAAGACAAGAGGGGTGTTTACCGGAATGACAAAATGGGCGTATTCGACAGTACCGGATTGGTGTATTTGGCCATTGAGCCCCAATTTGTCCCCGCTAAGATGGAAGAACTGTTCCAAGATATTCAAGCCCTTTTGAAACGTGACCTATCTATTACCGAAGCATTCTATCACGCTTCACTTATCCATTTAAAGTTTGTGCATATCCATCCATTCTGGGATGGTAACGGAAGGAGCGCCCGGCTGTTGGAAAAGTGGTTCTTATCCAAGCAGATCAACGGCCGCGCTTGGAAAATTCAATCTGAGAAATACTACAAGGAACACTTGGCACACTATTACGACACCATCAATTTGGGCGTGAATTATTACGAATTGAATTACGACCGATGCCTCCCGTTTTTGACGCTGTTGCCTGCTTCCCTGCAGCAAGATTTATAAACGAACCCAGTCAAGACGGAATCCTCATTTGTGCCGTTCATTCAGGATGCGCAGTACGTCCTCCATTGTATAGCCTTTGGCGGCCAGGAGCACCAAATAGTGATAGAGTAAATCCGCCGCTTCGTTGAGGAACAGCTGCTCGTCCTCATCTTTGGCTTCGATCACCAATTCTACGGCCTCCTCCCCTACTTTCTGGGCGACTTTGTTGATGCCGCGGGCGAAAAGGCGGGCGGTATAAGAGCTTTCGGGGTCGCCGCCCTTACGGCTTTGGATAACCTGCTCCAGCTGCCCCAGGAAGCCCGCCGGGTAGTTATCCTCCGCCCAGCAGGTATCGGTGCCTTTGTGGCAAACCGGTCCGGCGGGATGGGCACGTACCAATAGTGTATCTTCGTCACAGTCAGGTTTGATATCCACAAGTGCCAGGGTATTGCCGGAACTTTCCCCTTTGGTCCACAGGCGCTCTTTGCTGCGGCTGTAGAAAGTGACCAGGTTCTTTTCCAAAGTCGTTTCCAATGCCTCGCGGTTCATGTACCCCAGCATGAGCACCTTTCCAGTCAGGGCGTCCTGCACGATAGCGGGGATCAAACCGCCGGATTTGTCAAAGTCGAGTTGGTCAATGTCTATCTGAATGGCCATGAAGCGTATTTTGGGCAAAGATAAGAGGATGCTGCCGCAAAGGGTTGGCAGATTTCCAAAAATCCATTACATTTAAATGCTCTTTGTATTTTTCATCTCAAAATATTGACAAAATGGAAACCAACGAACCCATCGACCACGGCATGGACCAAGGGCTGTCGCTGTCCAGCCAAAACCGCGACGACTTGCAAAACACGGCCAAGTGGAGCGGCTTTTTAGCGATACTGGGCTTTATAGGCATTGGCTTTTTGGTGCTGTTAGCCCTGTTTATCGGCACTTTTTTGTCCTCTATGGGCGCTCCCGCTGACACATTGCCCATGCCCACCGCCGTGTTTACCGTCACCTATCTCTTGGTGGCGGCCCTCTACTTTTTCCCGATTTTGTATTTGTACCGGTTTAGCAGCCAGATTAAACAGG
>JAAAOU010000160.1 GCA_009908745.1 Bacteroidota bacterium
GGCCGGCGAAGAGACCAAAGAGCGGGAAGCCAAACTGGAGCTTTACATCCCGCCGGGCCGCCGCTTAGGCGACAAAGTCATCCAACTCAAGGGTGTCACCAAAAGCTACGGCGAGCGCACGCTGTTCGAAAACTTCGACCTCGACATTCCCAAAAACGCGATTGTGGGCATTATCGGCCCGAACGGTGTCGGTAAGTCGACCATGTTCCGCATCATTATGGGCAAGGAGCAACCCGACGCCGGGGAAGTCATCATTGGCGACACCGTAGACCTATCCTATGTGGACCAAAGCCACGAGCAACTGCAAGACGGGGAAAAAACCGTCCACCAAGCCATCTCGGGTGGCAATGAGCACTTGGAGATTGGCAACCACACGATGAACGCCCGCGCCTACATCAGCCGCTTCAACTTCACCGGGCCGGATCAGCAGAAAAAGCTGGGCGTACTTTCCGGCGGCGAGCGCAACCGGGTACACCTGGCCATGACGCTGAAAGAAGGCGGGAACGTGCTGCTGCTGGACGAGCCGACCAACGACATCGACGTCAACACCCTGCGAGCACTGGAGGACGCGCTGGAAAACTTTGCGGGCTGCGTACTGGTGATCTCGCACGACCGTTGGTTTATCGACCGTTTGGCGACGCATATTTTGTCGTTTGAGTACGATGAAGAGCCGGTGTTCTTCGAGGGTAACTACTCGCAGTTTGAGGAGAAGAAGAAGGCGGAGCAAGGTGATGAGCAGCCGCGGCGCCCTCGTTTTAAAAATGTGATCAACCGCTAGTAAACACTAGGTAATCGCTTCGGGCACCAAGTCCTCTTCACCGATCAGCTCCTGGTAGAGCTTCATCATTTGGTCGGTCAAGGCTTCCCCCCTGAACTGTTGGGCGTGCGCGTAGCCTTTTTGGACTAGGTCTGTACGGTAAGGCTCGTCGGTCAAGAGGCGTTTCATGCCGTCGGCGATGGCTGCCGGCGAGGTGGGGTCGACAAGGTGAGCGCCGGGGCCGCCTGCTTCTGGCAGAGAGGAGGTATTGGACGTCAGTACGGGCACTTGGCTGAACAGGGCCTCAAGAACCGGAATACCAAAACCTTCGTACAGAGAAGGATACACAAATAAATCTGCCGATTGGTACACCGCGGGCAGGTCATCAAAGGCCACTTCCACAAACTGCACCCACGGCTTCAACCCCTTCGATTCGATATAATTCTGGACTACGCGCCGGTACGCCCCTCCCCTACCCACTACGACCAAGGGCAGACGCTCCGCTTCCGGCAGTAATGCCAAGGCTTTTACCACGCCCAGCAGGTTTTTGCGCTGGGTAATGGAGCCTACCGACAGCATGTAATTGGCCGGCAGTTGATAGCGTTTGCGGACCGCCGCACGGGTTTTATTAGGTTTTTCCTGCATGTAGCGCTCGTGGCACGATTGGTAGATGACGCTTATTTTCTCGGCGGGCAGGTCGTAGAAGTGCATGAGCTCCCGCTTAGTGTGCTCGCTAATGGCGACAATACGATCGGCTTGCTCGCAGGCGTGGCGGGTACGCACAGTCCGGATGCGCCTTTTCCAAAAAGCATAGTGGTCCGGAAACCGCAGGAAGCTCAAATCGTGTATGGTCACCACGCTCTTCACCCCAAGGTGCGGCAGCCCTACCGGCAACTCATGGTCCAAGCCGTGGAAGAGCTGCAGTTTGTGTTTACGCATCTCGCGCTTGATGCCAAAATTGCGCCACAGCAAGCCCGGCTGCCCCTTCGGCATTTGCACGTTGTAGAAAGCGCTGTTAAGGAAAAAATGGGTCTCCTCGTTTTTCACCACCTTGTCGGTATACAGGAAATAAGCATTGTCCGGGAAATAATCCGTCAGGTTCTTCAGCAGGGTGCGGCTGTAGTTGCCGGGCCCGGTGAAGTTGTTGAACAGCTGTTTTGCATCGAAACCAATCCGCAGCATAAGCACTTCGTTTTAAACGGTGGAAGCAGAGGTTCCGGAACGGTGGAGACAACAAGAAGGAGGTTGGTCTAGGTCCATATTTCAATTACAGCTTGGTTCTGATGAACTAAGTAACAATAAAAAACTCCAATGGCAAAGTATTTCATTGGAGTTTCCGCACCAATAGGTACTAGCCTATTGGCGTGTGGGTGGGGATGCTAGTGATTTAAACCGCAAAGCTTTCGCCGCAGGCGCAGGTCCGGGAAGCGTTCGGGTTGTTGAAGGAAAAACCTGCCCCGTTTAGCCCGCCGGAGAATTCCAGCGTGGTGTTGCAAAGGTAGATGAAGCTGCGCAAGTCGGTCACAACCTTCTCGCCATTGTCCTCGAATACCTGGTCATCGTCCTTGGGCTCGTTGGAAAACTCTAGCTGGTACGTCAAGCCAGAACACCCGCCGCTCGTGACCCATACGCGCACGAAGTAGTCTGGGCCGTAGCCTTCGTTCTGGCGGATTTTTGCGATTCTTTCCTTGGCACTGTCGGCGACTTTGATCATAATACTAAGTAATTTAACCCGATTTTCTAATGATATAGTCTAACAACGCAAGATTTGTGAATTCTGACTTGCTCTTTTTCCGCCTGGCTGCGTTGAAAAGCCTCAATGTAGCCCCGGCTATATTTACGTTTTTCGCCT
>JAAAOU010000181.1 GCA_009908745.1 Bacteroidota bacterium
ACCTCCTTGGCCGATTTCAGCTCGGCTTCCTGTATGGCTTTCTGCGCGCGCTGCCGGGCTTCCTGCACGTCGAGGGTGATTTTCTCCATTTCGGTGCTGGCGTTGGCCCGGGCCTCGCTGACTTTTTCCGTCAGTTCTTGTTGGGCAGCGCTGATTTCCTGTTGGGCTTTCTCGCGGGCCGCTACCACGTCCGCCGCGTACTTTTTCTTCTGTTCGGCCGCATTTTGGCGGGCAAGCTCCACTTCCTCCTGCAAGCGTGCTTTGATGGCCTTGGCTTTGGCTTTCTCGCGCTCAATTTCCGCTTTGAGCTGTGCTTTCACCTCGCTGAGTTGCTTGCGCAGCGCCGCCACCTCCCGGTCGTTGGCGGGGTTGGCAGCAGCACTCGGCTCCTTTGGCTTAGACTGGCTTTTTGACGCTTCCTCGGGTTTGCTCTTCGACGGCTGTTTCACTTCAATGACATTGCCCACCAACTCGGTATCTTTGACGTTCTCGGGCTGCAGCGTCTGGTGGAAGCAAGTGACGAGCGCCTCGAACTCCGCCCGCCGGCTTTGGTTGATGGTGAACTTCCGGATTTGGTTGCTGATGTTGTTTTTGATGTATATCGTCGTGATATTCCCCTTCTCGAACCACTCGATCGCCGCCATGTCGAGCTGCAACAGGTTGTGGTACACCGGCGTCACCCCTTCGCGCTTCATTTCGCCGATGTCGATGAAGCGGTAGGAGCGGCGCTGCTGGTTGACGTCCATGAAGATGATTTCGTCATCCTGGTTGAACTCTACCCCCGCTTTCGAGAACATACGGGCGGTAATGCCCCGCGTGCCGCTCTGCAGGGAGATGCTGTAGGAGTACTTGCCCCGCACGACCAGCGTTTGGGTGGTCGTTTTGAGGATATGTGTACCGTCCAATACGCGGTCGTCGGTGATCAAATTGGCACACTGACTGAATAGCGGCGTGGAGGCAGAAAAAAGCGAGAGGAGAAGTGTAGTAAGCAATGCAAATCTCATAGCGGAAGGATTTTAAGCTGTAATATAAAGCTTTTGTCTTTCAATTAAAATAATATTTGGCTTACAAAACAGATGGCCTTAGGGTTGCCACCGCTGCAGGGCAACGTACAAAGGAAACGAGGGAATAACGCCTGGGTATTGCTGGAGATTGCCTTGATTAACGCATGGCGGCCAACAAATACAGCACTGCCATACGTACCGCCACGCCATTCTCCACCTGCTGTAGGATGATGGAATGGCCCGAATCCGCCACGTCGCTGCTGATTTCCACGCCACGGTTGATGGGGCCGGGGTGCATAATCACTATGGGCTTGTCCAGGCTATCAAGCAGGGTCTTGTTCAAGCCAAAATACTGGGTGTATTCCCGCAGGGAGGGGAAGTACTTGATGTCTTGCCGTTCGAGCTGAATGCGGAGGACGTTGGCGATGTCGCACCACTTGAGGCTGTCCCAGACATCGTGGGAGACTTCCACGCCTAAATCGCCGATGTACTTGGGGATGAGCGTGGGCGGGCCGCATACCCGCACTTGGGCACCGAGCTTGTTGAGGCAGAATATATTGCTTAGTGCGACCCGGGAGTGGAGGATATCGCCGAAAATCACTACTTTTTTGCCCGCCAAATCCCCTACTTTTTCCTGCATGGAGAAGGCATCGAGTAACGCCTGCGTAGGATGCTCGTGGGTGCCGTCGCCCGCGTTGATGATGTTGGCGTCTATATGCTGTGCCAAGAAATGGTGCGCGCCGGGCGCGGGATGGCGCATGACGACCATATCCACTTTCATGGCCAGGATATTGTTGACGGTGTCGAGCAGGGTCTCCCCTTTTTTGACAGAAGAAGAGGAGGCGGAGAAATTGACGACATCGGCGGACAGGCGTTTTTCAGCCAGCTCGAAGGAAATGCGGGTGCGGGTAGAATTTTCAAAAAACAGGTTGGCGACCGTCACATCCCGCAGGGAAGGTACTTTTTTGATGGGCCGGTTGATGACCTCTTTGAAACTCCCGGCCGTCTCGAAGATCAGCCGGATGTCTGCTTCGCTCAAATATTTTATGCCCAGAACGTGTTTGGTGCTCAATTGCTGTACCGTAGCCATCCCTGCGTATGTTATTGTTGTATGTCTTTCTTATCGGCGAAAATCAAAATCTGGTCTTCACCATTCAGCTCCGCCCATTCCACCCGTACAAAAGCTTTGTCCACGGCATCCACCGTCAGTCCCACATAGTCTGCTTGAATCGGCAAATGGCGGTTGAAACGGCGGTCGACCATACTTAACAGCTCCACTTTTGTGGCCCTTCCGTAGTGATTAAGCGCCGTAAGCGCAGCCTGTACGGTACGGCCGGTATAGAGTACATCGTCCACCAAAATGACTTTCTTGTCTTCAACGAGAAAATCGATCTCCGTGCGGCTGGCCGACAGGGGCTTGTCGCGGGTACGGAAATCATCGCGGTAGAAGGTGATATCGAGTTTGCCTACTTCAAGGCGGTCGGTTTGGAGGATGCGTTGCAATTCCTCCTGTAGTCTTGTGGCGAGATGAATTCCACGGGGCTGAATACCGATGAGACAGGTATCTTCAAAGCGGCCGTGCTGCTCAATCAACTGCTGACAGAGTCGCTCTATGGTTAGCGCAAAGCGCCGTTGCCCGATGATGACGCGTCCTTTGCTCATGATGCAACAAAGATAGTATTCCTGCCCGATCCTGAATGCAGACGAGCCTACTTTTTGCTAAGAGGCTGTATCTTTACGGAACAAAACCACACGAATATGCTGAAACGGCTGATTAACGACTGGACCATGGTCATCCTGTTGTGCCTGACCCTCGGGCTTGCGCCCTATGTACCCGAACCCCATATTTGGGGCAAGCTGAAATGGCTGTGGGGCGGCGCTGTTGGGATGGGGCCGATGGATTGGTTCGACTTGCTGCTACACGGTTTTCCTTGGATTCTGCTGATCCGGCTTATTATTAAGCGTATTCTTTAGTCCATTTTACGGTAGATGCCGAAATCGGTTTTCAGCTTCCGCTTGCCGACCGTACCGTTCACTTTGTATTCGAGCTGCATACGGAAACCTTCTGGCTTCCCGGGTATCGCCCAGCGGAATTTTGGGGTGTACTTCTGCTTCTGCCCGGCGGCTAGGGTTTCCCCGTCTAGGGTGCTGCTAATCGCCCGGCTCTTGTCCCCGGTATGCAGCAACTCCAGCTTGCCAAGCTCAATGGCCTGGCCGGCTCCATTGCGCAGGGTAATTTCCATGTAAACCCCTTTTGGCCCCTTGCCAAGGGTGTGAATTTCGAAGGGCAGGTCTCGGTTGCCGCTGATTTTCCTAATCAAGTAGCGGTCGAATGTTTGCTCGTCGAAATCGGCAGGCAAGGCCTCTACGGCAGAATTTGAATTCGGCGCTTTTTCTCGGGATGGCTGCTTTGGCCGGGTCTCGGTGGCAACAGCCTCCTTTTCGGCACTTCTATCCCGCTGTAGCATGGGCAACAGGGTAAACCCTAATAGAGCTAGTACGGCCAGCCCAATCCCCCACCCTAGCCAAGAAGGCCGACGTTTTTTAGCTGGTTCTGATGCAGGCTTGCTCGCAGGGCTATCAACGTAGGTGGCAGCCCGGTCGATCAGCCGAAACAAGGCATCATTGATACGGTTGTGTTCCAGGTTGAGCTCTTGGGTAGACAGCGTCCCTTTCATCTCGCTTTCGCGCATGCGCCGGTAACGGGCGCGCAACATCGCCCACTCGTCGTGCAGGCTGGTGTTTTCCAATGCCGGGCCGAGTGCGTCAATGGCGGCCTTGGTATTGCCGTCTATCAGGTGTTGTTTTGCCGCTTTGTAGGACATACTATTAGGTGTTTATCGCTCTAAAGTACGAAAAACTGTTATTGCTTTACCATAGCGATGTGCGGAATATCGTCTTCCAAGTACTCCTCCCCTACCGTTTGGAAACCGAAACCCTCGTAAAAGCGGATCAAATAGCATTGCGCCGAGATTTTAAGGGGGCTTTCGCCAAACAGGCGGGTGCACCACTGCAAGCTCTGACGCATCAAGGCTTTCCCCGCCCCTTTGCCCCTGAGCGCCGGGGAAGTCACCACGCGGCCAATGGACGCATGTGCGGGATAGCTCACCCCCGCGGGCAACAAGCGCGCGCAGGCCCGCAAGTGCCCCTGAGGGTCATAGCCCATCAAATGATAGCCCATTGGGTCTTTGCCATCGGCATCGATGTAAGGGCAATCCTGCTCGACCACAAAAACTTCCTGCCGCAGGTACATCATATCGTACAGTTCCTGCAGGGAAAGCGCCCGAAAATGCAAGCAATAAAAAGTCAGCCCTACATCCATGCCTTTTAATTTGCACACAAAGCCCAAAGATGGGGCACAAAGACGAATAAGCCAATAATCGCCGCCCCAATAGCGCAGATCATCACGCCGCCCGCCGCCACGTCCTTGGCCCGGCCGGCCAGCGGATGGTAGTCGGGGGAGACCAAATCCGTCAGGCATTCCAAAGCCGTGTTGAAAGCCTCTGCCCCCAGCACCAACATAGCAGCGACGACCAAGAAACACCACTCGGTAGCACTGAGCTGAAAAAACAAGCCGCTCAACAACACCAAGACGGAAATAACGGTATGTATCTGCGCGTTGGGCTGGGTCCGGAACATGTAGCCCATACCATTAAAAGCGCATTTAAAACTATGCCATTGGCTTTTTCTCCACCCCATAATCAATCGAGTTGTCCGGCGAGCACCACCGCTTCTTTCTGCCGCTCCACCGTGCCATCGGGGGTAAAGAGCTCAAAGAAAAGCACATAGATACCAGCGCGGGCGGGGCTGCCGTCCGCGGCGACTCCGTCCCACTTCAGCGTACCCCGGTTGGCTAAAATTTCATTGTTCTGCAAACGGGCGATTTCCCGGCCTGCCGCGTCGAAGACCCACAGGTTTAAAGTGTAGCCCGGCTGGTTGGTCTCGTAATTGACCAGCAGCACATCCTCAAAACCGTCCCCATCCGGAGAAAAGCGGCGGTTGGGTATGTTGATGATGTTCGGCAGCTCGCCCGGTTGCTCAAAAAATTGAGAGTTGGGCCCGGTAGGGGTAGCAAACCCGACGGTGGAGGCCGCCGAATGCCAGTTGCCAGCATCCTGCGTAGGCGCACCGGGGGAGACGCGCTCAAGCGAAACGCCCTCCTCATCGTCCAGCAGGGCATAATGATAATCGTCGAAGTAGTCGAAGGAATCCAAGGTCACGCCCTCAAGCCGCAGCGTTAGATTCCCCTCGTCGTTGTCCAGCGAAGGCAAGTCGTTGAGCACCAAGTTGGCGGGTTGAGGTACGGTGTATTCCATACTAATGTTATCTGGGTCTTCAGAAAGCACCAAGTACTCGCCGGGGAAAATCAGCAGGTTGCCGTCAATGCGGCCCTCCACGTCGCCGCTCATTTTGCGGGTATTGAGCAGTTGCAAGTCGAGCAGGTCTATGATCTTGTCGGAGCGGTTATACAGCTCTACGAAATCTGAGCCGCCGGTATTCGGGTCGAACAGTATTTCGTTGATGACCACATCCTGGGCTTCGGCCGCTTCCGCCAAGCCTACCTGAGTGGTGTTACTCACAATACCGTTTCCGATACAGTCCTGTACCGCCTCCTCCACCGTCAGGGTATAGGCCGTGCCCGGCTGCAGCGGTTCGCTAAGCACAAGCAAGGCTTCCGTACGGTCTGCCAGCAGTATGACGTCCATTATGGCCAGGGCGGGCTCAAATTGGTAATTGGCCAAATCGCCGGCACTCATCTCGTCCATCACCTCGCTGAAGGTCAGGCGGATGTCCAGCTCGCTCTCGGGGGCGGCCCGCAGCAGAAGGGGGGGCGTCTGGTCCATAGCGGTTCCGAGCACACTGTTGGCTTGGCCCGGCGTGCCGCCGACGTCATTTGCTGCCGCCCGCCAGTTCCCCGGGCAATCATAAGGGCCTTCGAGCGCAATCAGCTCTAGGCTGTAGCCGCCGTCCGAGCGGTTGGGGTCTTGGTACCAGTCGTCGGTATAACTCAGTTCGAACAAAACGGGGCCGCCCAGGCGGACGATAGCCGCTTCGTCCCCGCTGTTGGACAGAGAAGGGAAGCTCGGTACGCCCGCCGTTTTGCCGAAAGGCGCAAATGCGTCCGCGAACTCCTCGTCGCAGACCGTCACGTACTCGCCGGGCAACAGCAGGACGTCGGGCAAAGCTTCCGGGCTGCCGCCTGAGGCTACGCCCAGGGTAGACAGCTCGATGACTTTGCCGCTGCGGTTGTGAATTTCCAAATACTCGGTTTCTGGCAAACCGCGGGCGGGTGTAGGGTCTGGCATCAGCTCCGTGATAATAAGGTCGCCGGCCTCCGCTTCTTCCACCTGTACAAAGGTGAAGTCTTGGCTCTGGGTGGCAGCTACGTTGCCTTCCGCGTCCGCCACGCCGTCTATGGTGAGGGTATAAGATTGCAAATTCTCCATTGCGTCCCCCAGGCTCAGGCGCACCGTGCTTAAGTCAGCCTGCAACTCCGCTTCCACCACGCCCACGGCCGGGCTCAGGCTGTAGCGGGAAGCATCATTGGCGCTGGCCGGATCGAGCGGCTCGTTGAAGCGGGCATTCACAGTAAAGGCATTGTCTGCCGAAGCCGATTGCAAGAAAGGGGGTGTTGTATCCACAAACAGCGGGTCGACCAGCACATCATCGAGGAAAAACAAATCACTACGCGTACTGGTATAATCACAGACCCAGCCAAAGAAGCCGCCCATACTATAGGTATCATCGGTAGCCGTGCCTTCTGTCACAAAGTCCGTGCCGCCACTGTAGTCGGCTTGCAGGGTCCATTCCCCGGCGGTAGAGCGCTGCACTTGCACCCGCACCTCGGCGGGTTCGCTGCCCAAAGCCCCCGCCTGCCCGCTGATGAGCAGGGTTTCGCTGCTGCCGTCCTGCCGGTAGAGCTCCAGGGCATCCTGATCGCCGGAAATGCCGCCAATTTGCAAGTAATAGCCCTGCAGGTCACCGAGCAAGTCATTGGCATCCGCGTTAAGGTACACCCGGGCGTTGTTGCTGGTAGAGGGTGCAAACTCCAAGCGGATATAAAAGCGCCAAGTCGTGGTTGCTGCCGTAGAGGTAGCGGCGGGGACGTACAATTGCGAGCTGCCGGCTTCTGTGTCTTGGAGCTGCAGTTCTCCATTATTAACCACAAACTTCTCCGTGTCGCCCAGCCATTCGGGCTCGTTGGTGAAGTCGCCATCCGAGAAATCGTCTGTCAGCTGTGCCATAGCGGGCGAAGCCAACAACAGGCAACAATAACAGAGTAGGTGAATCGTTTTCATGGTCCAAAAATAAGGATATGGCCGGGGAATGCTATTAAACCTGATTTAAACTTTTACCAATCGCGCGCTTGGGCCTATATTTGCAGCGCCAAAGGGGCGCCCTGACCAGATTGACGGAGTAAAACTTTTAGAAAAAGCAGAGCATTATGAAAGTAGCTGTTGTAGGCGTGACCGGCTTGGTCGGGACTGTGATGTGCCGGGTGCTGGAAGAACGCAATTTGCCGATCGATACCTTTATCCCTGTAGCTTCCGCCCGCTCGGTGGGCAAGCCGGTGAAATTCCGGGGGGAACAGTACGCGGTAGTCAGTATGGAAGACGCTATTGCTGCCCGCCCTGATATTGCCATTTTCTCAGCCGGGGGGAGCACTTCTCTGGAGTACGCCCCGAAATTTGCGGAAGCGGGGACAACGGTGATCGACAACTCCTCAGCCTGGCGGATGGACCCCGGCAAGAAGCTGGTCGTGCCGGAGATCAACGCCCACGAGCTGGCCGAAACGGACAAGATCATTGCCAACCCCAACTGCTCGACGATACAGCTGGTGATGGCATTAGCACCCTTGCACCAAGCTTATGGCCTCAAACGGGTGGTCATTTCCACTTACCAGTCGTTTACCGGCACCGGCATGAAAGCCGTCAAGCAATACCAACTGGAGAAGAAGGGCTACGAGCCAGATCAGGCAGAGATGGCCTATAATTACCCCATCTTCGAGAATTGCCTGCCGCACTGTGATATCTTTTTGGAAAACGACTACACCAAGGAGGAAATGAAACTGGTCAACGAAACCCGGAAAATCCTGGGGGACCAGGCTATTGGGCTGACCGCTACCGCCGTACGTGTGCCTGTGCACGGCGGCCATTCTGAATCGGTGAACGTGGAATTCCACACCGCCTACGACATCGGCGAAGTGCGCCGGCTGCTGGCGGAGACCCCCGGCGTGGAGATTGTCGACAACCTGGCCAACAATCAGTACCCTATGCCGCTTTTTGCCAAAGACAAGGACAGCGTATTCGTGGGCCGCATCCGCCGCGACGAGTCCACCGAAAACGGATTGAACCTGTGGGTGGTAGCGGACAACCTGCGCAAAGGCGCGGCTACGAACGCGGTGCAAATTGCGGAGTATTTGCTGCAGCACCGGTTGGTTGGCAAAGCCCAAGCCACTTCCTAACCGGCAAAAGGCCTGGCAAAAATTGCCCGTTTATAGGGCATTTTTATACTTTTGATGGCTGTGCGGTATGATGCACGGCCCAAACGACTTTCGCATGGAGCCCTGCTTGCAGCGCCCCGTATGGAAGCGGCGACGACACGCACAACATTTTCGAGCATTTTACTTACACGCAATTATGAAGACCAAGCTTGTACTCTGGGGAGAAAACGCAAAGGAAGAACGCATTCTGGTAGCCGTCGAGCTGCTGGCCAAGGAAAACAAGGTCCGGATACTGACTTTCCCGGAATCTATTGCCGACGAACCTTTCTCGCAGCGCATGATGAATGAATGGCGCAACGACAAACCCTTCGATCTGCCGGAAGGCTATACCGAAACCGAGCGGGACCTGAATGTGTCCGAAAGCATGCTGCCGGAGGACATCAAGGTGGATCAGGGCGACCTGGTGCTGCGGGCGCAAACAGAATGGCAGTTTATTGTCCTCTCCTCCAAACTGAGCGAGGCTTACCAATCGGAATTGGAGGACCTGCGCGAGCGGGTCAGCCGGCTGGACAAATTCGACAAGAAGGTATGGGAGGAGCTCAAGGGCTTCTGGGACAAAGTACAGGGGCAAGTACGGGAGAAAAACCTCTTCCGCGACCACGCCGACTTCCTGCGGGACCGCACCAATGAGCTCTTTGCGGAAATGAAGGACCTGCGCAGCAAGATGGACAAGGAGTTCAAAGAACAGTCCAAAGCCCGGTCGGAAGAATTCATGGGTATTCTCGCGGATGTGGAAAAGCGCATTCAGGAGAACAAGCACCTGAAGTCGATCTTCGAGGAGCTCAAAAAAATTCAGCGCGATTTCCGGAAAGTAAAATTCACCCGCGAAGACCAAAACCGGATATGGAAGCGCCTGGACGAGGCTTTCAAAGTCGTCAAGCAAAAACGTTTTGGGGACTCCGGCAGCGGGGACCGCTCTCCGCTAGAACGGGTACAAAAGCGCTACGACGGCCTCATGGGGGCGATCGACCGCATGCAGAAGTCCATCAAGCGCGACAAAGGCGACTTGAAGTTCCAGAACAAACGTATCGAAAGCACCGAGGGGCAGCTGGAAGCGCAGATCCGGCAGGCGAAAACCAAGATGATCGAAGAGCGTATCCGCTCCAAGGAGGTCAAGCTGGAGGACATGCTCCGTACGCAGAAAGAGCTGGAGCGCAAGATAGAATCCCTCAAAGCCAAAGAAGCCAAGCGCAAGGAGCAAGAAGAAATCGAAAAGGCTAAAAAAGAAGCCGAGGCCAAGATCAAAGAGAAGATGGAGGCGCAGACGGAGAAGCTCGACGAGGAAAAGCTGGAAAAGGCCGCTGAGCAGATCACCGGGGGCAAGCAAGAAGCGAAAGCAGAAAAAGATTCGGCCAAAAAGGATGACAGCGTCACGGAAGCCCTGTCGCATACCCTGGGGGAGTCGCTGGAGGATGTGGTCGATACCGTGCAGGCGGTAGCCGCCGTAGTGGGCGAACGTATTAGCACGGCTGTGGAAGAATGGAGCAAGGAAACAGAAACAGCAGAAACGACGAAGGAAGAAAAAGCAGATTCCTCCGACGAGGACTCAAAATAAAGGGTCTAATTACGCCCTCAATGTGATGCCCCGCTCACCTATATAAGTGTGAGCGGGGCATTTTTTTTGACTGTGCAAAGGGGTTTTCCCCTCTTTTTTCGAAAAAAACAAGGTCTTTCGGGGCAGTTATTTTATTATTTTATTCACAACACCTCCTAAATAAACCGCCAAAACAGCGATAAACCAACCCAAAAAGCTCATTATTTTTTTCACAACAGCCTGTTTTTGTCTTTGTCTTAGGTGGCAGAAGTCTTCATATTTGTATTGTGATTGAAAGGCAACGGAGGAAGAGAAGAGCCAAAAGCTGATTGAAAGACTAACTAAGAGATATGTTCATGGGATTATAATTTGTTAGTGGTGTGCTGTCCCGAGACACTTTGTTGTTTCGGGACGCACTACACACTATGAGAACACCCCTCCCGTGCAAAAATAAAATCGCACCGAAAAGTCGGGGCAAAAAAAAGGCGAACCGGTCAAGTTCGCCTCGTACTTAAATCATGTTCATGGGATTACGGTCGTCGATCGTAAGATTATGATTGTATCACCAAAGTTTGTTTAGGTCATTTGTATCTGGTGATACGACAAAGTTAAACCAATTATTTGTCATATTCAAAAATGTATCAAATATATTGGTAAAGAAAATTTTCAGGCACGTTATGTTTAATTGGCATTAGGTAAGCCAGTTGGGTAAATAAAAGGTCGTTACCCCCCACACATGACGCCTGTTAAGCATGAGATTAATTTTGGATATGTTCATGGGATTATAAACGGAAAGTCGCACTATTACGGTGCGACTTTTTTTTGTCTAAACGTAGCTAAAGGCTGTAAGCGAAGAGCAACTGCACAGATTGCTGCAGCAACTTGGGCTGATCGCCCATGGCCTCGCCATTCATATCGGTAAAAATGATATTTTCGTACAAGTTGACAACGCTATGGCTGTAGCGCAAGGACAATGACGCCCTTTCCCCCAAGCGGTAACCGAGCCCCAGCAAAGCACCGGCATCTACATCGCGATGCAGAACGTCATAGTTTTCTTGCGAATATTCCGCATACTCCCCGTCCTCGTTGAACCGTCGGCTATCCAGACGGAACCCTACATACCCCCCGGCTTCTACAAAAAGTGCTTCTGTGGCATTGACACGCAGCAGCAACGGCAGGTCAAAGTAGTCTATCCGCACATTTACGCTTTCTTCCCCTGAGCTAGAGCCCCGGCGTACAAACATAGGTTGCGTGGATAAACTGAGCTGATCTGTAAATTGGTAGGTCAAGTGTAGCCCTGCCTGCCAGCCTGGCTTAAACTGAAATCCTTCCTCTTCTGCAAAATTAGGCGGATCTATCCAACGAAAACTGCCGGCATTTACGCCTGCTACCGGGCCGAAGGAAAAGGCAGATTGGGCTTGGAGTGCGGTGAGCCCGGCACAAAGGAGGACGATGGGTAATAACAAATGCTTCATTGTTAATAAGGTTTAGCTTTATGACGCTGCTCAAGCAAGCTACAGTGCCCATATCCCGTAATTTAACAAATCTGCACTGGGAAGTTGCTAGGCCTTTATTTTTTGCAGGGGAGTCCGTTTTCGTTGCCCAGCTTGTTTTTTAAATCAAAACAAAGCGCATCCGCGTGCTGATCAAAGAGGACTTCTAGGCGCCGTGTCTGCGGGGGATAGAGGTGGAAAGCATGAAAATGGTGGAGCGGGCGTTGTGATGGCAGGGCACGAGCGTGGCTACTCCGATTTGGGACCTGGGAGTTGCACATCGGTGTAGAGTGCTTCCAAAGCTAGGGTCAGGCCGATGCTTTTCAATTGAAGTTGTTGCGCTTTGCCGACGAATCGGGCGATCTCCCATACATTGGCCTCTTTTCTGTAGTAGGTTTCTACTACTGGCTTGTCCTGAGCTACTAGTACATACTCCTCTAGCGTATCCAATTGCCGGTACTTGTGGAACTTATCGCCCCGATCATAGCTTTCGGTCGAGTCAGATAGCACTTCCACTACCAACCTAGGGTTGGTGACCGCTTCTTGGTCGTCCGCAGAGGTCTCTATCCCCCCGCAGATAACCATTGCGTCAGGATAGACTATAGCATCCGCCTCTTCTATATGAATTCTGATCTCGCTGCCCAAGGCGCTGCAGCCTTCTTCTCCAGCTAGGGTTAAGCCGGCCCTTAACTCACTGTATACGTTTCCACATAGTATCCCATGGTTGATGGAGCCCCCTGTCATGGTCAATATAGCCCCTTTTTCGTACTCGTGCTTAAGTGGCGTGTTGTACTCGTGTTCTAAGTATTGCTCAATGGAAATCTGCGCTGCTTTTTTTACGCCCATATCTGATGTATTGTAAGTTCTAGTCTACTCAGAGGTTTGCTTCTGACTTATCAAGTAGTACGATGCTTGTACCTGAGTTAATACGCAATGGAAGTGCTATTGAAACACGGACTTACGGCTATTGGTTGCCTTTGATAGCTATCGACAAAAGTGGCCCCTTCAGGAATTAGTCTAACTTTTTCGAACACTAATAAGAAGTTGACTGAATTCGATAACAACGATGTAGGCCGGTAAATTCAATTTATCGCTTTTTTAGAGCGTGTTGGGACTTTAGTAATCGGTCTGCAAACTGCACTTTTTCGCTTATACTTCGCCCCGAAAATCCTCATTTAGCTCAGGCTAAACTCCGGTTTTCGGGTCTCGTCTAACCAAAAAATTGCTAGTTTTCGACTAGAAGACCAAAATCCCAACACGCTCTTATAGTTTCATCAAGATAAACCAACTGCCCAAAAGCCACATTCTCATCATTCGGCGGCAAGCTGCTATGAAAATACAACGCAAACCGGTCTTTCCAAAACCGCTGTATCAAGTCCACCAGCCAAGCGTTTTGAAACACCCCGCCACTAAAGCCCAGGCGCTCCACCCCCGCCTGCTCCGCGACCCGCCCCACATAATCGGCCAACGTTAGGTGGAAACGGGCGGCCAGTACGGTAGTTTCCACCCCTTCGGCCTTGCCTTTCAGCAATTGCTGCAGCAAAAAGCGGGGCAAGTGCGCCGGCATAGGCCGCTCGTACAAGTAAGAAAGCTCCCGCTTCGGAGAGTTCTGCCGGAAGTAATGGTGGGCTTGCGCTTCCAGCCGCATCGCCGCTTCTCCTTCGTACGTTTGCTTGCCCATATCCAACAGCATCGCCGCCGCTGCGTCAAACAAACGGCCGACACTTGAGGACTGCAGATGATTGCCTTGCCGCAGCAGCTTGTTGTAAATACCCCACTCTGCGTCGGTGAAAAGGGAAGCCAATAGAGATTGCGCTTCCGGCAAGGTATGCGCAATGGCCAAAGCAGAAATACGCGGTTCCTTGGGCATTTTATCGCCCAGTATAAAATCAAAGTAGCCGATATGGCTATACCGGCGGACTAGGCCATTTTCATAGACAAAACACTCGCCGCCCCAAATTTGGCCATCGTCCCCCAGCCCGGTGCCATCCCAGATGAACCCCAGCGTAGGCGACGGGGTGTCCAGCAACCGATGCTCCCCCAACAGGGCGTAAAAATGGGCAATGTGATGCTGCACTTTCACTAGGGGGGCTTCCCACGCCTTCGCCAGTGCTTCTGCCTGCTGCGTACTGAAATAAGCGGGGTGCAAATCACAGGCTATTGCTTCCGGCGGTTTGCCAAAGAGCTGCAAGAAGTGCTGCAAGACGCGCTCGTAGCTGCGTTGCGATTCATAGTTTTCCGTATCGCCCAAGTACTGGCTCAGATACACGTTTCGGTTGGCGGCGTAGGCAAAGCTGCTCTTCAGCGATGCGCCTGTAGCCAACAAGGTAGCTTCACCAATTTGTTGCAAGGTATTGGGTGCTAAGCCTCTTGAGCGCCTCATCACGATGGGCTGCCGCTGCTTGGGCGTATGGATCAGCACACTATCGTCTTGGGGCGCGACAATATCCCGGTTATTGGTTACGATCAAATCAGCGATGGGGGACAAATACTCCACCGCCTTGTCATTTTCGTAAATGATGGGGCTGCCGCTGAGGTTGCCGCTCGTTGCTACGATAGGCCGGCCAAATTGACGTAACAGCAGATCGTACAGGGGGGTATAGGGCAGCATGGCACCTACCCTAGACAGGCCCGGAGCTACTTCCTCAAAGGGGATAGCCGACAGGGGGTTAGATTTCAGTGTCAGCAGCATGATGGGCGCAGCCGATGATTGCAGGGCGGCCATATCAGCGGCTCCTACTTCCAAGTCTTCTGCCAGGATGAGCAAGTCATGGTACATCAGTGCCAGTGGCTTGCTTGGGCGTCGCTTTCGCTCTCGTAGTGTTTGGATAGCCTCCTTGTCTTCTCCATTGCAGGTAAGCAAATATCCACCAATACCTTTGATAGCAACGATCTGCCCTTTTTCCCAAGCCTGTACCGTAGCCTCCACCATACCTTGCTGGCTTAGCGCTGTACGGTACGCTTGCTGAGCCACATCATAAAAGGACATCACTACCGCGCACCGTGGGCAGGAATTGGTTTGCGAATAGTAGCGGCGGTCTTCTACATCCTCATACTCGTTCTGGCAGTCCGGGCACATTTCAAATGCAGCCATGGCCGTCCGCTCCCGGTCGTAGGGCAAATCTTGGACAATGGAATAGCGCGGGCCGCAGTATGTGCAGGTGGTAAAAGCGTATTGAAAACGCCGGTCAGATGGAGTTTGTATGTCGGCTTTGCACTTGGCACACATCCCAAAATCGGGCGTCAGCAACAGCGCTCCTTCCGTGCTATTTTGGCTGTGGACAATACGGAAGTCTGAAAAGGCCTCATGCGGAACGCGCTGCCAACTATGGCTGGTGATAATAGCGTGGGTAGGTGCTTGCTCCAGCACATCTTGCACGAAGGCTTCCGCAGCCGATTCCGCCGCGTTCACCTTGATGTGCACGCCATCAGTGGTATTGTTGACCCAGCCATTTAACCGATGGGCTTGCGCCAATTTGTAGACGAAGGGACGAAACCCCACGCCTTGTACCATCCCCCGGATGTGGATATGGTAGGTATCGCTGATCATACGCCTCCTTCTTCTGCCGATTGCTGAATGACCGGTGTGATCTGCGCCTGAAGCGCCGCCCTGACAACGGCTGCCTCCAAGCTCAGGCACTGGCTAAGTCTGCTTTCTATGGCTCGCATGGCTTTTGCTTTATGGTGTAAGTTGTAAGGTTCTAAAGTTGTAAGGTTCGAGGGTTGAAAAGTTGTAAGGTTTTAGGGTTGTAAAGTTATGAAGTTGGAAGGTTTTAAGTTGAAGAGTTGGGAGGTTGAAGAGTTGTAAGGTTGTAAAGTTTTAAAGTTGTAAAGTTGAAGAGTTGCCCCCCTTCATCGTCCGACGTAGCTTAGGGAGCGAAGCCGGAAACTCCTCACCCCAAATAGCAGGCCCACAAGCTACGAGCAATCTACTTTAATCGCAAAAGGCCAGCTTGCAAAAATAAAATAGCGCTTCCC
>JAAAOU010000036.1 GCA_009908745.1 Bacteroidota bacterium
CCAACCGTCTCCATGGGGTTGAGTGCCGTGCAGGCGATCTACCAGGCCCGTTTTTTGAAGTATTTGCGGAAGCGCAAACGGATAGAAGAACAACGAGCCCCACAGCGCGTCTGGGCTTTCCTGGGCGACGGCGAAATGGACGAACCCGAATCTACCGGCGCGCTGGCTGTGGCTGCCAATGAACAACTCAGCGAGCTCACCTTTGTCATCAGCTGCAACCTGCAACGCCTCGACGGCCCGGTGCGCGGCAACCGGAAAGTAGTCAACGAACTGGAAGGGCTCTTCAAAGGGGCGGGCTGGAATGTGATTAAAGTGATTTGGGGCAGCGGCTGGGACCAGTTGTTTGAAGAGGACAGCTCTGGCGCTTTGCAGCAAAAACTGGATGAAATGCCAGACGGCGAGCTGCAGCGTTTGGCGCAAATGGATGCTGGAGAAATGCGGAAGGAGTTCTTCACCGGGGAACGGTCCGCGCTTATTGAAGGCTGGAGCGACGAAGACCTCAACAATCTCCGTCCCGGCGGGCATGATCCCGTGAAAATCTACCAGGCCTACAAGCGGGCTACACAGCAAGACGGCCCTACCGTTATCCTTGCCCAGACCATCAAAGGCTACCTGCAGGGCGATGCTGGGGAGGCCAGCAACGTCTCCCACCAAACCAAGAAAATGAAGCCGGAGCCGCTCAAGGCTTTCCGCGATGAACTCGAGCTGGACATCCCCGATGAGCAGGTAGAAGACCTGCCATACCTGCGCTTTGAGCAAGACAGTCCGGAATACGAATACCTCAAAGCAAGGCGCGATGACTTGGGCGGTTTCCTGCCGGAGCGCAAGGTGCTGGCGGAACCCATCGAGCTGCCAGACGATTCAATTTTTGAGGAGTTTTACAAAGGCTCCGACGGAAACGAGGTGGCGACCACCATGGTTTTTGTCAAAATCCTCAGCAAACTATTGGACGACGAGAACGTGGGCGAAGCAATCGTGCCCATCATACCCGACGAGAGCCGCACCTTCGGCATGGACGCGCTATTCCGCAAGGTGGGCATTTACAAACCACAGGGGCAGCAGTACGAGCCGGTCGACAAAGACAGCCTGATGTACTACCGCGAAGAGGAAGACGGCGTGCTGCTGGAAGAAGGCATTACCGAAGCCGGAGGCATGGGCAGCTTTATGGCGGCGGGCAGCGTGCATACCGCCCAACCTTTTTTTGCTATCCCCTTCTTCGCCTTCTACTCCATGTTTGGCTTCCAGCGGGTGGGCGATTTGATCTGGGCGGCCTGTGATGCCCGGGTGCGTGGCTTTTTGATCGGCGGTGTTTCCGGAAGGACTTCACTCTCCGGCGAAGGCTTGCAGCATACCGATGGCAACAGCCACCTATACGCTATGGCTTATCCAAATATTCGCGCTTACGACCCGGCTTTTGCTTACGAGCTGGCCCACATTCTGCGGGAGGGGATACGCCGCATGTACCAAGAGGGCGAAGACTTGATTTACTACCTCACCGTCACCAATCAGACCTACCCCATGCCGCCGCAGCCCGAGGGCACTACCCAAGACCTGCTGAAGGGGCTTTACCGTTTTCACAAAAGTGAGCGGCAGGACGCCCCCAAAGTCAACTTACTAGGCAGTGGGGCGATCATGGCGGAAGTACAGGAGGCTGCCCGCATTTTGGAAGAAGAATACGAAATCACTGCTGACATCTGGAGCGTCACCAGCTACAAAGCCTTGTACGACGACTGCCGGGATACGGAGCGCGACAACCTGCGCTACCAGACTCGCCGCGACAGCCACCTGGAAAAACAACTAGGCGGTCAAGGGGACTGCTTTGTGGCCGCGACCGACTACGTCAAAGCCTTGCCGCTGAGTGTTGCACAGTGGATACCGGGGTATTTTGCAGCCCTTGGCACCGACGGATTTGGGCCAAGCGACAGCACGCCCGCCCTGCGCCACCACTTTGAGGTGGATGCCCGGCACATTTGCTTCCACGCCCTGGGGCTGCTGAAAGAAGCCGGCGCTATCGACCCGCAGCTAGTGGTCAACTACGCTGAGGAATACCGCAAAGAAACCGTAAAAACCAATCCCGCTACAAAAACCCAATCGACATGAGTGTTGAACTGAAAGTACCGAAGATATCCGAAGACACCGACTCTGGAACCGTCGCTGAAATTTACGTCAATGCTGGCGACAGTGTGGAAGAAGGGCAAAGTATTATCGCCGTGGATAGCGACAAAGCTTCCGTGGACATCCCAGCAGAAAAAAGCGGCACGGTAGAAAAAATTGCCGTAAGCGAAGGCGACGAGGTGAAAACGGGCGATATCATCCTGACCCTTGAATCTGGCAATGGCCTGGCGGAAGTGTCCGAGGATGAGGCACCGGCCAAAGCGGAAGAACCGAAAAAAGAAGGACAAGCTGACAAGGAAGAGCGACCAGAGGAGGAGGAAGACCAAACCGATGCCCAGCCCAAAGAGGATAGCGAGGAAAAAGAGGCTGAGGAAGCCACCGCCGAAAAAAGTGATGCAGGCCAAGCGGAAGAAGAAGAACCGAAAGCGCCGGC
>JAAAOU010000035.1 GCA_009908745.1 Bacteroidota bacterium
ACTGGGCATTGTGTACGAAGAGTCAGAGCGGGTGGTGGAAGCGATTGATGCGGCGGTTTAGACTAGCTATTTTTAGTGGTGTCTCATCCAAGTTGTAAAGACTGAATAAGACAAAATTCAGCACAAAAATCAAAATTGCGTCAACTTATTGACGGTATTTAGCTAAATTGAGTCAATAAGTTGACGCAAATGAGATATATAGATAGGATTATCGAGAGTCAGATACGGGAGAGCTTAATTCCAAACAAAGTAGTTGTACTATTAGGACCCCGTCGAGTAGGAAAAACTATTCTTATCCGCTCGTCGTAGGTTGCACCTACGTCGATGTTAAGGTTACACCTACGCCGATGTTAGCATTCAACCCTCTTACCACTCCACCATCAACCCAATACTAGGCACCACCGTACCCGTCGCATCATTAATGGTCTTCAAACGGTAGCGCTGCTCCGAGCGTGGCGCATCCGGATTGGCGACTACGCCCTCGCCTATCGGCATATTATCCTCATCGAGCGGGCGGTCGAGAATGAGCTGCTCATTGCCCACCGCACTGCCGGTGATGTTCTCAATATCCAAAAAGACATTCAAGCTCCACTTGTCAAAGAACCACTTCTTGTCGACGCGCAGGTCGATAGCGTTAAAAGCATCCTGCCGGCGGGTATTCAGCAAGTCATAGTTGGGGATACCCCGGTTGTTCACATCCCAGTTTTGCACCAGCGCCGAAGCCTGGGAGAAAGGCGTGAAAGGCAGCCCGGACTGGAAGCGCCAATTGATACCCACCTCCCAGTTCTTACCAAAGCGCTTGCCGATGACCAGGTTGCCGATGTGGCGGGCATCCCAGGAAGACGGCACAAAGTCGCCATTCTTATCCTCAAATTCGCTCCAGCCCAGCGTGTAGGAAGCAATACCGTAAAAGCCCTTGAACAGCCGCTGCTGAAACAGGAATTCCAAGCCGTAGCTGCGGCCGTTGGAACGCGGCACTACAGGCTCATTGCCCAGTACGCCAAAGTCCCCGCCCAAATTGGCCAAAGTCAGGCTGTCGCGCAGCAAGAAGGGGTAGTCGCGGTAAAATTTGTAGTACCCCTCGACGGAAATCTTGGAACGGCTGGCCGTATTGTATTCAAAGCCCGCCACCAAATGGTCATTGCGGATGTATTGAATGCCGTTTTGCCGGTTGACCAATTCCCCGTCTTCCTGGTAGCCGAGTACCGTGTACGGCGGCAATTGGTAGTAAATACCGGTGTTGAAATTGAACGACAAGCGCTCGCTTAAAGCGTAAGACAGGGAGAAGCGGGGGGAGAACTGATCCAACAAATCGTTCATCTCGTCGCTGTAGTCATTCGCGTCCATGCGGAAGCCGAGGGAGAGCACCAGCCGCTCGTCCAGAAGCTTGCGGCTCGCCTGCCCGAATACGGCGTAACGGCTCATCTGAAATTCCGAAAAGAAATCAATCGTTTGCGGGCCCGCACTGGTGAAAATGCGGTTGAAGGTGCTGTTGTTGAATTTCACAAACTGGTAGCCAGCACCCACGTTAAATTTGTAGTCTCCTATGCGCTGGGTGTTTTCGATGCGGAGCTTGTTCTCGATCTCTTGCGATTTGTAGCGCAGGAGAAGATTATCCTCGCTGCTGTCGTCATTATCCTGGTACTTTTCGCTCTCGTTGTTCAGCATATTGCGGCTGAGCACGAAGGTCCAAAAGCCATTGTCGCCGTAGTGTTTGTAGACCAGGCCGTTGGTGTAGTTCCACTGCGGGGAGACAGGCAGTTGGTCGAGGAGGAATTGCTGTTCTTCGGTTTCGTTGGCATCCAAGTTCAGCCGGAACTGGTCGATAGCGCCCAGCCCGATGAAGGTCAGCTCGTTTTTCTTGTCAATCTTGTATTTGATCTTGGCCTGGAAGTCGTTGTAAGTCGGTAAAAACGGCAGCCCGATCACGTCAAACAGGAACTGCAAGTAGGAACGCCGGGCGGAGACCAGAAAGGTCGCCTTGTCGCCAATCGGCCCCTCCAGCGTCAGGCCAATATCCGTCGCACTGACCATGAAAGTACCACCGATGCGGTCATCCCGCCCGTCCCGCTGCTGAAACTCGAGCACGGAGCTGAGCGTGTTGCCCCGGTTGGCCGGGAAAGCCCCGCTGTAGAAGTCGACCTCCCGTATGAAATTCACATTGATCAAGCCCACCGGCCCGCCGGAAGCCCCCTGCGTGGCAAAGTGGTTGATGGTCGGCACCTCCACATCGTCTAGGTAGAAACGGTTCTCGTTCGGCGCCCCGCCCCGGATGATGAGGTCGTTGCGGAAGCTGGCCGGGGTGGTCACGCCAGGCAACGTTTGCACCACGCGCGAAATGTCCCGGTTGCCACCTGGGTTGCGCTGTATCTCCGCCACGCCGATCGTCCGCAGCGAGACCGGGCTCTCCTCCGTCTTCTTGAAGGGGGAGGCCTTGACCACCACCTCCTCCAAATCCTGCGCCGTTTCTTCCAGCGCCAGATTGACCTCGGCGGGCTTGGAGTTCGTCACCTGTATCTCGTATTCCGTTTTTTCATTAT
>JAAAOU010000031.1 GCA_009908745.1 Bacteroidota bacterium
TACCGCCTGGATTAGGCCAGATGGGGTGCAGCCCGACTATACAGGGATTGCCATCACGGGCAGCGGACCGGCAGCGGGCCTGAATTTCCGGCCGGGCATGGAGCTGGGCTATCACTGGCCGGGCGGTGCTTGGGGGTGGAGCAGCGGCTTGACGGTCCCTGCGGACGAATGGTCGTATGTAGCTATGGTAGTGCAGCCGGAAGGCATCACGCTTTACCTGAATGAGCAGCGGGCATTCCACAGTATCAGCCCGGAGGCTATCGACTTACAGGCCTCTTCGCTTTTCTTGGGCAGCTACCGGGGCTGGCAGAGCCGGAATTACCGTGGGTTGATGGACGAGGTCAAAATCTACGGCCGCGCGCTTAGCCCGGATGAGGTGCGCCTGCAACGGCACCTGACTGTTGCTTCCCCGGCAGAGGAAGGGCTGCTGGCGTATTACCAATTTAACGAAGCGGATGGCCCTGCTCTGAATAAAACCGGCACGGCACACGCTACCCTAGCTGGCAATACGGCCCGCACTTTGTCTTACGCTCCCATAGGCAGCGGAGTCAGTGCCGCTCAGGTGTTGTCTGGCGGAGGTAGCTACACCTTTGACACGGCCGGCTTTCAGCTACAACTCAGCTCGGGTACCCAAACCTCAGGGCAAATAATAGCCAGTCGGCTGCATGTGCCGCCACAGGTCCGCCCCGCTGACGATATCTTACCCGAAGAGGGCTATTGGATATTGAATTACTACGGAGAAGACGACTGGACAGCCACGATCGAGCAAGCGGTATTCGCGGCTTTACCGCTGCCCGAAGAAGCCGAGCAACTCCCGGAGGCTTTTCAACTGCTACACCGGCCTCAGCATGCGGAAACTTCAGATTGGATTCCGCTAGGCGCTGCGCAGTCGGCTACCGCGGGCACATCGGGGATTCTCCGTTTCGGGCCGGAGCTTATCTGGCCGGCGAATGGGCAGTTCATCATCGAGCAAGGGCCCCTAGTCCATACGAAGCAGCTGGCCCTCCCATCGGATTTTGCGGTTTTTCCCAACCCGGTGCGTAGCGGTACGGAGCTGACAGTGGCCAGCAATGAGAATACAGTGTTTACTTTCGAACTCTATAATGCCAAAGGAGAGCGTGTACTCGAGCAATTCGTACAGGGCAGCCAGGCCATAAACAGCGGCGGCTGGCCGGCAGGTACTTATCACTACCGCATCCGTTCCGAACGCCGTATGCGCATGGGCACTTTGGTAGTGGCCCGGTGATTATCCAAACCCGCCGCCGATGTAGCGTTGCGTCAGCTCGTGCTTTGGGGCTTCAAAAATTTCCTGCGTAGGCGCATATTCAATCAACTCGCCTAGGTACATGAAGGCTGTGTAGTCGGCTACCCGCTGGGCTTGCTGCATGTTGTGGGTAACGATGACGATGGTGTACTCTTCCCGCAGTTTGAGCATGAGCTGCTCGATCTTATCCGTACTGATGGGGTCAAGCGCCGAGCACGGTTCGTCCATCAAAAGCACATGCGGCTGGACGGCAATGCTGCGGGCGATGCAAAGCCGCTGCTGCTGCCCGCCGGAAAGCTCTAGAGCGGACTTGTCGAGCTGCTCGTGGACTTCTTCCCAGAGGTAACTGTCCTGCAAGCTTCGTTGAACGACCTCTGATAAGTGCTTACGGCTTTGCTGCCCGTTGATACGCAATCCGTAGGCGATATTGTCAAAAATCGACTTGGGAAATGGGTTGGGCTTCTGAAATACCATGCCGATACGCCGTCGCACCTCAACCACATCAGCTTTGGCATGATAAACACTTTCGCGGTCCAAGCGGATGTCGCCACTGATGCGGGCAGTCGGCGTCAAGTCGTGCATACGGTTGATAGAGCGCAGCAGGGTTGATTTGCCGCAGCCGGAAGGGCCGATAAGGGCAACAATTTTTCGCTCCGGAATATGCAAGTCTATCCCTTTGAGCACTTCCTTATTGCCAAATGACAGGCGTAGGCTGTCTATCTCCAATTTCGGATTTTCAAAATCAAGCATGACGATTCAGTTTTCGGTAGCGGTAGCGGATGATGAACGCTGCCAGATTGAATAAAAACACGAGGGCCAACAGGACTAATGCGGTACCGTACGCCAGCGGGCGCACCTCGGCGATGGAGTGGTGCTGGGTAGACAAAATGTAAAGGTGGTAAGGCAATGCCATGAATTCATCGAAGGCCGAGGCCGGCAAGTAGCGTAGGTAAAAAGCTACGCCGGTGAACAGGATGGGGGCGGTCTCCCCCGCTGCCCGGGACAGCCCCAGAATAGCCCCAGTGACGATACCGGATGCCGCACTCGGCAGCACGTTGCTCCGTATAGCCTGCCATTTGGTGGCTCCCAAGGCCAGAGCACCTTCGCGGTAAGACTGCGGTACGTTTTTCAGTGCTTCCTCCGTGGCGGTAATGATGTAGGGTAAAGTCAGCAAGCCAAGCGTCAAGCCGGAAGCCAAGACAGAGGTGCCCATTTGCAATGCCCGTACAAATATGGCGACCCCAAACAAGCCGTAAATAATGGAAGGCACCCCC
>JAAAOU010000502.1 GCA_009908745.1 Bacteroidota bacterium
TGGGCTCGTAGGGGGGAGGGCAAGCGGGGTTGGGGCGGGCACCTATGCAAGTTTCATACAAGCCTGTGCCCAAGTTGTTTTCCCCGCCGTCCTGCGAAGCGCAAAGGCTGTAGACCAGCTGGTCCCCGTCGGCGTCGGTAGCTGAGTGGTCGAAGACTAGCGGCTCGTTCGCACACACCACAGTAGGGGGGAATTCATCAAAAACGGGGCTGTTGTTGCATACATCCTGGGCTTCAGGCGTGATTTCTACGGAGAAAGTCGACCCTTGGTTGCCCGGCTGCAGCAGGTTGGTGACGGTTTGGTTGCGGCAGCAGCGCTGGTAAGCGATATGGTAGCTTTCGTTAGAGGCGGGCAAGGTAAACTGGAAGCGGTAAGTGGCTTCTTGTACGCAAACGTCAGGCTCCTCCAGGCAGGGGTAATCTGGTGGCGCCACCAGCTGTATGTCTTGCACAAAAGCGTCTAGGCTTATAAAGGGGTTGCTTTGGGATTCCTCCTCACAATCATCACAGTTGTAGACCGCGATGTAGGCCGGGTCGTCAAACTCCGCACATTCCGTGCAGTTGCAGTCCCGGTATACCTTCAGGGTGAATTCGTACTCGTCGTTGCCCAAGCACTCGTAGGTCATCACCCCGCCGATAATATGCCTGGCCTGCAGTTGGTTCAGGGCTAGTGCGAACAACAACAGCAGCAAAGGTAATTTATGATTCATAGTCTCTAAGTTTCAATAATAACTAGTACTTAAACGCGGGCAAAGGGGTTCACGGTATAACGTTTCATCAGCCAATAAGCGCAATAAAGTCAAGAAAACGACCGTTTTCTGAAATTTTAAGCACTTAGGCATACAATAGAGGGCATTGCAAAAGAGTTTAAGAGCATGAATTTTATTCCTGCATTAACTCATTCACATTAAACTGCCACAATATGCGACTTCTTACCCCAGTACGCTTCCTCTGCATACTTGCCGTTTTGGGGCTGCCGTTCAGCGGGCAGGCACACCAGAAAGTTAATGCATTCACCGGAAAATTTACAGCCATGATGACTTTTACCGACCGGAGACCGCCGGCGGCCGCTCAGTCCGACATCGTCGGGGCACTGAGGGTGCTGCGGCAAGGCGGCTTGCTCCTCTACCCGACGGATACCGTCTGGAGTATCGGCTGCGATGCCACAGACCCAGACGCGGTCCAGCGTTTATTGACCCTCAAGCGTGCTTCCGAGCTGGAGGCTTTGGTGGATTCGCCAAAGATGCTCCGGAAGCATATTGATCACCTCCACCCCCGTCTCGAGACTTTGCTGGCCTACCATGTTCGGCCACTGACGGTTTGCTACGACGACGGGCAGCACTTGGCGGAAGACCTGCGCCGGCCCGATGGGAAGTATGCCATCCGCATGGTGCAAGACGGTTACTGCCAAGCGTTGATCCGGGCTTTTGGCAAACCGATCGTCGCCACGTCGGCGGACCTCCGCCCGGATGCCTATCCGGCTAATTTCGGGGCCATCAGTTCCGATGTTTTCGAACAAGTGGATTTCATCGTTCATCACCGTAGAAACGATAAGTCTATTGCGCAACCTTCGGTGATGGTACAGCTCGGCCACAAAGATGAGCTGGAGTTCTTGAGGGAGTGACGGCAAAAAACGCAGGGGCAGCAGAGAACTTTTGTGTTGTCCCCTGTTGTTGTTCTTCTAGCTTGGCGGCGGGCGCATATTTTTTTAGAAAAAGGTTTGCAAATTGATCTGTATAGCCTTACCTTTGCATCCGCTAACAAGCAGATGGCTCTGTAGCTCAACTGGATAGAGCACCTGACTACGGATCAGGAGGTTTCAGGTTCGAATCCTGACAGAGTCACCACTTCATTACCACTGAATGAGCACAGCTCAATGTCCGAGCCAAATTGCCGAACATTGAGCTGTGCGTTTAAAGTAACGAGCAATGTCCAAAGTTTGTGATCTTACTGGAAAGCGCCCGGTAGCGGGCAATACGGTTTCTTTCTCCAACCGTAAAGTAAAGCGCCGCTTTGTGCCCAACTTGCACAAGAAGCGTTTCTATATACCAGAAACTAAAGAGTGGGTGACGCTCAAAGTCTCCGCTAGCGCCATGCGCACGATCGACAAGATCGGCATCTACGAGTTTGTGCAGCGCCAAAAGCGCAAAGGCGTGGACGTAAAAGTGGAATTGTAAAAAATACTCGCCCTCTTTCAGGGCTGACCTTATAAATATTCAAAGCAATGGCTAAGAAGAGTAAAGGCAACCGCATCCAAGTCATTTTGGAATGCACCGAGCACAAGAAATCCGGTATGCCGGGCACCTCCCGCTATGTGACGGAAAAAAACCGCAAGAATACACCGGACCGGTTGGAACTTAAGAAGTACAACCCTGTTATGAAAAAGGTAACGGTGCACCGTGAGATCAAGTAAGCTTGCACCCCTGTGCTGAAATGCTTACTTTTGCACAACTTCAGTATCATCTATATAAAAGCTTTGGACTATGGCAAAGAAAGTTTCTAAAAACGCCCGGGTTGCTCAGCGTGTTGCTAACGCAGGTTCCGGCCGTGACCACGTTAAGGTGGTAAAGAGCATTAAAGACCCCAAAACGGGCAAATACTCTTACAAAGAAGTGATTATCCACAAAGATGCCGTCAAGGAGTTTTTTGCTAGCAAATAAACCCGGCTCATCTTTATACATCATCTAACCTTAAAGAGGCTTTTCTTTCGCGTAAAGGAAAGCCTCTTTTCCTATACTGGCTTATGAGTTTTTTCAAAAAGTTTTTCAATAAGGAAAAGAAAGAGGACCTCGATAAAGGGCTGGAGAAGACCAAGACGAACCTTTTTGGCAAAATCACCAAAGCGGTCGCTGGCAAATCCACCGTCGACGATGAAGTGCTGGACGAACTGGAAGGCATTCTGATCTCTTCCGACGTGGGCTTGGATACGACCGTCAAAATTATCGACCGCATCGAAGCCCGTGTCAAGCGCGACCGCTATCTCGGCACTGGCGAACTCAACGAGATACTGCGCGACGAGATCGTGCAGCTGCTCGCCGAAAACAATACGGTCGACATAGAGGACTATGTACTGCCCAGCGATACCAAGCCCAGTGTCATACTGGTGGTGGGCGTCAATGGGGTGGGCAAAACCACGACCATCGGCAAGCTTGCGCATCAGTACAAAGCGCAGGGCAAGAAAGTGGTACTGGGTGCCGGGGATACCTTCCGCGCTGCTGCTGTGGACCAGCTCAAGATTTGGTCGGAGCGGGTTGGCTGTGATTTCTTCAGCAAAGGTATGCACACCGATCCGGCAGCTGTGGCTTTCGAGACGGTGCAGCACGCCATAGACAACGACTGCGACGTTGCCATCATCGACACCGCCGGCCGTCTGCACACTAAGATCAACCTGATGAAGGAGCTCTCCAAAATCCGCCGGTCCGTCGGTAAGTGCATGGAGGGGGCGCCGCACGAGGTCTTGCTCGTTCTCGATGCCACGACCGGCCAGAATGCCTTTGAGCAAGCCAAGCACTTCACTGACGCCACCGAGGTCTCCGCGCTGGCCCTGACCAAACTCGACGGTACTGCTAAGGGCGGGGTGGCCATTGGTATTTCGGACCAATTTAAGGTGCCTATCAAGTACATTGGTGTGGGGGAAGGTATCGAGCAACTGCAGGTGTTCAACAAACGGGCGTTTGTCGAGTCGCTGTTCAGCTAAAAAGGGAAAAACAGCGGGATCACTAAGGCCGCGACCACCCAAAAAATAAGCGTCAGTGGCCCGCCCACACGCAGGTAGTCGGTGACCCGGTAGTTGCCCGGCGTGTAAATCATCGTATTGGTCTGGTAGCCCATCGGCAGCATAAAGCTCAGCGAGGCCGCGAAGGTGACCGTCATTAAAAACGGGCGGGCTTCCACGCCCAGCTTGCTGGCGACCGTGATGGCGATAGGTGCCATAAGGGCCGCCGAGGCGTTGTTGGACATGATGTTGGAGGCCAGCAAGGTGATGATGAAGAAGCCCGAGAGCACGAAGCGGGGCCCTAACTGTCCCAGCTCTTCGGCGATAATGTTGGCGAGCAACTGATCGGCCCCCGTTTTTTCCAGCGCCGTGCCCATCGACAATACCCCCGCTAGCATGAAGATCACCTGCCAGTCGACCGCCCGGTAAGCCTGCTGCGAGCTGATTGCCCCGATGAGCACGAGCAGCAAAGCCCCCGCACTAGCTGACAAAACAATGGGCGCTACCCCTAAAGCCGCCGTGGCAATTACCCCCGCCAGGATCAAGACCGCCGGCCACATGTAGCGGCTCTGCTCTTTTTCGTCCCCTTCCATCTCGGTAATCACCAGTAAATCGCGGCTATTGTGGAAATACTTCATCTCTTCTGGCGCCGCCCGGATGAGGAGCACGTCACCCGATTGCAGCTGTACTTCTTCCAATTCTTGGCTAGTGATTTCCTGCCGGCTGCGGATGCCGAGCAGGCTGGCGGTTTCCGAGATTTCGGTAAAGGGGGCTTCGGATATACGTTTGCCTACAAACTGGGATTCCGGGGCGATCAGCGCCTCAAACAGCTGGCTGCTCTCCATAGCTTTCGAAGCGTCAAACTGCTCCGGGCTGACAATGCTCAGGTGGTCGTTTTGGGCCATTTCTTGCAGGTCTTCCGCCTTGCTGCGTACGGTCAGTATATCTCCCCCTTCCAGCGTGGTATCGGCGGAAGCGGGCAGCCGCTCCTCTTCCGACTTGGCAATCTGCAGGACTTCGAGCTCGTGTTTCTTGACCAAACTGGCATGCTTCAGCATCTGGCCAACGAAAGGGGAGTCGGGTGCTATGCGTAGTTGCGTGATGAAGCGCCCCATGTCGTAGATGGCTTCCAAACTGTCCCCCTGTTCGTGCTTGGGCAGCAAATACCGGCCGCCCAACAACATGTAAGCAAAGCCAGCGGCCAAAAACACCAAGCCGGCCCCTGTCATTTCAAACATACCGATGGGCGCTAGCCCCCGGTCCTCGGCAATACCGCTGACCAGAATGTTAGTAGAGGTGCCGATGAGCGTGCAGACACCCCCCATGATCCCCGCAAACGATAGCGGCATGAGCAAGCGGGAGGCGTACAGTTCTTCTTGGCTGCTGAGGTTGAGGACGACAGGGATTAGCAAAGCAACTACGGCGGTGTTGTTGACCAGGCCGGAGAGCACGCTGGTAACAGCCATCAACGACAGGAGAAGGAAAAAGTAGCTGACTTTGCTGGCCTGTTTGAGCAAATCGCCCACTTTGCTGAGCGCGCCGGTGTGAAAAACGGTGAAGCTGATGATAAACATCGCCCCGACGGTGAGCGTAGCGGGGTTGGTGAATCCCTTAAAACCCTCCTGTGGCGTGAGGATGCCGGTGGCCATGAACGCAATCATGACCAGTATGGAGACCGTGTCGATGGACAGCCACTCCAACATAAACAATATTAAGGCTAGCAGGATGATACCGAGTACAATGCCGATTTCCAGGGTCACGTTTTGCTTTTTTTGGCTTTGCCTATTCAATAGCTGGTAAGGGCAGGATGTTCGCTGCGGGGGCATGCTTGCAAATCAGGCGGTTGATATACTAAACGGCAGCTGAAAACAGTTCCTACTCCATCACACACAATTCTTGTTATAGGATGAGAAAACTTATTATCGTACTACCCATCGCCTTGCTGCTGCTTACCGCTTGCAACAAAAGCAAGGTAGAAACCTTGGAGCGTCAGTTGCGCGAAAAGGACAAGCAGATCACGCAGTTGGAAGACCAGCTTGAGCATTTGCAATTCACTAACTCCAGTTTGCTTGACCGCATGTCTGACCTATCGGTGGTCAACAAAGAAGGGGCGGCCAGCATCCGGGAATCGCTGGAGAACATCAACCAGCAGTATGCTTTTATCGAAGACCTGACAACCAAAATACAGCAAAAGGATTCCCTTAACCTGGCGCTGGTCATGAATTTGAAACGTTCCCTTTCGGATATCAACGACGACGATGTGAAGGTGGAAGTGCGGGGTGGCAAGGTGCACGTCTCCATTTCCGACCGCCTGCTGTTCCGCTCGGGCAGCCACCGGGTGACGGAAGAAGCGGAGACGGTGCTTGGGAAAGTAGCTATGGTGCTCAACGACCACCGCGACCTTGACGTCATGGTGGAGGGCCATACCGACGATGTGCCCATCGGCAATTCCTGCATCAAAGACAATTGGGACTTGAGCGTCAAACGGGCAACCGCCGTGGTGCGTATTCTAGAAGAAGAGCACTACGTGGCCCCGGAGCGCTTGATCGCCGCCGGCCGTTCGGAGTTTTTGCCCATTGCGGAAAATTCGAGCTCCGGAGGGCGCAGCCTGAACCGGCGTACGGAGATTGTCATCACGCCGCGCTTGGATCAGTTTTTCGAACTGCTGGAGGCGCCGGAGCTGGCGAATTAATAAATAGGGTAGGGGGCAGACGTGTATCAATTCGCCCCCTGCTCTATCTTAGGGAATGCCCATAAAACGGTGTCTATTGAAGTACTAAGCCGTTGATAATCGATTGCTGCGTCCTCTCTGCCTACGAGCAGGTAAGTGCACCCGGTGTGCGGCACCCCTCTTTGAATACGCCCCTACCTTTGGCATAGCGGCTCCCGCCTCGGCCCAAGGTTCGCCAAACTGTGTTAAAATTGCGGATAAAATGCCTGTTAGCCAAATGCTTTGCATAAGCTTTTTAAGCTACGGCCTATCCCAAACAAGTTCAAGGTAATAGAGTTAGATGATTGATATTCATTATTATATAAATCTAACTCCGTTCTATCATGAAAATTTTTTTTAGTCGATTTCTAGCACTGTCTGCTCTGGTCCTATTTGCTTTTTCCTGTGACAAAGAGGCGGTAGAGCCCTCTCCGGAAGCGGTAACGATGGGGCGTATTGAGCAGTTTCTTGGCGTAGAGATCAACACGCCTCAAGATTTCCCGAAGCAGCGCGCACTGACGGAAGGTGAAATTGAGTATGTCTTGGAGTACGTAGAAGCCGAGATGAAAGCCGCTGAAAACAGCGAGCTCGAGGACCGCCGCCGTCTGAACTACTTTGATTACCGCCTGTTTGCCCTTGCCGCTATTCGGACGGGGGTCGTAAACGACATTATCAATGCGGAAGTAACCGTGTTTGCGCCCAACAACGACGCTTTCGAAGCCATAGGCATATCCAGCTCTGCTGAGTTGGGCAACGTGCCTACCGATGCGCTGCGGGACATACTGGAATACCACGTTGTCCCCTCTGGCCGTTTGTTTGCAGCCGATTTGGAAAACCGTTTCTACCCGACCACTGCTGGTCCAGCCGTTGAGGTAGCGGTGAGCTCAGGAGGCGTCACCGTCAATGATGTAGACGTAATCGCTCCCGATGTTTTCTTTGCGTTTCTGTTCAATGGGGTGGCACACGGTATCGATCAGGTACTGACCGCTCCGGATAAGACAATCGTCGACATTGCAATAGATGCTGCTAATAGCGATCCTGGCGAGTTCACTCAATTGGTGGCAGCCGTGGTGAGAGCTGATCTGGCGGGTACATTGTCCGATGAAGGCCCATTCACGGTGTTTGCCCCGACGGACGATGCTTTTGACGCTTTGTTCGATGCTTTGGATACGGATGTCAATTCCATCGACATTGATTTGCTTACCGATGTGCTCCTGTATCACGTCGTACCCGCCCGTGTATTCTCTACGGATTTAGCGAATGGCCCGGTAGGTACCTTGAACGGTGATGTCACTATTGACGTCGGTAACCTGCAAATTGAAGATACCACTGACGATCCGGCCAACTTGATCCCCGCGCTGCTTGATATTCAGGGCAGCAACGGTGTAATACACGGTATCGACAAGGTATTGATACCTGAGCTGTAAGCGAAGGAAGCTATAAGAAAATAAACCCATCCCGAATCCAAGCCATCGTGCTGGGGTTCGGGTTTTTTGGTATTCAACCATTTTGCCCCCGCTCAAGCGGCAGCGAGCAGCACCTAAACGAACCGCCGGTGCGCGGCGCGGCGTCAAACGGCACCTCTATAACGCGTAAGCCAGCTGCCCGCATAGCCTCATTCACCCGCTGGCAGGCTGGGTGCTTGCGGCTGATGACCGTCTCTTCGTTGACCGACAAGACATTTGTGGCTAGTACGGCTTGCTCTTTTTTATCCACGGGGATCCATTCGTATTGGTCTCTGATGAAAGTGGGGATATCGCGGAAGCCATCCGGGTAGATCAGGCAGTGGCGGCGGCCGACTGGGTTGAAGGTGCAGTCGAGGTGCAGCACGTTTTCCCCTTCCGCAAGGGCTTTGCAATGAACAGGCAAAACCTCAAACTCCTCGCCAAAGGCCCGCTGCAAGTAAGACAGCCCGGCTTCGTTAGTCCGCTGAGAAATACCCACGAACAACACGCCTTTGTCTAGGAGGAGGTCGCCCCCTTCCATCAGCATATCCGGATTAGGCGGGAGGAGGATATTGGGCTCCGGGCCTTCCTCTTGCAGGATATGGGGAAATACGCCAGCCACTTCGTACCGCCGGCTGGCCCGCGCCATGTTGCAGGCCAGGAAGCGTTTCCCGATCACCATGCCGATATCACGGGGTGTGAGCTGGTCGTACACGAATTTGCCGACGTAATCCGGCACGAGCACTTCGACGCCCTCGGCTTCCAGGGCTTTGCGGAAAGCGGAAAATTCCGGTTGGAGTTCTGCCTCGGTGGGCAAGCCCTTTTTCTGCTCTTCGTTCACGATCTCCTCATAAGCCGGGTGGGCCCGATAGCCCTTGTACCGGCCGACGATGACGCGGCGCAGGGGGGCGGTTTCGGCGTATTGGTGGAACATATCGTTAGTTTTTATGGGGGCTTTTTACTTACAGCGCCGACAGGGAGTTCCTCCTGTTCAGCTGCAAAAAGGCCTGTCTCACCTTAGCATAATGCGCCCGTACATTCACCCGCCGGCCCATTTTTCCAGACCGCCGGAGGAGTAGTTGGTTTTGCTTCCGCTGCACAATTTGCTCCATCCGGTGAATCAGCTTGGGCTTGTCCCGCAGTAGGTTCCGGATGGTACCCTGCGCTTTGATGCCGTGGCCGGTGATGACCGGGACGGCGACTTCCCCGGGTTGCAGGATGCCCCGCTGCCGGAGCTGCTCGACGGCGGAAATGGCGATGCAGGAGGCCGGCTCGGGCAGAATGGCCTGATCTAGGGCTTGCTCGTGCTCGATTTCCAGAAAGTCGATCATGCTGTGCTGTATAGTCTCCGCGCCAACTTCTACGCCGGTACCGCCGGATTCGAGTACGGCTTTGGCGGCTTCCACCGAGTCGTAGCCTTCTTCGGCCACGATAATGCTGCCCATTTTGGCATCTTGCGGTTGCAGCTCCTCCAAGGTGCAGATCACGGGCTTTTCCTGCTGCTCGCGGCGCACGGCTTCGCATATCGGGTTGGCGTGTTGTATGCCGGCGACCACCATTTTGGGTAGGCCCTCTATGAGGCCGAGCTGCTCCATCTCCTGAAAGCCCCGCCACAGGCCCGCCAAGTGGCTGCCATTGGCGGAGGGGACAATGACGTAATCGGGCACGGGGTTTTCGCCGGCGGCCAGCAGCTGCCGGGCGATTTCCACCGCTGTGGTCTTGTCGCCCTGTACGCGGTAGGGGTTGCGCACCGCCCAGTTGTCAAAGCCTTGCTTGTGGAATACGCCTTGTGCATTGAGCCGGGCGTAGAGCCGGAAGCCTTCTTCAAAGGTGGTGTGTTGATCGCCGACTACGACCACGTCCGAGCCGTGCTCTTGAATGTAGCGGATTTTCTCCTCGTAGGTATCACCCGCGACAAAGGTGATCAGCTGTATGCCTAAGTGCTCCGCAAACAAAGCGGCGGAAGCAGCGGCGTTGCCGGAAGAGTAGATGACGGCTTTTTTCAGTCCCTTGCGGCGGCTGTTGAGCAGGCAAGCTAGGGTCTCGCGGTCTTTGAAGCAGCCGCTGGGGTTGTCGCCTTCGTTTTTGATGTAAATCGCCCTTTCGTAATGGTCGCTGAGGGCGTCGAGCCGATGCAGCGGCGTCGCGCCTACCGGGAAAAGATGAGGGGGGGCGTGCTGCCGGTAGGGGAGCAGCGGGTACTGCAGCATGCCCTGTTCGCCATCGAATTCATAGTCGATAAACGCGCGGCGGACTTGCTCGATCTCTTGCTCGTTCAGCGTAAAGCGCAGGCCGACGGAGCGGTACTCGTCCGTCCATGCTGCCCCGCATTCGCAACTGTAATTGTCTGCCTCGTTTAGGGTGCCACAGTGCAGGCACCGCTTCCATTGGTCCACGTTGGTTAGGTTTGGTGGTGGCTTTTGCCATTGGGGATTCTGCCCCTTCTTGTAAGAGAACATCATTCTAGGGAAAGGATGTTCGCTTGGTTTTGGGAAGATAAAATTTAATTTTGGGAAATAAAAAAAGGGGGTTGGGCCATGGACGGATTGGAATAGGTGCCAATGCCTGATTTTGGGTGGTGGAATCCTAAAGCGGTGTCTTTGTGCATACTTTGCAGCGCTTAAGCTATTTATAGTCTGACAACCCGAAATTTGTGAATTCTGACTTGCTCTTTTTCCGCCTTGCTGCGTTGGAAAGCCTCGACAGAACTTAGGCTATGCCTGCGTTTTCCGCCTTGCCAGCCGAAAAAATAGCGGCGTCATACTTTCACAAATCCTGAGTTGTCAGACTATATTCAGGGGCGGCTCATACGGTATCGCGGTTTTTAGAAAAAAGGGAGTAGGAGGAGCTATTTTATTGAGGATATGATATATTAAACGCCCACAACTTTAATTGTACAACAATGGCATCAACGGAACATGAATACGGGACAAAAGCACGCCTGTTGCGGGTGCTAATTGCTATTCAGGAACAACCTTACCGTTATACTAAACGGGAATTGGCTGAACTGTACGGAGTTGACCCGGATACCATTAAGCATGATATCGAGTCGATGCGCAACGCAGGCTTTCAAGTGAAACCTGACCAAAAGCACCGCTATGGCTTTGCTGCGGATAAACCGTTTGAAGACTTGAAAGCGCTCTTGCAATTAGAAGAGGCAGAACAATTGTTGCTGTTGCGTGCGCTGGGTCAAGTGGATGCTGTGCCTGAAAAGCTTCTTGCTTTGCAGCAACGCTTAGCGGCTATATTCGGCAACCGGCAGGATTACCCAGGGGCAGCAGATACCCCAGGGGCGGTGAGCACCCCAGGCCCCGAACACTGGAGAAGGCCATATCTGACGAAATTTCAACTGCTACAGCAAGCCCGGGAACAAAAATGCCAAGTTGTCCTTCTGGACTACCGCTCTTCTAACAGCAATCAGGTGGGGGACCGGCTGGTGGAGCCTTTTCACGCTCGCATAGAGGATGACACCGTTCAGGCCTTCGACGTGGATAAGCAGGCTTTACGCCATTTTCGTATTTCCCGTATCCGACGTATCCGGATGACTGATACCTCTTGGGCACATGAGTCTAAACATCAGGTATTGGCTACTGACCCTTTCAGGATTGTAGAGGATCAGCAAGTGCTGGTACACTTGCGCCTGCAGGTTGGTGCTTACAACGAGCTGGTAGAGCGTTACCCGTTGACCAAAGCTTACATTCAGGAAGATGCGGAACGGGACAATGTGTATGACTTCCAGTGCCGGGTCAATCACAACTTCTACGGCCTGACCAATTTCATCCTCGGCTTTCATCATCAGGTGATTGAGGTGATCGCGCCGGAAGAGCTGAAGCGGCACTTGGAACGGGAACGGGAGCGGATGTGGTTTTAAGGAGTCAAGGGAGTTCGCTGTTACTTATGCTGAACGGGACCGGTAATCCGGGCGGTGCCTGAGGCAAAGCGCTTTGTTGGTCGGTATTAAGCGTTGACGGCTGAAGTATGGATTTTCAATTTTTGAACTAAGCTAAGTAGACACGTGTTGATTTTTCAAACTGTAGCACGTGCCAAAACAAAGATATTATGAATACCAAGCTGACCCTGACGATTGAAAAAGAAGTCATAAAGATTGCAAAAGCGTATGCAAAGGATAAAGGGCAGAGTTTATCAGAGCTCGTTGAGAATTACTTTAAATTCATCACCGCTGAGCGAAGAGCTCCGATAAAGCCCGATGAACTGTCACCCAGGGTAAAAAGGTTAAGGGGTATTATCAAATCAGATCAGGAGATAGATTACAAGCAAACCCTCACCGAAGAACTTCTTAAAGCGTATGGCAAATAAAATATTCATCGACGCCGATGTTGTCATTGATTTCTTTACCGACCGGTTGCCCTTTGCAAATCCGGCAAGTGAAATATTCGAACTCAATGAGCGGGGCGTCATACAGCTCTACTTATCAGCAGCAAGCATCAACAACATTTATTATATTGTAAGAAAATTCTTGGGGCATAAAAATACCTTGCAGGTCATAGAGGAATTGACAGAGATGACTGAAATCGTTGGTACGACGAAAAAAGAAATCCTCCAGGCGCTAAAGAATGATTTTAAAGACTTTGAAGACTCTATTCAATACTCCTGTGCCATAACTATCCCCGGGCTCGAAGCCATTTTGACCAGAAATGTAAAGGATTATGCCCGTTCGGAAATTGCGGTGCTCACTCCGGAGCATTACCTGAAGACGATAGGGGGGGACGAAGCGTAAAGTTAGGGGGATATTTGTAATAGCCTCGCCATAATTTCACACTGCGCAGTAGACTCGAAGCAGGATACTGAATTGTTGGATTATAGATTGCCATTCGCTTTACATCGTATGTTTTTTGTAGTATATTGCTGAATATTCTAAGATACAACGAACCATGGAATACAAAGACAGAATTACATTAGAGGCAGGGAAACGGAGTGGGCAACCTTGTATCCGAGGATTGCGAATGACGGTAGGGGATATTTTGAGTTATTTGGCGGCTGGTATGAGCCATGAAGAAATTTTGGAAGATTTTCCTTATCTAGAAGAAGAAGATATTCTCGCCGCTTTAGCTTATGCAGCTGAAGAAATGAATAATACACTCGTTGTTAAAGCCGCAGCCTAAATAGACGACAACTACACCCTACTTACTGTATATACCTAAAGTTATTTATAGTAAGTAGGGACTATAACACGCTTTGGCTTAAGGGTGAAGTGACTGACTTTTTAACAAAAATATTATAGTCGTAAGATTTTTTATATATATTTAAGCCGATATGAGTGACTTTTAGAAAAGAAGTCATGAATAGTATTATTAAAACATAAAACGTAAATGAGGCATTGGCCCTCAAAATGATTCTTTCAGACAATAACATAACCCCGAGATTAAGCGAAGAACTCGAAGAAGTCTATCCTGGTATAAGACATGTTTCTCAAATATCATTGGAAAGGGCAGGAGATATAGAAGTCTGGGAGTACGCCAAGCAAGAAGGCTTTCACATAATGACTAAAGATAAAGACTTTGTGGCACTCCTGAACCAAAAAGGACACCCTCCAAAGATCATCTGGTTGCAACTGGGGAACTGTACCAATAAAGAGGTTAAGGCAATCATTGAAAAACAGGAAACATCGATTAAGTACTTTATGGCAAGTGACAAAGGCGTATTGAAGATTAGCATTTAAATATGCTGGAAATAGCCCGGTTAAAGGAATTGAAACATATGCGTGACTCTTAATCTTTTCATTTTAATCGCACCTAAACTGGGTTTTCAATAATATGCTAATTAGGAACATTGTAGGTCGATGAGCGTATAAAAGAGTATTCTGTTTAAAGTTTTTAAAGGGTGGGGTAATAGCTGCCCCAGGGGTGGCCGTAGCTTTGCCACCGAGCTTGATAAAAATGATGGATTATGAGAATTAAACTTCACCTTACTCCCAACTTGGAAATCGTCCCATTTGCTTACCAGCACCACTTAACAGGCGTTTTTCACCGATGGCTGGGAGAAAACATGGTTCATGATTCGACCAGTTTGTACTCACTTGGATGGCTTACTCATGGAAGAGTGATTAAAGACACCGGTTTTGTGTTTCCTAAAGGTGCTTCATGGGAGGTTAGTTTCTTCGATGATTCTCTGGCTACTCTGTTTATTAGTCAAGTGAATAAAGACCAACGCTTTGCTTTCGGGATGCGGGTCCATAAAATAGAAGTTATCCCTACGCCATCATTCAGCCCAACTTATAGGTTTGGCTTCAATAGTCCAATTCTTGTTAGGCAGAGCAAGGATAGTGGCAAAAATGACCATCTCACTTTTGATCAAGAAGAGTCTGATGAATTATTGACGCAGACTTTCCGACATAAAATGAAGCTGGCAGGCTTGAGCAGTGAGCATCTGGAATCATGGATGGGTTTTGACCGAAGCTACATCAAAGCCAAAACCAAGGTGGTCACCATCAAAGGCATTCACCTGAAAGCCAACCAATGCCCTGTAATTGTAATGGGAACTCCCGAGGCAGTCCGATTTGCATGGGAAGTAGGTGCAGGGCATTTGACTGGATCTTGTTTTGGACAATTAAAGACAGCATAATGAGTACGTATTTCCAATCATTTGACGAGGCTTTAGCATCTAAGGGTTTCGAGGAGCGTAGCCCGGGACAAAGAAGAGTCTTTGATGCTTTCAGGGCGGGTAAGCATATCATCCTTAAGGCTCCCACGGGATGGGGCAAAACTTTTGCAGTTACTTCTGCTTTGAAGGACGGTCATGCTATTTATTCGCTTCCATTGCGGGTACTGGTCGACTCACTTGCAAATGACGTACAAGAGGGGTCGTTTCCGAAAAAGGTAGCGGTTCAACATGGTGCCAGAAAAGAACATACTTTCCTCGACAAAGGTGGAAGTCAGCATGAGCCCATTGATCTGATCTTCACCACCTTGGATCAATCTTTAAGTGCATTTTTAGGTATTCCCATTGGAGTTAGCTACAGACAAGGGAATATTCTACCTGCTGTAGTGGATGCCAGTCATCTTATCTTCGATGAGTTCCATTTATTCGAGCCTCAAAGAAGTATGAGTACGGCACTATATGCGATCAAGCAAATTCAGCAGAATTGCATTATTCTGACTGCTACTCTGAGTTCCTTTATGCTTGAATTCTTGAAGCAAGAATTATCAGATACTCCAGTTGGTAGAGCAAATGGAGTAGAAGTAGTCATTGGGGAAAGGCCATTTGTGAATGAAAAGATATTACAAAAAGGTAATGGTCTAGATAATGCTGAAGAGATAAAACTGGGTAATAAAACGATTATTATAAGGAACCGGATAGATTGGGCAAAGAAGACCGCTCAAAGCCTTAGAGCACAGGATGAAGATTTGGAGGTTTATCTCTTGCATTCTGAATTGCTGCCGAAAGACCGCAAAAAAGTTGAAGACCTGGCAAAAAAGGTGTTTGGTAAAAATGCAGA
>JAAAOU010000510.1 GCA_009908745.1 Bacteroidota bacterium
TATGTTTAGGCTTATTGTCCGGTTTTGCTTATCTTCAAGTGCCATTGGTTCTGTTTAGCTTTTGGTTCGCACTTAAAAGATAAGCATTACCAATGGCTTTTTCTAATATATGACTGGCCGCTTTTCGCCGGCTCATTGCAGGCCTTGGCTTGATGCAGCTTCTACGCCGCTTTTATCCAGCTACGCAAAACGTTACAATCAGGAAATTTATTATTCATGTTGTAATACTTTAAAAATGATTGAGGGTAACCTTTCAACTCTTTAACCTTTCAACCCTACCCCCCCTACGGATGAGCCGCCACCCAAACCTCCCCGTCCTCAAAAATCTCTTTCTTCCAAATCGGCACGGTTTGCTTCAGCGTATCAATAGCGTATTGACAGGCCTCGAAAGACGCTTTACGGTGCGGCGTGGAAACGGCGATAATCACGGCAATCTCCCCCAGCTCCAAAGTGCCGACCCGGTGGTGGAAGGCGACTTTTTCTGCCGGCCAGCGCGCCTTGACCTGTTCCGCAATCTTCTGCATTTCCGAGATGGCCATGGGCTCGTAGGCTTCAAAATCTAGGCGGAGTACGGTTTTGCCCTGCGTGTTATTACGCACCGTGCCGATGAACACATCTATGGCCCCGGCGCTATGGCTAGCAACGAAATCGATGCACTGTTGGGGTTGCAGGGGGGTAGGAAGCAGCTGTATGTCGGTCATGTTTTTCTTAATTTTGGGCTCGAAAGGGAACGGTTTGTGTCCCTAATCCGGTTGCCATCCAAAAGTAAGAAACATGCCGCAATTCGCCATAAGCGACATCCACGGATGCGCCAAAACCTTTGACGCGCTGCTGAACGAAATACAATTTAGCCCTTTCGACGAGCTGTACCTGCTGGGCGACTACATCGACCGCGGGCCGGACAGCAAGGGCGTGCTTGACCGGATCATGCAGTTGCAGCAAGACGGCTACCAAGTGCAATGCCTGATGGGCAACCACGAAAAAATGGTATTGGATAGTGTCGCTTTGGGGTGGGCTGATATGGCCAAAAGCTGGATGGCCAACGGCGGTAGGACGACCCTGCAAAGCTTCGGCTTGCAAAAGACGGACCCGCCCGCCTTAATACCCGATGACTATCTGTCGTTCCTTTCCCAAATGGGGCTCTACAAAGAAGTAGACGGCTACATCCTCGTACACGCTGGCCTTACCTTTGATGGGCCAGACCCCTTCCAAGACCACTACTCGATGCTGTGGATCCGGGATTTCTACGACACCATCGACTACGACTGGCTGGATGGGCGGGTCATCATTCACGGGCATACGCCTAGAGCGGCAGCGCTGATCAAATTTCAGCTGAAAAACCTGCCCCGCCTTTCGGTTTTGAATATCGACGCGGGCTGTGTGTTCGAGCGCCACGGGCGGGACTCCCTCTGCGCGTTCAATATGACCGACCGCACCTTAACCTTCATGAAAAACCAAGAATCTACGTCATGAACCCTAAAGACCTTAGGAAAATCAGCAAAAAACTCAGCCTGCTGCTCCGCCATTACTGACTAAAAATCATCCAATCGCATTTCATACTATAAAGTGAGTTAGTGATAGATAAAACACTATATTAGTTACATGAAATTCATAAACATAAGAACTGGACAAGGGAAGTACTTGGAGAAGCGTTCAAAAACAAAATGTTGCCCTAAGTTATGGACAAAGATTTAACCGCATCAAACGTACACCGGAAGAACATACTTAACAACAAGTATGCCTTGCAAGAGATTGAGAAAGAAGTTGCCTTTCCGGGTATCTTGTTTGAAGGTAGCTTACGCTATACTAAGCGTCAAATCGCTCAATTCTACGGCATAGATGAACGAACTATAGAACGCTATTTGGAGCAGCACGAAGACGAGTTCAAAGAGAATGGCTATGAAGTACTTAGGGGCAAAAAGCTCAACGACTTCAAACAAGCTTATGAGCAGTATATCGGTGACTTACACGATGGCAAGGGCACGAATGCCCCAAACATAAATGATGGTAGCGACACGAATGTCGGTACCATAGCAGATGCGGATGTTACCGACACAGATGTCGCTAACATAGACGAGAGTATCAAAAAGACTTCTGTTTTAGGGGTTTTAGCTTCCGCATAGCATTAGGGGCTTACTTTTTACAGCTTAACGGGCTTGACTATTGTGTAGACCGTTTCATAATTGAAATGGAGAACATTTCCGTACATGTCGCAGACAACCGAATAGACAAAGAACTTCTATACGAGATTATCTACTCCATCATCAATGAAGACGATTTCAGCGAAGAGCTTCGTATTAAAATCATTGATGCGACTAAGCAAGAAGAGCATTAGAAAGTAAGCAGTTGTAGTCTGCAAAGCTTCCGTTGACAACTAATCTAAACCCTCAGCAGTTACAATAAATGTTACAACAACAATTGCAATTTATCCAAACGCCCTATGTCCAAAAAAGCTGTACGCATTACTGCATTGATTGCCGTTGTCCTGCTCGTGGCTGCTTTCTTCTTTTACCAGGATGAGATACT
>JAAAOU010000300.1 GCA_009908745.1 Bacteroidota bacterium
AAGACGGCCATCGCCATCGACACTATCATCAACCAGCGCGAGTTCTACGAAGCCGGCGAGCCGGTATTCTGTATCTACGTCGCTTCCGGCCAGAAATCGTCTACAGTAGCTAACGTTGCGGCCACGTTGGAAGCCAACGGTGCCATGGACTACACAGTGATCGTTTCAGCTTCTGCTTCTGACCCTGCACCCCTGCAGTTCTTTGCGCCATTTGCTGGTGCTGCGGTAGGGGAGTACTTCCGCGATACCGGGCGCCCGGCACTGATTATCTACGATGACCTTTCCAAGCAAGCGGTCGCTTACCGAGAAGTATCGCTGCTGCTGCGTCGTCCTCCCGGCCGTGAGGCATACCCGGGGGATGTATTCTACCTGCACTCTCGCTTGTTGGAGCGTGCGGCTAAAATCATCGAAAACGATGAGATCGCCCGTCAGATGAATGACTTGCCTCCTTCCCTCAAAGAAGCCAAAGACGCCAACGGCGAGTCTATGGTAAAAGGCGGTGGCTCTTTGACGGCTCTGCCGATTATCGAAACCCAAGCGGGTGACGTATCGGCTTATATCCCGACCAACGTAATTTCCATTACCGATGGTCAGATCTTCTTGGAATCTAACCTCTTCAACGCTGGCGTGCGCCCGGCCATTAACGTAGGTATCTCGGTATCTCGTGTGGGTGGTTCGGCACAGATCAAGTCGATGAAGAAGGTAGCCGGTACCCTGAAGCTGGACCAAGCGCAGTACCGCGAACTGGAGGCCTTCTCCAAATTCGGTTCTGACCTTGACGCCGCTACCACCGCCGTGCTGGAAAAAGGTAAGCGCAACGTGGAAATCCTGAAGCAGCCGCAGTACTCTCCGGTACCGGTAGAAAAGCAGGTTGCTATCATTTACCTCGGCACGAAAGGCTTGCTGCGTGACGTGCCTGTGGAAAAAGTACAGGAGTTTCAAGATGTCTTCTTGACTACACTGGAGCAAAACCACCCGGATGTGTTGGCGACCTTCAAATCTGGCAAACTGGACAAAGAAGCTACCGACGCGGTGGAGCAACTGGCCAAGGAGCTGAGTGCGCAGTACAAGTAGTAATTGAGAAAATAAGTATACCCTGGAGTGAGCTCTGCTCTACTTCGGGGTGAAAATCGCTGATGAATGGCTAACCTAAAAGAAGTTCGGGACCGTATCAAGTCCGTCAACAACACGCAGCAGATCACCAAAGCGATGAAAATGGTGTCTGCCGCCAAGTTGCGCCGCGCGCAGGATGCCATCCTGCAGATGCGCCCTTACGCGGATAAATTGAATGGGATGCTGCGCAACATTCTTTCCAATCTGGAAGGCGACGCGGCTACTTCTCTAGGCGATGTCCGGGAAGTGAAGAAAGCCTGCGTGGTAGTCGTGACGTCCAACCGTGGCCTGTGCGGGGCATTCAATTCCAATATCTCCAAAGCAGCCGCCCAACTGGTACGGGAACGTTATGCCGAACAGTACGAAAATGGCAACCTCAGCCTGCTGCCGATTGGCAAAAAAGGGGAGGATTACTTCCGCAAGCGCTACCCGGAGCTGGATTTCATCAATGACTACATCGAGCTTTTTAACGACCTGAGCTTCGACAAGGTGTCTGAAGTGCCTAAAATGCTCATTCAGGCCTTTGAAGACCAAGACTTCGACGAAGTAATGGTGGTCTACGGCAAGTTCAAAAACGCCGCTACCCAGATTACTACCACCGATCAGTTCTTGCCGGTAGCTAAAATCGAAGCAGAGGAAACGGAAGAAGGCAAGTCCTTCATGGCTGACTACATCTTCGAGCCGGATAAAAAACAACTGCTCGACTACTTGGTGCCGACCATCTTGCAAACGCAATTCCAAAAGTATGTCCTCGACACCCACGCTTCCGAGCACGGTGCCCGGATGACGGCAATGGATAGCGCCACCGAAAACGCGCAGGAGCTGTTGCGCGACCTGCGTATTTCCTACAACAAAGCGCGTCAGGAGGCGATCACCAACGAAATCCTCGAGATTGTGTCTGGTGCTGCCGCCCTCGAAAATGGCTAATAGCAACTATCATAAAAAGAGAAAAAGTCCCTTTGGCATTGGCTGGAGGGGCTTTTTTTTGCTTTGCTTTTAGCTTGGTGGTTTTAAAAGTTATAAAGTTATAAAGTTGAAAAGTTGCTAGCCGGTCAGCTAACCTTTCAACTTTCCCAACCCTGATGTCTTAAGTATATCCCCCCGCATGCAGCCTTAGCCGCCCGGAGTATAGGAACACTGATGAAACTGATTGGGGGGATTGTACTGATCTGTGCCGCCGCTGCGCTCTGCACGGCAAGCAAGTCCGCATAGCGCATCCACGAAGTGGGTGCCAAGATCAGGCGGTTCATTGCGATCAGTCGGATCAGTGTTTCTGTACCTTTGGTGCTGAAAGCGGCACGGCGCCCGGTTTTGTAGCCATGAATGCCCTCCTGACGAAGCTGCGCTTGTACGACGTATTTTATCGCCACGAATGGCACGAATTTTCACGAATGCAAGCGTGCCGTGTGTG
>JAAAOU010000034.1 GCA_009908745.1 Bacteroidota bacterium
ACGAGGCGCAGGATATTGATTTCCTCTTCGGGGATAGAGATCAGGTTTTTGCGAAAGCGGACGAACTTCAGCACATCGTCGGTTTCCAGCACGGGGACATACTCCGGTTTGGTGATTTTGACGAAGATATAGCAGTTGATCAGTGGGAGTTCGACCTGCTTTATTTTGCGGGTATAGCGCCTTGTCCGTTTCTGTAGGGGCAGGAAGTACTCGATACCTTTGCTGGCGAGCCGTTTGGCGACGACCTTTTCACGTTTGAAGTGGGTGTACACGGCGAACCAGCGTGCTTCGAATTTGCTGAGGTGGTTTTCTGCGTGGTGTTGGGTAGCTGCAGACATAGCTAGTTGCTTTTTTTGTTAGCGTAAAAAAAACTACAATCGGAATAGGGGGTTACAGCCGCCAGTACGTCAGGCCATTGGGTTCGGTCGGCCGTTCGTAGATGGCTTTGATGTCCATGAGTATGGGGTCGGTTTTGCCGATAGATTTGTAGAATTCCATGTCGTTGTTTTTGTACTCGTCGTGGTTGACGGCCACGATGATAGCGTCGTAATCGTCGGAAATAGTATCCACTAAGGTCAATCGGTACTCTTTGGCCACTTCATTGGGAGAAGCGTGGGGGTCCGTGATGTGGACATTGATGGAGTACTGCATGATTTCGTGGGCGAGGTCCGCGACTTTGGAGTTGCGGATATCCGCTACGTTTTCTTTAAAAGTGATGCCCATGATCAGGACTTTCGTCTGGCTAGGGTTTTTGCCTTGCTGGATGAGCATTTGGGCGAGCCGCTTGGCGATGAAGCCCGGCATGCCGTCGTTGATGCGCCGCCCGCTAAGGATGACCTGCGGGTCGTAGCCGAGTTGTTTGGCTTTGTGGGTCAGGTAGTAAGGGTCTACGCCGATGCAATGGCCGCCCACGAGGCCGGGGCTAAACTTGAGGAAGTTCCACTTGGTACCTGCGGCTTCTAGCACTTCTTTGGTGTCAATGTCCATACGGTCAAAAATGATGGAGAGCTCATTGACGAAGGAAATGTTGAGGTCGCGCTGCGTATTCTCAATCACTTTAGCTGCTTCGGCCACTTTGATAGAGGGGGCGCGGTAGATACCGGCGGTAATGACGGCGCCGTAGGTTTTGGCCACTTCTTCGAGTGCTTCCTCGTCACTGGCGGAGACAATTTTCAGGATTTTCTCGATGGTCCGTTCCTTGTCGCCGGGATTGATGCGTTCTGGGGAGTACCCTATTTTGAAATCTGTGCCTAGTTTCAGGCCGGAAGCTTTTTCCAGCAGCGGCAGGCAGTCTTCTTCGGTGCAACCGGGATAGACCGTGGATTCGAAGATGACGTAGTCTCCTTTTTTCAGCACGTTGCCAACGGTTTGCGCGGCGGCCAGCACCGGTTCCAAGTTAGGTACTTTGCTATCGTTGACCGGGGTGGGTACCGCTACGATGTGAAAGTGGGCGTCCCGCAGCCGCTCCGGGTCGGCGGTAAATTCGATGGAGCGGTTGTCGAAGGCGCTGCTGTCGAGTTCATCGGAGGGGTCATTGCCTTGTTTCATCATCTCAACGCGGTCGGCATTGATATCGAAGCCGATGACCTCGTGTTCGCGGGCAAATTCCAGTGCTAAGGGCAGCCCGACGTAGCCGAGGCCGATAACGGAGATTTTCTTCTTACGAGATTGGAGCAAATCGTACATGTGTGGCATTGGTTTTTGGGGCGCGTAGGTACGGGGCGAGTATCCCGCAGGCTATGCGCCAAACGTTATTGTTGGAAAAATGCTTTTACGTTTTGTGAAATATGGCGGAGCATGTCCTCGTCGAGTTCCGGGTGCATGGGCAGGGAAATGACACGCTGGCACAATTGGTCCGTGACGGGGAGGTGGTCGACGTCATTGGTCATCACGTTTTTGTAAGCTTCCTGTTCGTACAGGGGGACCGGGTAGTAAATCATGGAAGGGATATCCCGTTCTTTCAGGTAAGCTTGCAGTGCGTCCCGTTTGCCGTCCATGACCTGCAGGGTATACTGGTGGAAAACGTGGGTGGATTTTGGGTGGCGGGCCGGTGTTTTCAGGGCAGCCACATCGGCGAAAGCCTGGTCGTAGTAGTCGGCGGCGCGGCGTCGGTTGGCCGCGTAGTCGTCCAGGTGCTGGAGTTTGATATCGAGGATAGCGGCTTGGATGCTATCGAGGCGGCTGTTGACCCCTACGAGCCCATGGTAGTAGCGTTTAGTCTGGCCGTGGTTGGCGATTTTGCGCAGTTTTTCGGCAAGCTCCTCGTCGTTGGTATAGATGGCGCCGCCATCGCCGTAGGCCCCTAAGTTTTTGGAGGGGTAGAAAGAAGTGCACCCTATGTGACCGATGGTGCCTGTTTTTTGCTGGCGGTCATCGCTGAAGGTGTAATCCGCGCCGATCGCCTGGGCGTTATCTTCGACTACCCAGAGGCCATGCTCCTTGGCGATTTTCATAATGGGTTCGAAGTCGCAGCTTTGGCCAAAGAGGTTGACCGGGACGATAGCTTTGGTATTGGGGGTCAATG
>JAAAOU010000380.1 GCA_009908745.1 Bacteroidota bacterium
CGGCGTATTGTACTGTGCAGCCAGAAACACCCCTTCTGCTTCCCAAGGGTCTTGGCCATTCAGGTGGCGGTCGAATTGTTTTTGCAAATGCTGCATGTGTTCCTGCATGGCTAGTTCGGCTAGCCGCTGTAGTCGCGGGTTGATCGTCGTGTATACTTTCAAGCCGTCCGTGTATAAGTTATAAGGCCGGCCATCACTGCGCTTATGGGCTGCCAATTGGCGCTTGAGCTCCATGCGCAGGTGCTCGCGGAAGTAAGGTGCCGGGCCTTGCTCGTGCGTGATGGGGAAGTAGTCGAGGGTCAGCGGCAGTCGCTGTAGAGAGTCGGCCTCCGCTGTGGTCAAATAGCCATAGCGTTCCATCTGCCCCAGGACCAGATCGCGGCGTTGCCTGGCTACCTCAGGATGGTTGGTCGGGTCGTAGAGTGCCGTTGCCTTCAGCATACCGATCAGCACAGCAGACTGCTCCGGGCTGAGCCGGGCGGGGGAGGTGTTGAAGAAGCGGTTGGCGGCTACCTTGATGCCATAAGTATTCTCGCTGAAGGGTACGGTGTTGAGGTATAACTCTAGTATCTTTTCTTTGTCGTACAGTTTCTCCAGGCGCAGGGCGATGAAGACCTCCCGCGCTTTGTTGATGGCTAAAGAGTACGCCCCGTAGTCTTGCCGCGGGTAGAGGTTTTTGGCCAATTGCTGGCTGAGGGTGCTGCCGCCGCCGTTAGCACGTTGGCCCATCAGGATAGACTTGAAAAACACACGGCCCCAGGCGCGAATATCCACGCCGCCGTGCTCAAAGAAGCGGGCGTCTTCCGTGGCAATCAGCGCATGGATCAAGTGCGGGGAAATGCGGCGGTAGTCGATATTGCTGCGGTTCTCTAGGTAGTAACGCCCCATCAGGGAGCTGTCGGCAAAGTAAACTTCTGTGGCTTGCGGCTGTACCAGGCGCGATAGTTGCTCGTCGGTGGGCAAGGGGCCAAAGGCACCGAAGCGGACGCTGGAAAGAAAAACAAACAGCGCGGCAATGCCGGCGTACGCAAGCCAACGCAGCCCGGTGACGGTGTAGGTCGCAGCCGGGTAGTCTATCCAGAAATTGTACCATTGGACAGCGAATTCAAGCCGGCGGTTTTTGAGGTTGTCGTTCATGGGATCGATCGTTTTGGGTATACAAATGCCACGGCTACCAAGTAGCCATTAGTCCGGTGAATACAGGCGTGTTTACGTTGTTCTTTTTCGCTAAGACAAGGAAGATGAGTATCTAACGCTCAGCGATTTAGGATTAGTGTGTGTCAATAGGTGTTACGCAGAATAACGAAAAGGGTTTCGTATTTTTATTCTACTATTTTGATAACTATTACAAACGGGGCGAAGTTCCCTTGGTGGAAGGATAAATTAAGACTCGACTTGATAAGTTTCCCGATCGGAACGGCCTGCCTTTGTCAGACTATAAATGAACATCAGATACTTTTATCGCGGTAGGCAGGACAGCTTGCTTTTGTCACGAAGCGGTATTTACTTCTTATTTTCTACCAACTCCTCTATCAGCTTTGCCAGTTTTTCTTCTTCATCTTTGTTGATGGGGATGTTGACTAGCAGCTCATCTTGAATATACTCGAGTAGAGGTTCTTTTTCACCCTGGGTTGCTAGCTCAAGAAAATGGGTGACTGGACAAGCACTAAAAGAAGGCTGCTAATCGCCCATCAGACTATATGTTGTACCTCGTACACTATTCTTCTTCCCCTGAATTTAAACCTTCGATGCGTTCGATTAAGTCTCCTACCTGATTTATCATCGGCCTTATTTCTTGTTCCGTTACATCTCTGTAATCACGATAATCAGCATCTTGACGCAAATTGAACAGCTTGTTGTAAAGTAGCCCATACCTAGGTGCAATGAGGCTTGGCTTTATCAATTTCTTGTTGAATGCATTCTTAATTCCGGAGTGAGTACTTGCTTGGTAATTGTTAATAACTAAATAGGAGGAAGCACTGTAAAAACATGCATAGTACAAACGATTAGCAGCTGTATTCCAATGATTTTCATCTCCTAGGAGCTTAGCCTCTTCAAGCGATTCTTTTGCTCTCTCCATTCGGTATTTTGAAAGGTCTTCTTTGGAGTAACTCATTTAAGCTGTTTTCAAGATTTCAACTTCAATGCCATCCGTTTGCACATTCTTGTAGAATTCTGAATTCAAGTAGTTATCCCAATTCTGATTGTTCTCAATTACCGAACTAATTACTTGTTCGTATTCAAGCTCTAATTCATACAATTTCGTCCGAAATTTATCTTCCAAAGCAGGTGTTACTTCTTGGCTGGTCAAAATCAGAAAATCCCAATCTGAGTCCTCACGAGCTTCTCCTCTAGCACGTGAGCCAAATAAAATCACTTTTGCACCTAGATCTATCGACCGGACAGCTTTCTCCACTTCTATTGGTAATTGACTTCTCATTTTTATTTACAAGTTATTTCTTTTCAGTCGGTTTTTCAAGATGTAGTTAATGTAAGGTACAACTTAGGTCTAGACGCAGCAGCTCTTCCGGTCTTAGTCGCGGGGCATCCTGAAAAAGAGAACGAAAGTTTGGTATATAGGGTTCCAAAACTGCCCAGTGCGGATGTTCTTGGAACAGCTCTCCGAGGGTTTGGGGCACCCATTTTTCCTTGCCATTATAAAAGATAAGAGGTAGCACTGGATCTAATTCCCGCCCCTGCTTTTTTACCATGCTAGACAAGCACTAAAAGAAGGCTGCTAATCGCCCATCAAGTGGCAATAACGATCAGCAGCCTCGATTTAATAACAAGGACCTATTATTGCTCGGCCTAAAAGCCTTGTCCGGTAGCTCTTTTGTGTTTTGCTGGCTGTAGACTTGACAAGGGCAGCGATGACAGCTGCCGGAAACTTGTCAAGTCTGTCACTCCTCCAGCATAATCACATCCACCGCTTGCGCCTTTACCGCTTTGTTGAAAGTCGGGATGTCGTTTTTCTTCAGCGCATAAAAGCGTTCCAACTGCTCGTCGATTTTAGTTGTCAGCTCCGCTTTCACCTGTAGTTGCTGCTGCGTAGGCGGGAAATCCCCCATGGCGATCAATGAATTCAGGTGTGCTAGCTTGTTGGTCAGCTTGATGGGGTAGTTGAGCGGGTCCTGCCGGCTGCGGTTTTTGGTCTGGTACAACGCCTGTTCTACTTCCGTCATCACAGAGTCGATGGCTTCCGCTTGGGCAACTAGCTCTTCTTTGTCTGCCTGCTCTTTCCAGCGCTTGGTGAAGTGGTGGAGCTGTTCCCGCACCGCCCGGATGTCGATAATCGCCTGATGGGCTTCACTGACTTTGGCGTTCACCTCCTGCATGAAGTCGAACTGATGGCGCAGCTCGGCAATACTAGAGGAGATACGCGGATCTTTGAGGATCTCGAACGTTTGCTCTAGCGTATCCGTTGGTGTAGCCAATTGCACCCGGTACTTGCCCGGTACGGCTTTGGGGCCTTGCAAGCCAGCCCACCACATGATCATACCTTCAAAGTCTTTGGCTTTTTCGTACTGCATATCCCAGACGAAGCGGTTGCTGCCCGGTTCTACCTTCAGTTTATTGGCTTTCTCCTTAGCTTGGGTGGAAAAGCGGCGGATTAGGTCGCCATCTGCTTCCATAAAGGCAACAGAGACCTCCGCACTGTCTCCCAAAGAAGCAGGCAGGTAGAAATAGGTCATCACACCATTAGGGTGGTTAGTACCTGCCGTCTTGGAAGGTTTGGCCTGCCGGCCGTCCATGCGGTAGCTAGGTAGTGGTTGGAAAAGATGCACGGCACTCGTGTCCGCCGCTATCTCCAATTGGTGTAGTGGGCTGAGGTCGTCGATGATCCACAAGCCCCGGCCTTGGGTAGCCGCAATCAGGTTGCTTTCCTTGATCGTCAGGTCCGTGATCGGAACCATCGGCAGGTTTTGCTGGAAGGGCTGCCAGTGCGCCCCGTTGTCGAAGGAAATGTACATGCCACTCTCCGTGCCCGCGTAGAGCAAGCCTTCCCGCTCGGGGTCAGCACGCAGTACCCGGGTGAAATGTTCCTCCTCTATGCCATCGACGATCAGCTTCCAGCTTTTGCCATAATCCGTCGTGTGGTACAAGTAGGGCTTATAATCGCCGAGCTTGTAACGGGTGCCCGCCACATACGCCCCGCCTTTGTGGAAAGGGTCAGCGTCAATGCTGTTGATCATCATCCATTCGGGCATGCCGGCGGGGGTAATGTCTTCCCAGTTTTCACCTCCATCCCGCGAAAGGTGCAGCAAGCCATCATCCGAGCCGGCCCAGAGCACACCCGCTTCGTGAGGAGATTCCATAGCGGCAAAGATAGTACAGTAGTATTCCACCCCGGTATTGTCCTGCGTGATCGGGCCGCCGGAGGAAACCAGCTTGGCGGAGTCATTGCGGGTCAGGTCCGGGCTGATGATTTCCCAGCTCGCGCCCCCGTCCGTGCTCAGGTGCAGGTGGTTGGATGCGGCGTACAGCTTCTTCGGGTCGTGCGGAGAGAAAAAGACGGGGAAATTCCACTGAAAGCGGTACTTCATGCCCTCTGCCCCGTAGCCCATAGGGTTGTCTGGCCAGACGTTGATGGCACGCTCTTCGCCCGTGGCGTGGTTCTTTTGGGTGAGAAAACCGCCGTAGCTGCCGCCGTATACGATATCGTTATTGGCCGGGTCTACGGCGATGTGGGCACTTTCGCCACCGGCAGTAGATTCCCAGTGCCGTTCGTTGATGTTGCTGCCCTCGCTGCGGTGCTGAATGCGGATGGTCGAGTTATCCTGCTGCGCCGCGTAGATGCGGTAGGGGAAGGCATTATCGGTGGTGACGCGGTAGAACTGCGCGGTCGGCTGATTATAATACGTCGTCCAGTTTTCCCCACCGTCGAAGGTCACCTGTGCGCCCCCATCGTCGCCAATGATCATCCGCTCGGGGTCTTCGGGTGCGATCCACAGGTCGTGGTGGTCGCCGTGTGGGGCGCGGTAGGCTTTGAACGTCTTGCCGCCGTCTTTGGATTTTTGGTAATCTACGTTCATGACGTAAACCACGTCCTCGTCTTGCGGGTCCGCGTAGATGCGGGTGTAGTACCAAGCACGCTGACGCAAGGCCCGGCTGTCATTGATGTGCGTCCAGGTTTCGCCACCGTCGTCCGAGCGGAACACCCCGCCTTCTTTGGCTTCCGCCAATGCCCACACCCGCTCCGAGTTCACGGGGGATACGGTGACGCCGATGATGCCCAAGGGCCCTTCTGCAAAGCCCTCTTTATCGGAAATGTTTTCCCAGTTGTCGCCCCCGTCCGTACTGCGCCAGAGGGCCGAGCCTTCACCGCCGCTTTCCAGGCTGTAAGGGGTACGGCGGATGCGCCAGGTGGAGGCGTAGATCACGCGGGGATTATTGGGGTCAAGTATGAGGTCTACAGCGCCGGCATCCTGATTAGCGAAGAGGATGCGCTCCCAAGTCTCGCCCCCGTCGGTAGTGCGGTAAACGCCGCGTTCCTCTGTACTTTTAAACAAATCCCCCATCACTGCCGCGTAGGCAATATCCGGGTTGCGCGGGTGGATACGTATACGGCCGATGTGCCGGGATTTTTCCAGCCCTTTCTGTTCCCAAGTCTTGCCGCCGTCTAGGCTTTTCCAAATGCCGTAGCCAAAGGAGACATTACCGCGTACGGTTTTTTCGCCCCCGCCTACGTAGATCACATTCGGGTCGTAGGTGCTCACGGCCACCGCGCCAATCGAGCCGCCAAAGTAGCCGTCGGAGATGTTTTCCCAGCTTTGCCCGCCGTCTTGGGTGCGCCATACGCCCCCGCCGGTAGCGCCGAAGTAGAATAAATTGGGTTGCCCCGGCACCCCAGTGACTGCACAGCTGCGGCCGCCGCGGAAAGGGCCGATATTGCGCCATTCTACGGCTTCATAAAGGGGTGGATCTGGTGCGTGTTCTTGCGCTTGTAGAGTGGTGTTCCATAAGCCTGCCAGCGCAAAAATGCCGAGCAGGAGTAGCCATTGTTTTTTCATACTTTCTATTTTACCTTCATTTTGGTGGTTCTTCTACAAATCTCGTGATCTGAAGCAAATGTCAAGAATGAAAGTAGTACTTCCTTTGGTCGTATTCCTTCCATCCTTGTCATTTCCCACAAAATTTGTAAAAGAAAGGTTTTAGTTTGGAGGTAAGATAGGGGTTTCTTTTGAAGCTTAGGGTGAGATACAGCCATGTCTTTTAATAGCTAAAAGTTGTCTGTCTAATCAGCATGCACACCACGCAGTAGCGCAAAGCAAAGTTATAGCTTGTCAAGCTATATAATTTCAGTAGCCTCCGGGAACCCTATTCAGTCAGGGTAGGCTTGCAATGTTAAATCTCTGTAAATGGTTTGCAAGTCTCTAACAAATAGAATATATTAGCAACTGTAATGCGCAATACACAAATACGAGCAGCTGCAAAATAACCCAACAGCGCGACTTTCAAAACCCGTTGCTCGTTGCTCAAAAAACAAAACAGAGCAACCCAAAACCGATTCAATATGAAAAGGGTAACATTGTACCTTATTCTCTTCTCTTCTCTTCTCTTCTCTAGTCAGTCAGTAATGGCACAGAACTGTACTGATTACCACCTGTGCTTCGAGAAGAGGCTGGATACTAACGGCGATACGATAGTGGATGTGATAATGATTGACCCGCCGGATTCAGTTGGTTTGTTCAGGACTACTGTGGTAATGTCTGCTGAAGCTTTTGATGTGAATACCTTTGGCATAGATAGCGTCTTTTTAGAAGATAGCCCTACGTATTCAGAAGGTGGGACGACAGACGAGTTGGCTACCGGTGATTTTTATCTTTCAGACCCGAGATCGACGACATTAGATACTGTAAAACTTTACTCTTTTTCATTAGATGGTCCTCCCGGCGATTGCATTGATCTTTCCTTTGGTTTGATCTCATCAGGGGTGTATCAGAACGGCGTGTTGACAACTTGTCGCCCTGACACCAATGCGCTTAAAAGTTGTGCTACCAGCATCTGCATTCCAAGTGTAGAAATTTCCGGGGTAGTGGAAGCGCTCGTAGACTGTCAAGATTCTGTGGCTAATGATTTTGGCATGAGAGATGTGATTGTTTCTGTTTATCAGGATTCCAGTTCTAGCCTCTACGATAGTGACCGGACGACAAGCCAGGGCGATTATAGTGTGTTGGTGGCTCCGGGGCACGATTATGTGGTCACACCTACCATAGATACCTCGAGGTACATAGATACTTGCGGGGTAACGGAAGTAGACATGGTTGTAATAAGGGAACACATTTTGGGGACTGACCCTTTCGATTACCCTTATGAATGTATTGCTGCTGACGCTAATCAGGATGGGGCAATTAGTCTCGGTGATGAGATTGTTATTGGGAAAGCGATTACAGGAGACTCCACCGCCTATTTGGGCTGGGAGTTCATACCAACTGAGGAATACCTTTCTCTTGACAACACAACTATGACTCCGCCAGAAATTTTGTCAGCTAGCAACAGCGATACCCTTCTCAATTTAAATTTTAGCCCATCTGTACCCTTTACTGGCATTAAAATAGGAGATGTTAACTTGACTTGTACGGATTGTTATAGCTCACGGGGCGGCAGCGGGTCTGGCAGCGAGAGGCTTTTGGCAGAACCATCAGATACCGAACAATTCAAGCTGCAATTCCCCGCTAATGTGAATTTAGGAGACTTGATAGAGGTGCCACTGTACGCTTCAGACTTCACCGGGGAAGGTGTAATGGGGCTTCACCTGTGGGCAAATCCATCGTACCTTACATTTGAAGGGGCGACACCTGTTTATTTACCCGATCCTCAATATTTTTTTCACAGTGAGGGCGAATCCGGGCAGCTTAGTATTGTATGGTTTAATGTGACAGAGGGAGGCGCGTCAGTAGGCAGTAATGAGCCGTTGGCTTACCTCAAAATAAAAGTGCATACGCTGCCAGCTGATTGGAGTGATATTATTGCTTTACAAAACCCTCCGGGGCGCAATATGGTCTATCCGGACGGCTCAATAATTGGGCATCCGATCAGCCTGGAGGTATTTGCCCAAGATGAAGTCCATCCTGAAGAAGGTGGGATATCCTTGTCTGTTTTGGAGAACCCCTTCCGGAACGAGCTGCGCTTCAGCGCAACTGCAGCCAGGGAAGTAACCGTAACTATAGATGTGCTGAACCAAAACGGCGAGCGGATGATACAAGCAACGAGACGCTTATATCCCGGAAAGAACGATATGTTGTTGACGAATGTCGCCAACCTGCCTACAGGTGCCTATCTCCTTCGGCTTACAAGCATGGACGGCAATACATCAACCAAAAAGATAATCAAGCAGTAGGAGCTGCAATCTTCGAAAACAGACTGAAAGCCAAGCCGGTGGCATGCCATCAGGCTTGGCTGTTTTTAGATCACAATATCTCAATTTCACCATCCCATGGATCAATCCACCTTACATCATAAGGTCGTTATGGCCTTGTTATCTTTTTGCTCATTCCTCACGTTAAATTTGCAAGCGCAAGAGGTTTTAGTTCAATATCATATTGATGACACTGGTCAAGACAAAAGAGTTGGCGTCCTTGACCCATCTGAGTGTGCCTTTACCACGTTGGATAGCTCACTTGCAAGTGGACTTCTGGATCGATATTTTAGCTATACTCCTTCAGGAGATTTGTATGTACTGGACGGAGATAGCGGAGACTTCTATTCCATTGAGTCATCCAACGGAGGCTTGACTTTTGTTGGATCATTTAACACAAACTTTGCCGAAATTCAGTTTGTCAATGATTCTATTTTTTATGCGATCAGGCTACTTGGGGGGGCTGGGCCAATTGGCATCGGGAATGTCAACACTGGCGAGACGGAAATCATAAGCCCAATGGAGGCTTCCCCGGCTGGGTGGGGATTTGGCTTAACCATCAGAAACGATAGCCTATTTTACGGCGATGTAGAAGGTATTAACTATCTGGATAGGGATAACTTCTCCAACAGCGGGCAAGTCATTCCGGTAGCCCCTGAAGAAGGCGTTGTAGACGATATGGTGACGCTGCAATTGTCCTGCGACAGCACCATCACTTATGGTTTTAGGTGGAATCTTTTAGAAAACCGCTTTTTTATGGACGTCATAGACCTCGAGAACCAGCAACGGATAGATATTGGCTGCGAACTGCCGCACCGGGTTGTATCTACGGCTACGCCGCTGGAGCTTACCCCACCCCCATGCCCCATAGTCCTAGACCTAGACGAAGACAACAGCACGGCCCCCTTACTTGCCTTCCAAGCCGATACGGCCTGTGCCCCCGGCAGCCTGCCCGTGGTAGACGGGGATGCCGTGTTTTCCTCTGCCCTTGGCTTTGTAGACTCGGTGCGGGTCGCGCTGGCCGATACACCGGATGGTACGGCAGAAGCTTTGACGTTTCCAGGCGCAGACAGCATACAAGCCGCAGGTAGCGGCAGCAGCCTCCTGCTCACTGCCCCCCTGCGGCCTAGCCTTGGAGCTTGGGAGGCGGCCTTGCAAGCCTTGCGGTATACCAATAGTGCCATGCCCCCACAGCCGGGTGTGCGGCAAGTGCGTTTCATCGCCTACGCCGCCAATAATGTGTCGGACACGGCAGTAGCTTATTTGCCCATTTACAGCAGTACGCCCAGTGTGGGTGAGGACAGCAGCTTGTCGTTATGCCCGGATGCTCCGGCAGCGGATTTGTTTGCGGCTTTGGGGGGCAGCCCGGAGGCAGGCGGGCAATGGCAGCCCGGTATGGGCACTTTTAACCCGGCTGTAGACGCCCCGGGGGATTACCTCTATATCCAGACCAGCATCGGCTGCCCGCCGGATACAGCGGTGGTCAGCGTCAGCATAATACCCGCGCCAACTTTCAGCTTAGGGGCAGACACCCTCTTGTGCGCCGGGGAATCTTTGCTTTTGGAAGCCCCGGCTGGGCTTGGGGCCTACGAGTGGAGCGACGGCAGTCCGGGCGGCAGCCTTTCCGTCAGTGCCCCCGGTACCTACTGGCTGGAAGCTGGCAATGCGGCGGGCTGCCGATCGCGGGATTCCATCAGCGTGGCCTATTCGGATTTCAGCGGGATAATGCTGCAGCCTAGCCCGGCTTTGTGCCGAGGGGGCAGCAACGGCAGCATCGAAGTCTCTCTTCAGGGAGGGCAAGCGCCTTACACCTATGACTGGGGCACTGTCTCTGGGGGCAACCCCCTGCTCAACCTTCCGGCAGGCAGCTATTCCGTCACCGTCACCGATGCCGATGGCTGTACCCAATCCGGCAGCACCACGGTCACGGAGCCGCTGCAGCCATTGTCGGCAACAGACAGTTTGCAGCTCTGCGCCGGGGAAAGCTACGATTGGCAGGGCCAGCCTATCAGCAGCGATACTTTGCTGTCTGCGGATTATGTGACGGCAGACGGCTGTGATTCGGTCTACCGCTTGCGGCTCCGTTTTGCGGATACGATATTGATAGAGGAAGAGGCAGCAGCCTGCCCCGGCGAAACCTACACTTGGCAGGGGCAAATACTGGCTCAAGATACGAGCCTGTGCCTCACCTATACGTCCTCGGTGGGCTGTGATTCTACCCATTGCCTGTCCCTGCGCCTTGAAGAATCGCCACAGCCCACCCTGCCTGACACCGTCTTCCTCTGTGCAGGGGGCAGCGTGGGGTTGCAGGCGGGTACACCAGGCACCTACCTTTGGTCCAACGGTTCGCAGGAGGATCGCTTGCTGGCCGACGGGCTTGGTACCTATAGCCTTACGGTGACGAACAGCGCGGGTTGCCGCGCTGAAGACAGTACGCTAGTGCTGCCCGCCCCGCCCCTCATGGCTGCCTTTAGCCTGGTGCCACCCCGCTGCGTGGGCGATACCGACGGGGAGATTGCCGTGGGCAGCCTCAGCGGGGGCAGCCCGCCGTACACTTATCAGTTGGAGGGGGAAGCGCCGCAGGACATACCGCTTTTTGAGGGCTTGCCAGCGGGCACCTACAGCATAAGCATACAAGACGGGGAGGGGTGCCGCTTGGATACCCTCCTGCAATTGCCTGCCCCGGTGCCGGTAGTGGCCGACGCTGGGCCGGATCAAAGCTTGCCGCAAGGGGGCGGCACGCTCTTGCAGGGCAGTACCAACCTGCTTAACCCTTCCGTGCAATGGTCCCCCGCTGAATACTTGTCCTGTGATACTTGCCTGGCCACCACGGCCAGCCCGCCGGGTACGCAGCTGTTCCAGCTCATGGTAACCGACAGCCTAGGCTGCAGCGCCATAGATGAAGTATTGGTGACGGTAGAAGAGCAGCGTGGTTTTGCGATGCCCAACGCCTTTTCGCCCAATGATGACGGGCGCAATGATGTCTTTGGGCCGGTCTACGCCGTGGAGGGCTTGTGGGTGCGCCGCTTTATGGTCTTCAACCGCTGGGGTGGCTTGGTGCATGAACGTACGGGGCTGCCTGTCGCCTCCCCGGATTTGCCTTGGGACGGTTTTGTGAAAGGGGATGCTGCCAGCTCGGGCGTGTACGGCTACTTCATAGAGGTGGAGTGGCCGGATGGGCGCTTGGAGCGTTTGCAGGGGGATGTGAGTTTGTTGCGGTAGATGGGCGTTATGCGGCTTTCATGCATTTGCCATAAGTTTGCCCCATTCCTAAAACGTGATATCCCAATTCAGCAGCAAATAAGGCGCAATCGCCCCCACCTCATCTTGCAGGATGAGGTAATCACTCGTGAGCAGCCGCTGGTAGGCTTGTATGTTGAGGGGGTTGAAGCAGGAAAGCGTGATTTGGGTTGGCTTGCGGAAAAATGTCAGCGATTTAGAGGCTCTGAGCTGGCTGCCCCAAAGCGTAGCTTCCAAACCATCGGGGCTGGAATAGTAGTTGTGGTTGAGTACGGTGCTGAACGACCAGGATTTTAGATCGGCAAACAGCTCCAATGTACTGCGTGAAGTAAAGACTTGATTTGCACCCGGGGCAGACCCGTCTATATCTCGGATATTGACCTGCCTCAAGGTATGTCGTAGGTTTAGTTTTAGCCGCTTGAATAGTGTGGCGTGTAATGCCGTGAGTAATTGTATGGATTCGTTTGCCAAATTGACTCTTTTTCCCGCCAGAATCAGCTCGGCTCTTCTCCAACTGTAAGCGGGCCTGGCTTCCAGGCTGATCTTGCCTTTTGGGAAAAACTGGTCAAACCCAGCCATGACCGTAAAGCCCGTATTGCCCCTGGAGAAATAGGGCTGAGCGATTTGCAGGGAAGGCTCAAAGCGGACTTGCTGCTGCCAAAATTGCTGTCCAAATTGGTAGCCTGCTGAAATGTAGCCAGATCGGAACTTTAGCTCATCTTTGTGCTTCAGCCTAAGCCTTAGGCTGTGGCCGCTTTCCATGTTGTCTTGGGCGGCAGATTGTACAAACAAAAAACGCTCTGCCAGAAAAGGTACCGAAAGATAGTCATGCAAAGCAGGCACACTTTGACTATAGCCATAGCGAAGATGAAGTGCCGTGGCAGGTGTAAAGGCTCTTTCTACACTAGCTTGCGCCTGAAAGGGGTAGTCTTCAGTCGTGTATGCTGGCAACCGGGTCGTCACCCGGCCGGTGTTCACGCTTGCCTTCAGCTCCGTTTTGCTACTGGCCTGGAACTGCCATCGGCTGCTGAATAAGACTGCATGCCGGTTAAGCTGTTCCTTGGCATCTACGGGGCCTCCCAATAGCATTTCACTAGCCTCGTCTTCGACATCGATCTGGTTGTCAAAGCCAACCGCTTTGTTAGAGTAAGTAGCCGTCACCGCGCCTTTTTGTCTGCCGCTAGCCCATAACCACCGCCCCATCGCTTCTGCTGAGCGCTGTTCGTAGCCCATCGTTTGGTAGACTTGCCGCAGGTAGGGGCTGGATGACGGGAATGGGGGCTCGTCTTCCAGGCTCAGGCGTTGCGGGTTTGTGAGGTCAGATAGTTTTACCCGGGCTTGTAAGACATTCTGCTCCCCCCATTTTTCTGAATATAGGCTAACCAGCCGCCAAGTCCGCTCCTTTTCCCAAGTGCTGGTTTGATAATCGAGCTGAGCTTCTGGCCGAGTTTCCAGCGTGCTGAATTGGCTTTGAGGGTTAGCCTGCTGGTAGTTTAGGTACGTTTGCCAGCTGCGTTCGCTCTCCGGGTGGATGTAGCTCAGCAGGAGGTCGGACTCCCAAAACTGGTCTTGGATATTCAGCAGCTCAGAAGTATTCAAGTCAAAAGTGTTGTCTTCTAGGCCGAAGGATTGGCGCTGGGCGGTGCGCTGTTGGTCTTTCTTACGAGCCCAGATGCCGTTGGCTTGTAATTTCCAATGCTCGTCCAGGCGGTAGATACTGCGCAGCGTGGAGAAGTAGCTTTGTCCATTGTCAACGTAAGGTGAAGGCAGACCTGGATTGCGGATAGAGCGTTCGTAGAGCAAAAGCGGCGAGTTGGGTTCGGCACCTCGTACGTCGTCTTGGTAGTTTTGGTTCAGATAAGTGGCCCGGAGTTCTTCTACCCCGTAGTGTTGGCCAATGTTGCCATTGTCGGTAAGCCCAATGATTTTGTGCTTACGCGAAATAGAGAAAATATTGGCGTGCAGCAAGCCCTTCCACTCCGTACCGTAGCCGGCCCCGGCGTTGAGCGTGCCGCTGATGACGTTCTTTTTGTCTTCCTTCAGGAGCAGGTTGAGCACGACGTCATCCGACAGGTTGACGTCTTTCAATACCGGGTTTTCCTGATAGTGGTCAATGACTTCAATCTCGCCAATAAAATCTGACCGTATACTTTTAGTCGCAATATCATAGCGTTTGCCAAGCAAGTCGTCCCCTTCCACGAGTACGGTCTTGATGGCCTTGCCGTTGACGCTGATCTGCCCGTTCTCATCGACTTGCACACCAGGTAGTTTTTTGATCAAGTCCTCCACGGTATAATCCGTAGAATCCCGGAAGTCTTCGAGGTCGTAGGATGTAGTGTCCGAGCGCTTGGTAATGGGCGGGCGTTCTTCTGAGACCACGACCTCTTTCAGTTTATTGTCAGCGGGCTTTAGGGATATGGTTACCGGACCGTCAGCGGTTTTAGTGATTGGTCTTAGGGACGTCTCGTATCCTAAATACTGTACCTTTAGCAGCACCGCCGCTCTTTCCGTTGGGATAGACAGCTCGAAAGCCCCTGCATCATCTGTGTAGGCAAAGTCGATGAACTGCGCGCTGGAATCCGAAGGGTTGGCGTAGACGAGTGCCTGCGCTAAAGCCTTGTTGTTCTCATCCAGAATAGTACCCGCTATCGTCCACACGTCTTGCCCTCGTCCCGGTAGTACGCACAGGGAGCAAAGCAGCAAAGGCAGCAAACGGAATGTGATATTGGGCAAAAACTTTGTTTTTTGTACTTGATCGTTATTTATTTTTGGCGTTGCGCTGTTTTTTGTATTCGCTTATGATTGTGAATTTTTCGCGTTCTATGGTGTAATCCGCAGGGGGGTCATGGTTGGTTCCTTTAACATCGGGCGTAGAAAGAGATTCTACACTAAGCAAACGGTTGATGATAAATAGTTCAAAGCCTTCCCAGGAAATTTCCTTGCCTATTTGGGGCTTTTCCAGAGCCACTTCCTCCTCGGTTTCCGGGTGGAAGGATTGGAAGGAATAGCGGACCATGTTGTCCCGTGATTTTGCTTCGAGTATCAAGCCGGGCAGCCCCCAGAGTTTGTAGGGGCCCAAGCTGGCCGGGATTTCAGGGGTAAACCAGACGTCATAGACTCTTCCGCCGAAGGTGCCCGAGGCTTTTGTACATTGGAAGCTGCCGATCAGCTTGGTATCCGGGTGGATTTGCCAGTCGATTTGGGGCAAGTCTTCTCTAAGGATGAAGCTGAATTTTGGGTGCCCATACGGGGTTTTGTAATACAGTTCTTTTTTGCCGAGGTCCATGAAAACCGGCATGCCTTCCGGGTCGCCTTTTGTGAAAGCTACCTGGCCCGGCTGCCCACTGCTTCCGTAGCTGTTTTCGGTGGGACAGTCGTTATGAATATATAGTCCTTTGCTGTTATTGAAGTAGAGGGTGTTTTTTCCGTTGAATGTCTCGTTGACTGTGACGTCGGTTTGGCAAAAGTAGACGGCTTTGGATACCTTTGATTGACCGTAGATCAGGCTTATAAATTGGATAAGCATGGTCAAAGTTAAGAGTGCTTTTTTCTGTACGGTATACATCAGACTGCTGTTGTTAGTGATTTATGTGTAATAGAAGCTTTCAATAACAGTAAAACATAAAGGGAAAGGGAAAGGGAAAGGGAAAGACCCTATTTAACATTATATTAACTAGTCTTTAACATAACAAG
>JAAAOU010000033.1 GCA_009908745.1 Bacteroidota bacterium
GTGTAATTCGTGGCTACAAACTACAAGAGAGATGCGGCATGTGCCGCACGGTAAGGGAGCCACGAATGCCACGAATGTACACGAAGGGGATAGCGGGGTGAAGCCGTTTGGAAAGCATACAAACTAGCGCCCCACCCATCGTCTGGCTACAGTCCATCCGATGGGTGGGGCGCGGACTCGCTAAAAAAGGCCAATTGGATAAAGCCCGAGCAGCCCAAAATCAGCCGGTTACGGAGACGAGCAAAGCGGCTCACGAAGTAAAACACCCGCCTAAGGCTAAAACAGCTTCCCCTGCTCCCCCGCCAACAACCGAAACGACCGCCGGTGGTGAAAGCAAGCCCCGTACTCCTGAATCGCCGTGCGGTGCGCCTTCGTCGGATAGCCCTTATTTTTCAGCCAATCGTAATGGGGGTACTGCTCGTGCAGCTGCATCATATAATCGTCGCGGTAAGTTTTGGCCAGGATGGAGGCCGCCGCGATAGAACGGAAACGGCCGTCCCCCTTTATCATACAGTGGAACGGCAGGTCGCGGTAAGGCTTAAAGCGGTTGCCGTCGATGAGTAAAGATTCCGGCTGCGGGTCGAGCTGCTCGAGGGCGCGGTGCATCGCCAGGAAGGATGCATTCAGGATATTAATCTGGTCGATCTCGGCGGGCGGCACGTGGGCGACAGCCCAAGCCAGCGCTTCCGCCTCAACAATAGCGCGGGCCTCGTTGCGCTGCTTTTCCGACAGCTGCTTGGAGTCATTGAGCAGGGGATGGGCAAAATCACGGGGCAGGATGACCGCTGCCGCAAAGACCGGGCCGGCCAGGCAGCCTCGTCCGGCTTCGTCGCAACCTGCTTCTGTCTTCTCCACGTCGAAATATGGGGCAAGGCTCACTTATAAAACTGTTAAAGGTTGAAATAGTGGCCCTAAATATATAGTTTACGTCTAACAAATGGATGCTTCACCACCTCTTTATAGGAAATGGGAAGTTGGAAGTCGGAAATCGGAAGACGGAAGTCGGAAGACGGAAATCGGAAGTCGGAAGTCGGAAGTCGGAAATCGGAAGTCGGAAGACGGAAATCGGAAGTCGGAAATGGGAAATACTTCCGCCTTTCTTTGGTTTCCGAAGCCGATAGGCGAATGAGACCAACCTCCGACTTCCTATGATTGAAACTAATGAATATCAATACAACCATTAAGCTGCTACTTTGCGCCGGGCTCCTCTCGCTGCCCGTCCTGCTGCAAGCACAATACACCATCCGCGGGCAAGTGACCGACCAAGACACCAAAGAAGGCATCCCCTTTGCGAATGTCTACTTTCCGGGCACGAATACGGGTACTTCTACCGATGTGGAGGGGTACTACGAATTTGAAGCGGCGGCCCTGCAGGACAGCCTGATGGCCAGTGCGGTGGGCTACGACCCGCTGAAGCGCACCATACGCACCGATACGACCGAGCAGGAAGTGAATTTTTTCCTGCGTAGCTCTGACCTCACCCTGGATGAAGTCGTCGTGGTAGCGGGAGAAAACCCGGCTAACCGAATCGTGGAGGGGATTATCCAAAACAAAGCCGACAACCGGCTTTCCGGCAAGCAGTCTTACCAGTACGAAAGCTACTCCAAAATAGAGCTCGACCTAGAGAACATCGACCCCAAAATGCGGAATAGCAAACTGCTCAAACCCTTTGAATTTGTTTTTGAAAACATCGACAGCACCTCCGACGAGAAGCCCTTCCTGCCCATTTACATCAACGAGGTGCTTTCCCAAATCTACTACGTCAAGGGAGCGGGGGACCCCAAGCAGGTCATTCAGGCCCAACGCGCCACGGGCACCAACAATCAGACTGTCATCGAGTACGTCAAGCGCATACACGAGGACTACAGCATTTACGACGACTGGATTTATGTGCTGGACAAGCCTTTCATCAGCCCCTTTGCCAAGTCTGGGCTGGGCTACTACGAGTACTACATCATCGACAGCACCTACCTCAACGGGAAATGGAGTTACAAGCTCAAATTCAAGCCCAAACGCCGGCAGGAGTCTACCTTTTACGGCGACTTCTGGGTAGCGGATACCTCCTTTGCCGTACAGCGGGTAGACATGCGCATGAGCCCAGATGTGAATATTAACCTCGTCAGCCGCATCCTCATCCACGAGGAGTTTGAGCCCACCGCATCCTACTGGCAGCCCGTCAAGAAAAAGATGGTGGTCGATTTCACCCCTACCGAAAACGCCCCCGGCATGATCGCCCGCCGCACCGAGACCTTCCGTGAGGTGCAGATCAATCAGATGGGGACCAAGCAAAAGTACGCGCAGGAGGACGAGTTCTACCTGATGGAGGAGGTGACGGTAGAGAACGACTCCTTCTGGCAGCAAGCCCGGCACGAGCCGCTGTCAGAAACGGAGGAGCAAATTTACGTGATGGTCGACAGCATCAAGAATATGCCGATGTACCAGACCTACGTGCAGGTACTGGAGACTGTATTTGTGGGCTACTTTAAACTTGGTCCCGTGGAGATCGGGCCGTATTCCTC
>JAAAOU010000177.1 GCA_009908745.1 Bacteroidota bacterium
GCACCTACCCCTTCACCACCTTCACCCGCCACTGCTTGTCTCCGCTCCGTATTTCCAAGACATACAACCCAGGCGGCAGCCCACTCAGCTGTTCCAACTGCAGCTGCCCCTGATCCATTACCGTTTCCGCGGAGCGCAGCAGTTGGCCCCGGATATCGTACAGCCGGGCTTGTACCCGCTGCCCCGAAGCCGCCGGCCAGTTGACCTGCAGACGGTGGCGGAAAGGGTTGGGAAACACGTTGGGGGCGGAATCATCGGCTACCTCCGCCATACTGCTCACCGGGCTGCGCTGGTACACCCGCACATAATCGATCTCCAGGGCGCTGCTGTCAAATTCCGGCAGGATGGAAGGCAGGATAGCCACGTTCAGCAGCAGGTACTGCTCGGCGTCGAAGGGCCAGGTGGCGGCGGTTTTTTCTTCTGGCTTGTAGGTCAGGTGTTCTGCGCCATCGACGGCAAACACGAGTTCTTCCTCTGTCCACTCCACGGAGTAGACGTGGAATTCGGTAGAAGCCCCAGGCAGGAATTGACCACCGACATTGACCGTATTCCCAAAACTAGAGGGCGTATGGGTAGCGCTGGAAACATAGTCCTGATTCGTCCCCCAGTGCTCCATGATGTCAATCTCGCCGCAGGCGGGCCAGGGGGTGGTGCCGAAGCCCTGATTGTCCCAGTAAGCCCCGTCTTCATCGATGTTCCTGCCGAGCATCCAGATGGCGGGCCAGGTGCCGGGGCCGGTAGGCAGCTTGGCCCGTACTTCCACCCTGCCGTACTGAAAGGCAAATTTGGAATTGAGGCGGGCGGAGGTAAAGTTCTTGGTATGCCCCTGATCGGTAAAGACCTCTTGGCGGGCAACGATTTTCAATACGCCGTCTTCCACATGGGCATTTTCGGGGCGATCGGTGTAGTGCTGTATCTCCCCGTTGAACCAGCTGTCGCCCAGTGGCAATAAGGTTTGAGCAAACCATTTATTGGGGTTGATCGCTCCTTGCCCGTCAAATTCGTCAGACCAGATCAAGTTGTCAAAGACGGGACCGGTGGGAATCGTGCCGTCGTAGTAGACATCGTCGATGTACGCCCGCACAAGGTCGTTGTTGTTTTCGCCGTTGACCTGTATCAGCACCCGGTTGAAGTCGGTCCGCTGCGTAGGCGGGGGCGAATTGGGATCGAGGTTGAAGTATTCATCGTCCGCGAAGTCGAACTGCACCGTCTGCCACTGATCGAGCTGGATCGGCTTGATAATTTCGCTTTGCGTAGACCAAGGGGCACCGAGCGTGCCGTCCTGCAATTTCAGGGACACCTGATTGGGCTGATTGCCAGTCAGGCCGTCGGCGGGCACGTAGATTTTCAGGGAAAAGGTATGGTTTTCCGAAAGGTCGAAGTTGTCCGCCACGTCAAAGCCGACGTTGGCGTACTGCCCCCCGGAGTCGTCGTACCGCAGCACGGTGTTGGAGGTATTAATGCCCTGCGGGATGGGGTTGGGGAAACCGGTATTGATGCCGCAGTCGTCGCCGTACCAGGTGGTGATGGTGCCGTTGCCTTCGAAGCCGTCTTGTAGGATGGTGCTTTGGGCAATCGTTATAAAGCTCAGCATGCTGCAATAAAGGAGGAGGGTGTAGGATTTTATAGTCGTCATATAGTGATCGGCTTTGCTGTATTGTTGCTGTAAGGCTTGGGCAATTTGCATGGGGTGAAGATAAAGAAAGCGGGGTAAGAATCCATGTTATTTTTTACCTTCACATAGCGGCTAGAACGCATTTATAGTCTGACAACCCGAAATTTGTGAATTCTGACTTGCTCTTTTTCCGCCTTGCTGCGTTGGAAAGCCTCAACAGAACTTAGGCTATGCCTACGTTTTCCGCCTTGCCAGCCGAAAAAATAGCGGCGTCATATTTTCACAAATCCTGAGTTGTCAGACTATATAATGGACCTTTCCACCATTTGAAAACTAAAAGATCATTACCACATGCGAATCCTAACCGTATTCCTTCTATCCCTATTTAGCTTTTCTGCCGTTTGGGCACAAGATGAGAAAGAGCAAAAACAAAACATAGAAAAAGACAGCTATGAGGCCTACGATGAGCGTCCCTACCCTGCTACGAATGTTCCGGTCTCCGAACAAGCTGCTGACTTTATCGCGCTGTTTCAAGAAAGCGATGTAGGCAACTTGCGCCTGTACGCCCACCCCGATGATGAACTTCCCTACGGTTACCCTTTTGCGGGTGACGAAATCCCGGAAGATTTCTACAGCATGTTTACCGGTGAGTACCGCGAGCTGCTGGAAGATGACCTTGCCTATGCCTACAGCGTGTACAGCATCAAGGGCAATGAAGGGCAGCACTACATTATGCGCCTGCCCACGGACAAAGGGCCGAACACGCTTGTCCTTTTTGACCTGCAAGGCGAAGTGATGGTGCCGGTGCAAGTACTGGCGTTTGCCTACTGCCAAGAGGGTTATTGCTATCAGCAGGATAGCTTTATCACCGACTTGGATGGAGACACAGATTTGGATATCCTGTTGAAGTTTGAACGCACCATGCCTGAGACCGAAGAGGTAATGAACAAAAACGACATCATGTTCCTGCAGCAGGATAATGGCGAATACCGTATGGTACTGGATAACCCCATAGAGGTAGACCCGGGGATGTATAATATGAAGGAAGTGAACTTCTGAGTGTAAAAAAGAAACAAGTCAGTGGCTACGGCAACCTCCAGATTGCTGTGGCCACTTTTGCCATTTGCCGCTGACGGCTGATGATAGCCTGTTCGTCCCAAGTGTCATAGTGAGCAGGAATGTTAGCGGTAGATTGCACACTACTTTTTTCTAAGATAGGCTGCTTGTGGTCGTAGCTTTTCGCCGCCGCAGCTTCATTAAGCTTTTTCTCCAACAGTACTAAATTACCTAATCGATGAACACAGCGATCAAGGGTATCATCAGGGATATGGTCCCAAGTCCCTTCTTCGGGGACTTCTGGCAATATATGCTCTATGCTAAAAGTGGAGGAGCGATAATCAACGGAATTATTATTGGCTTGCTTTTCTATATTCCCTAATATGTAACGAGCAATTTTATGGCTACGAGCAGTGCGTTTGAATTCCACATTGGAAAACTCTGTTTCAAAACTATCATCCTGAGGGTATATCGTATGGAGCCAACCGGTGTCAAAATTTTGACCATCCCGAATTTTCAGAGCAGCTTGATTATAAACTACCTCTTGGTCATTAGGGTTAAGCCCCCCAATAACATTATAGCGGAATGAAACCATGACAATAGCTCTCAAAGCCCGTTCGAAAGCAGTAAGGTTGGAATGCTCATAAACCGCGAGCAGCAAAGCAATGGGCTGCCGGACTTGAAACAGTTTTAGTTCTGCCAAGTATTCCCGGATATTAGGAGTTGTTTTCCAAAGCTCATCCTCAGGATTTCTAAGGGCAATATAGATGTCCGCACTATGCTCCAGCTCACGGATTAAGCGAAAAGCGTCATGTTTGTTTTGGATGCTTTTGCGGATGACCTTAAATAGTGCACTCTTACGGACTGTTTTGTGTTTGCTATTCCAGTAAACCCGAAGGAACTCGGGGAACTTCTGATTACCCAGTTTAGCAATTACCCTGCTCCATAAAGACTCTATTTCCGTAATTTCTGAAGCATGGCTACCTTGCGCATCTACGATAGAAAACAGGTAGTTCTTCAGCAAATCTGCTGAACTCAACTGTACTCCACGCGCATTTAGTGTTTCAAAAACACGAAAAGCGTTCAGTTCATTATTGACAACAATTACCGTAAAAAACAACTTGTCGATGATCTCATCCAGATAACTAGCTACACCCTCTCCTGTTGTAAACGCTTGCTTCAACCGGTTGTGCAGCCAATAAAAACAGTTACGCATCAGCTTTTCTGAAGTGTTTAGCCCTCTTTGGGGCAGGCGTTGCAGAGGCACGAGTTTTTGGCGGTAAAAATCGTCATTATTGCGGTTAAGCGTCAGCTTATTCTGAGCAACGAGGGTCACCGGGTCCAAATATCCTATATAAGCGTTTCGGAATGTGTCAATACGAATCTGATTTTGCTCGGGGTTGATTCCTTCTTCCACAAAGTCTTGCAACAACTTGATGACAGCTAATATGAGGAGGCTCAGAGTCGTCATCCTTTGCTGGCCATCAATCACCTTATAATTCTTATCGTCTTGGGTCTGCAGTACAAGGTACCCTAAATAATGAGCGGGTTCTGCACCGCTTCTCACAGCTTCAATATCTTGCCACAAGTCATCCCATTGCTCGGTCGTCCAAGAGTAGTCTCTTTGAAACTTAGGGATATTATACCGCAGTCCATTCCCCAGTAGTTGGCGTAAAGTACTGCTAGAAGTATCTTGGATTCCTTTCATGATATTACTTGGACCTTTTCGACAAGACCAAGGTAATAATAATGATGCATTAACACCATATACTCAGCCCAGTTAACGCTCCCACCCCCCCTCCCCCCACTAGCATTTGTCATTGCGCCAATAGGGCAAGACCCTTATCATAAAGGCATTCTACCATAAAACCAAAACCTATGTACGACAAACAAACCGACCTGACCGGCCCCGGCATCAGCACTTACGAGGAGGTCAAAAAGATTTTGCCGGACGATTACCAAGCCTTGCTGCCCCCGCTGAAGCGCATGCAAGCCCTTTACCACATCAAAGAATACATCGAAAAAGGCTTGGCGGAAGCCCTGAACCTGCAGATGGTGCAAGTCCCGCTTATTGTGCGCAAGGACAGCGGCGTCAATGACTACCTCGACCGCGACGGCTCCCGCACGCCCGTGGAGTTCTCTACCGGCCTGGGGCTGCCTCAGCGCATCACCACCCAAGTCGTGCAAGCCGCCACCAAGTGGAAACGCATGGCGCTAGCGCAATTTGACTGCCCGCCGGGCTATGGCATCAACACGGACATGCGGGCGATACGCAAAGACTACTTCCTCGACCACGACCACTCTGCCTACGTCGACCAATGGGACTGGGAGCAGCGCATCCGCGCCGAGGACCGCAATTTGGGCTATCTAAAGGAGACCGTACGCCGCATCTGGAAAGTAATCTACGGAGCGGGTGAAATGGCACGGGAACATTATCCCGAACTAGCGGATGAGCGCTTCCCGGACCTACCCGAAGAACTGGAGTTTTTCCACGCCGAGGAGATACTCGAAATGTACCCCGACCTACCTCGCAAGCAACGGGAAACTCGATTGCTGCAAGACCACCCTGCTGTTTTCATCATTGGCATAGGCGCGGTGCTCAAAGATGGCTACCCCCACGAGATGCGGGCGGCGGACTACGACGACTGGATCACGCCAACCCTCCAAAAGGACGGGCAGCAATTCCACGGCTTAAATGGCGACATTCTGGTTTGGAACCCGGTCACCCGCCGGCGGCACGAGCTGTCCTCCATGGGTATACGCGTGACCAAGGATAGTATGCAACGGCAGTTGGAGCTTTCCGGGCAAACCGAGTTTTTGGAACTCCCCTACCATCAAGCCATCCTGAACGGCGAAATACCGCTCAGCATAGGCGGTGGCATCGGGCAGGCGCGTACCTACATGTACCTGCTGCGCACTGCCCACCTTGGGGAAGTGACGGTATCGGTCTGGCCGGACGAGCTCAAGCGTATTTGCGCCGAGAAGAATATCTATGTACTGGAGTAAAACAGCTATTCCAAAAGCTCCGCAAGCTAAAAATTCGGGTTGCCCCTGCTTACTTTACGACGATAAAGCAGCGGGTTTCCGTTTCCTGGCCCGGCACTTGTACGTTAGCTATATAGGTGCCGGCCGGGAAGTGGTTGACTTGAAACTCGATCGGGTTGTCTTCGATCCGCAGCTGACGTTTGGCCATCAGGCTGCCGTTCTGGCTGAAGATGCTGACGATCACCTCCTCGCCCATGTAGTCTTCCATATCAAGCTTCAAGATATCCGCGGTGGGGTTGGGATAGATGGCAAAGCAGTTGGGGTCGGGCTTGATCTCAGCTACTTCCTCCTGAGATAGCTTCGTCCAGTCCTCATCGTCCCCCTCTAGCACCGTGCCTTTCAGGAAGAGAAAGGTCTGCGCAGGCTCGGTATTGGCGGTAATCGTCACTTTTTGGTTCCGCTTGCCCCGCTTGTTTTTAGAGTTGAATGCCACGGTGATAGAAGCGGTCTCACCGGGCTGTATGGCTTTGCGGGGCCATCGGGGAACGGTGCAGCCGCAGCTGCCTTTGGCATTGGTGAGGAGTAGCGGCTGATCCCCGGTATTGGTGAAGGTGAAAACATGGGTGACCTTTTCCCCGCTTGTGATCTCTCCAAAATCATACTCCGTATGATCAAATTCGAGGGTAGTGAGGGGTACTTGCGAATCGGAGGGCGCATCCTGAGCGTATAGCGAAAGGGACAATGCGAAGATCAGCCCAAGGGCAATGGTGTATTTCATGGCAGTGGTTTTGGTTAAATTGAACTTCGGTAAATCCGACAACTACCAAAACCATATATCACCGCTATTTATTTTGCCTGCAATGGCCTAATGTCCAATAACAGTAGAGGTATTTAACATCCACAGGCTGTACTGGCTAGCCGTCCATCTACACTTTCAAGCCAAATCTCGCCAGCGCCATACCGCCCGGCATCAGCTTCCACAGGCCGTCGCCATTGTTGAAAGCATCGATATTGCAGCTCATCGGCTCCACGGCCAGGGCAGTGCGGTGTGGGGGCGTAAACAGTTGCACGAAAGGGAATTTGCGCTCGCCCACTTCCTGCCAGTACTGTAGCGTTTGCCCTTCCCCTTTTAGCGTAAGCGCCACTTGCCCCTGCTGTTGCCGCAGCGCGAAGCAGTTATCCAGTACCTCGGGGCCGATTCGCCGGGCGCGGGTAAAGGTGGTATACTCGTAGCGCTTGCCGGTAGGGATCATCTCGGCGTCCACGCCAATCATCTCACAGGGTGGCAGCTCGAGGTAGAGGTCATCGACCTTCTGCGTCAGCTGGAAGTAGGGGTGCCACCCCATGCCGAAGGGCAGGCTGCTGTCGCCCGTATTGGTTGCCTTCATTTCCACCGTCAGGGCATCAGGGGCCAGGGCGAAGGTGATTTCCAATTCAAAAGGAAAGGGATAGGCTTCGTTGTCGCCCTCGTAGCGGTAGGCGGTGACCAGTATCGCTTTATCAGGCCCGAAGCTCGTCTGCACGACCTCCATCGGTTTGTCCATGCCGAAGCCGTGCAGGGCATTATTGGTGGGGGCGTCATTGATCGGAAACTGGTAGATGCGCCCCTCCCAGCGGTACTGCCCGTGCTTGAGGCGGTTGGGAAAGGGGAACAGGAATACGTTTTTCGCCCAGCGGTTGATATTCATTTCCTCCGCTGTCTGGTAGGCGTCGAGCAGCTCGCGCCCGCCGAGTGCCAAGCCAGTGACACAGCTGCCAAAGCCGGGCACAAGGCTCAGTTTCGCCTGGCCATCGGCAGAAGCGATGGTGTATTGTTCGTAAGTGCCAAAGGGTGTGCGTTGCAGTTCAAACATGTATTATTGTTGCGGTTGTTCAGTCATCAGGCGCAGCAGCACGCCGTTGGTCCAGCCAAAGCCGTCCTGAACGGGGTACTCGCCGCCGCCGGCCTCTAGGCTCAGGTCTTCCACATTGTACTTCTCCACCATTTTGCCGGTATTCTCGTACACCTTCACGTTGAGGTCTACCCAGCGGCGCTCGATTTCATCAGCCAGTTCATCCTGCCCGTAATTGCGCAGCCCCTGTATGCCGATCCACTGCAGCGGGGCCCAGCCATTGGGAGCATCCCACTGCTGCCCGGTTTGCAGCGGGGTACTGACTAGCCCGCCGGGGCGCAACAGGCGTTCGCGCATAGTGGTCGCGGCGGCATCTCCCTGACTAGGCGTAGCCATCGGGAAGAATAACGGATAGGCACCCGCTACTGAAAAGACGGGCGTAAAGGCCTGTTTTTTATAATCGTAATCGCGGAACCAAGCCGTCTCCGCATCCCAACACAAGTTCAGCAAAGCCGCTTGCCGTTGGGCGGCCTTGTTGGTATAGTTGTCAGCTGTAGCGTCGTCGCCGGCGAGGCGGTGGGCTTTCGCCAATGTGCGTTCCAGATTGTACAGCAGCGCATTCAGGTCTACCGGTATAATATCCGTGGTGTGGATAGTTTCCAGCCGCTGCGGGTCGGCCAGCCAGCGGCTGCTGAAATCCCAGCCTGACTCGCAGGCCGAGCGGATATCGCGGTAAACCTGGGCGGCAGGACGGGCCGATTGTTCAGCAGTCTCGATATCATCGCGGTACATCTCCGCCCGGGGGTAATCACCGGCATCCCAGTAGCGGTTCAGCAGGGCCCCGTTGGGCAGGCGCACCACATGCTTTACAGCCGGATTTTCCTCAGACACTGCCTCCGCGCCATCCATCCAGAAGGCGTATTCTTTTTCCAAACGTGGCAGATATTGGGCGTACACGCTATCTCCCTTTTCCGCTGCCAGCAGATTGACCATAGCGGCGAAGAAGGGCGGCTGCGAGCGGGTCAGGAAATAGTCGCGGTTGCCATTCGGGATAAAACCGATGGTGTCAATCAGGTACGCAAAGTTGTCGATCATGTTCTCGATCATGTCCACTTTGCCAGCCCGTTGCAACCCCAACATGGTGAAGTAGCTGTCCCAGTAGTAAATCTCGCCAAAGCGGCCGCCGGGCACTACATACGGGTTGGGCAATGGGATAAGCGTGCCTTTGGTGCTGCGACCGCCCGGTTCGCGGGTAAGGATGGGCCAAAGGGCATTGATGTGCTCCACAGGGCTGCGGCTGGTATCCGACTGAAAACCGGAGGCGTACTGCTTGGGCCGTTCGAAGTACTCCAGCACAAAAGCCTTCAGGTGGAACTCCGGTTTGTCCTTGTTGGCTTCGTAAGCGGCGAGGATTTCGTCGTCTGCTGCCTTAGGGGTACAATCTACAAAAGTCTTTCCATCGGGGAATACCTTTGCCATTTGCACATCGACGAACAATTGCCCCCAGCGCTCTGCGGGTGGCATGAAGGGGTCTGCTACCGCTTGGTTATCTGCGGAGTCCGCTGGTTCGAGCTGGCAAGCCGATAGCAGCGCCATGATAGCGAGTAAGAGGATGGATAACTTGCTGTACATAAGCTGTGTTTTAATCCCGGTGGGGGTGCTCAATGAGTTCTTCCTTTTCTGATTCTGAGACGACGGGCATGCCGAGCCGCTCGGCCAGCACGTACAGGATAATCAGTAGTACGATGATGAGCCAGAGCCAGTCCCAACGGGACAGCAGGCGCCTTTTGGGTTGTTCTTCTGACATAAGCTGCTTGGTTTGAAAACGACCAAAATAACATATTTTATGCAAGATCTGTCAAAACTCCATACGCAATCGCAGGTTGATCCGCCGGGAAGTCAGATAATTGGGAATGGCGTACTGCTGGTCAAAAACCGTCTTGATCCAAGTATTCCCCGCTTGGTTGCGCACCTGCATCAGGTTGAAAATCTCCAGCCGCAGCCAGGTATTGCGGGTGAAGCGCAGGAAGTGGCTGGGGTTCTTTTTGCGCTTTTCCTGGTCAAACAGCTGCAGGCTGAAACCGATATCCACCCGGTGGTAAGGGGAAAAGCGATAGGTGTTGCGATAAATGCGGTTGTTGCCCTGCAAGCCAAACGGCAGGCCCGTGCCTACCGTCAAGTTGAGGTACATCCGGAAGCGGTCGCTCTGCGGCAGGTAGTCCTGGAAGAACATGGACAAATTCATGAACTGATCCGTGGGGCGGGGCACATCATCCACCTCCTGTCCCTCTTCCTCGCCGAGCTCCCGCACGAGATGCTGCACACCGACCAGGTTCTCCCGCGCCCGCAGGAAAGAGAGGTTGATCCAAGATTCTGCATCCGGGACGAACTCCCCGTTGATACGCATATCGATGCCAGCAACATAGCCCTCTGCGTCGTTTTGGCCAGAATAGCGGATGCGGACGTTCTCAATCTCGTAGGAGACCAGGTCCCACATCGGCTTGTAATAGGCCTCCGTGATGAAGCGGAATTTCTTGGGGTTTTTCTTGCCCATGTAGAAGTCCCAAGTGAAGCCACCGACGATGTGGGCCGATTTTTGTGCCCGCAGGTCAGTATTGACCGTTCCGTCGAAGGCGCGCATCTCCCGGTAGAAAGGGGGCTGGAAATACAAGCCCCCGGCGAGGCGGTAGGAAATATCGCGTTTGCTGTTCAGCGGTTTGTACAGCAATTGGGCGCGGGGGGAAAGCAGCAATTCCTGGTTGAGGTCCCAGTAGGACGCGCGTAGGCCAGCCGATATGCGCAGCTCGCCTTTGGACTCATTGCGGTAGGTGTAGGTATCTTGGATGAAGCCGGAGAAACGCAGGGAATTCAGGTTGTTCTCTGTCTTCAGCACATTGAACAGCAGCACGCTTGAGGTGTCGTAAGGCAAGGAATAGCCAGCGGAGTCTAGCCGCTCCCACTCGTTGATTTGGTCATCGATGCGTTCGTTCTGTATTTTGGCACTCCACTGCAGGAAGTGGCTGCTGCTAACATCCGGGTCATTAGAGTCGAGATTGAGCTCGATGCCGCCGCGGTGCTCGAAGTTGGTCAGCTGCATATTCAGGAAGTTGCGTACGAACTGCTGCTGCGTGCCATTGCCCAGTTCGGAGACGACCTCCCCAAAGTTGTCGCTGCCCAGGCCGCTCTCGATCTGGCGCAAGCTGTATTGCCCGATGATGTCGAAGCGCTCGTTTTCATCACTGCGGAAAGTAGAAGCCAGAAATTTCAGAAACAGCGGGTTGCGCTTGCGGTCCGGCAAATAGGTAAAAGACAAGCCGCCCATAGAGGTGGTGAAATCATCTACTTCCTGCCCGTCGAACTCGCTAAAGAGCTCCAGGGCAAAATTGATCAGGCCGAGGGCGGTACTGCGTTCGGTGGGCTCGAAGTTGTAAACCGCCCGGTTGTAGTTAGCCAGCAACCCCACCTGCCAGTCCCGGCTAATGTCGTAAGTCAGGTAGGTCTGTATGTCTGAAAAGTTGGTGATATACTCGCCCTTCACATCTAGAGAACCGAGCAGGTAGCCGGTGGTTTTGTAGCGCGCGCCGGCCAGGTAGCGCAGTTTGCGGTAACCATCCTTGCCCACATCAATGCTGCCTTCGATATGGCTGGAGCCGCCAAGGAAGCTGCCTTCCAGCGAGGCCCGCAGGCTGTCCGGGCGCTTGTACTTGATGTCCAAGACGGAGGAAAGCTTGTCGCCGTATTTGGCTTCAAAGCCGCCGGAGGAGAAAGCAAGGCTGCGGGTGAGGTCAAAGTTGGCGAAAGTCAGCCCTTCTTGCTGCCCGGCACGGATGAGCTGCGGGCGGTAGATGGCGAAGTCGTTGACGTACACCAGGTTTTCGTCGTAGTTGCCGCCGCGCACGTTGTACTGGGAGCTGAGCTCGCCGCCGGTGCCGCCGCTTGCCCCGAGGGCGATGTGGGGGAGTATGCTTTCCAGGTTGCCGGTGGTACTGGGCAGCAGGCGCAACTGCTCGACGTCTTCGCGGATGAGGCCGGCGTCCTGTATTTTGCTTTCCCGTACCACAACTTCGAGCTCCGAGTTGACAGGCGCCAAGTTAACGTCCACCTGCCGGCTCGTGCGGGCGGGCATGGCTTTGACTTCAGCGCGGGCCTCCTGATAGCCGATACGGGAGAATACGAGGGTAAAATCTTCATCAGCTGGCACGATGATGCTGTAACGGCCGGTCTCGCTCGTTTCCACCGCCGTGCTCGTGCCGTCGATGTACACCGTCGCAAACTCAATGGGTGCTTCGTTAATGGCGTCCAGCACCAAGCCGGTGACCTTGGCATTTGCCCCATCTTGAGCAGTGAGTGGCAGCCCCCCGAGCATCAGGCTGGCCAACAGGAAGAGTATTCGCTTCATGTCAATCGATTGTGTGAAAGCTTAGGGGGGCGAAGTACGGGATAAATTTGCAAAAACATTAGGCGAAACGCGCAATTTCCCCGCCGATGTCTTTTAGGCGATCAATAGCGCCGCTGGGGTCTTCCGCTTTGAAGACGCTGCTGCCGGCCACGAGCACGTCTGCGCCCGCTTGCAGTGCTTTTTCGGCATTTTGCAGGCCGACGCCGCCATCTACTTCTATCAAGGTCTGGGCATTGCGCACGGTGATAAGGTCTTTGAGACGGCGTACCTTGGGAATAGTATTGTAAATAAACTTCTGGCCGCCGAAGCCGGGGTTGACCGACATGACGCAGACCAAATCGATATGCTCTATGACGTCTTCCAGCATCGCCGCCGGGGTATGGGGATTGAGGGCGACGCCGGCTTTGGCCCCTGTTGCTTTGATCTGCTGTACTACACGGTGCAGGTGGGGGCAAGCTTCGTAGTGCACGGTGATGACATCGGCGCCAGCCTCGCGGAAGGCTTCCACGTACTTTTCCGGCTCCACGATCATAAGGTGGACGTCCAGCGGCTTGGTGCACAGCTTTTTGGCCGCATCGACCATCAGCATACCGAAGGTGATGTTGGGGACGAAGCGGCCGTCCATGACATCGAGGTGCAGCCAGTCGGCGGTGCTGTCGTTGACCATTTGGATTTCGTCGGCTACTTTTGTGAAATCAGCAGCTAGCAAGGACGGGGCGACTTTGTGTTTCATAGGTGATGCTTGATGTGGGAGGCAAAAATATAAAGAAGTCGCTGAAAAATTGCACTAAGCTGTTGGAGGATGTTCACCTGCAGCTGCCAACAGCCTACGTAAGTTCATGACGTGCGGACGGTTTAATTGCAAACAGGCTATGTTTGCTCGGCCCCGGGCGGTTATCCCATGTATCTCTATCTTGTCATGGCTCCATACAAAATGTTCTCCCCATGCGTCTATTCTAGGATTATAAAGTCGTACTTCTTTATTTGAGACAGGGTCAAAGCACTTCAGCTTGTTATACTTAAACCCATTACAGCCAAGGCAAGCATAAGCCAAATTATCTAAATCGTTTTGCCCTCCCCTGCTAAAGGGGTAAATATGCTCAATGGAAAAAGAAGCTGAAGAGTAGCGTTCTTGACTTAGGCAATACTCACAGCATGCGCGCGCTCGCCGTCTAACCTCCTCTCTTATTTGCTGCGAAATATTAGCCATCTATACGGAGCTGGTTCATTAGCTCGCTGACGCCTATATTGCGCAGGGCTGCTAACTCCTTTATCGCTTCAAGTCGGTTTACACTTTTGCGCTCGACTTCTTCAGCCATTCCCTGATACTCCTCCAACTCTGCTTCATCAAGCTTGCCTTCTAGACGTTTTTCGTCTAAATCACGCAGGCGCTTCAACCAATCTTGGGTTGGCCCTTCACTGATTATAGCAATCAACTCTGATTCTCTCTGCGAGATACTGCCCCCAACTTTTTGTGCTTTAAGCCTTATAACTTTTTGGATAAAAGCCTCTAGTTCTTCCTCCTCCAATTGGGCAACCCCTTCAAGTAAATCTTCGACTGTGACACTAGACTTGATCTGCACGGAAGACATAATACCCTGAGTTTTTGGTAAGATACAGCAACTAAAACAAATAGGAGACCGCCTTAGTTCCAAAAGAAGGGCTGTGCATAATATAAATTCAGGTAAGTTGATGTTGGGTCGGCTGGCTTATTGCCTGCACTCCATGCTTGGCGCACAACAAAAAAAGGGTGCCCGTTAGAGCACCCTCTTACAAAATTCATGAGATTACAATTGCATTATTCGTGGAATTACAAGCTGTCAGCAGTGTGTAATGGATTATAACTTGTTAGCAGTGTGCCGAACTTGTAATTATGAGTTGTTATCAGCAATGGGGCTTACCCCATTTTTAGGTCGTCTTTCTTGAGATTGTGATTTGTTACCAGCTTTGAGGCTGATGTGTGATTTTAAAGCGTTGCTTTCTTCTCACATTACAAATGTCGCCTAAGCCCCTCAGAAAGCGAAGTACATTTTTCAATCTTTCTGTTCCTGAAAAACTGCATTCTATTTTTATAAATTACTGATTTACAGGTTTTTAAACCTTAAATTGCCCATAAAAAATGTCCCATACAGCCCTAAATCCCCCTTTTCTAGCGGCAAAAAAAGCAAATTGATTCAGAAAAGAGGAATTTTCTCTCCTTGTTCTGCGCCTATTAAGCTGACTTTTGTATATTTTTGGATATCCTTGAAATATTGGGCAAGCACAACCTGCTATTTTTCAATATCTTGCCATTCAAAAATCAAAAGACAGCTGTACCCAAAACCAGTAGCTCATGTACCAAAGCAAGTTAGTAGAACACATCCGGGCACTGCCCACCAAGGACCGGGAGCAGTTTAGGCAGTTTGTTGACTCCCCCTATTTCAACCAGCACAAAAAGACCAAGCAGCTGCTGGGCATCCTCCTCAAAAAGGTAGACGGCAAGCCCAGCGGACTGGCGAAGGAGAAAGTCTTTAAGAAGCTGTTCCCCGACAAAGCCTACGACGAGCAGCAGCTCTACAACGTCATGTCCTACCTCAACAAACTGCTTTACCGCTTCATGGCGCATGAGTACCTGCAGAAGCAGCGTTACCAAGAGCCGATGATGACGATTGAGGAAGCTTTTGACAACCATCAGTTCGACATCATGACCAACCGGGGCAAACAGTTGAAAAAGAAACTCTGCCAGGACCCGGTGCACGATAGCGAGTACTACTTCACCAACTACCGCATCAACCACGCGATCGGGTACTACAGCGGCCACTACTTCAACCGGGCGGAGACCGACACTTTCCAGCAAATGCTGGACGAACTGGACAAATTCTACATCGTGGAGAAACTGCGCAACTGCTGCCACCTCACGGCCAACTCCATCATGATGAATACCTCCTACACTTTCCGCATGCTAGACGAACTGCTGCAGTACCTGAACACCCACTGGGAAGAGTACGAAAACGAGCACTCTATCGTACTTTACCACACTATACTAATGAGCTTACGGGATGAGAAAAACCCCAAACACTATCAGCTCATGAAAAAAATGCTGGCGGAAGATATGGAGCATCTCTCCGAACGGGAAGGGCGCGACTTGTATACATTTTCCTATAATTATTGCATACTAATGTCCAATGCCGGATACGGGGAATACCAGGTGGAGCTGTTCCAACTGTACAAACAGGGGTTGCGGCAGGGCTTGCTGATGGACAAAGGCATGATCTCTGAATGGAACTACAAAAACATTGCTACCCTGGGGGCCAAGCTCAAGGCGTTTGAATGGACCGAACGCTTCCTGCAGGAATACAAAGACAAGCTCCCCCCGCACCGCCGGGAAAACGCTTAC
>JAAAOU010000508.1 GCA_009908745.1 Bacteroidota bacterium
AAGGAGCTGTTACCCGAATACAAAGACTACCAAATCATGGGAGGCGTAGCCTTTCTGCGCGCAGAAGAAAGCTCCGATGCCATGGCAGAAAAACGGGGGCTGTTTGTGATCCGGGCTACGGGTGACAGTGCCGCTTTAGTCAACCAGCCGGACTTCGTGCCGAAGGTGTATTGATACGCTACGCTGTCTTGAGTCAAGCTCGCGTTGGCGCTTCGCCGCTTCAACTTAATATTCCAACTCTAATAATAAAGTTTCTAAACATCCACCCCGCCCCGCGTTTTCTAAAAATAGCAATGAGAAAACTCTTCACCTTCAAATACGCCCGCCTCGTATACGGCATTATCATTTTGATCATCGGCGCAGTCTCCATGCTGCTGCCCATGATCCCGTTAGGGTATATCGGCCTCTTTGTTGGTGCCTATTTGCTGCACCACCGCATCCCTGTGCTGGAACGGCTCATGGATTGGCTGCGGGAGCAAGACAAGCAAGGTCGGCTGCAACGCTTTGAAGACCGGGTGGACAACTTCTTCAAAAAAGCGCAAGAAGAAAAGGAGGAGCGCTAAGTAGGCCGACAGCTGTTCAATAGCCGGAGAAAAGCCCCGCCTAATGAGCCTTACGACCGAGCTTCCCACTGTGCCGTAACTTTGACTAGAAAAAGCAAAAGCGCTGCCCGTCATCATGCGGGCAGCGCTCTTACTGCGTACAGGGGTAGCCGGCCGCTTTAGAAGCCCATACCACCTCCCATTTGCTCCAATTGCTCTTGCGTCATCTCCTTGTAGCCAGATTTGTCAAACTCGAAAGCCGAGGCGTCCACCTCCTTGCTCACTTTGGTAGCGGTGAAGGTCATAGACATCTGCGGCTGGTTGACGGTATACTCAAGGGGCATGCCTTTGAGCTTGTTGGTGCCCGGCATGTTCCGAATAATGTTGCCGTCGAACTTCAAATCTTCCGTGATATAAGTCGTCAGCTTCATGGACTTGCCCTCTTGCTCGGTGCTGATAATCGCTTTGTAAGCGTCATAACCTGCAATTTGCTTGCGGTCATCCTTGAAGTACTCGATATTGGGTTCGGCTTCTTCTGCGTTTTCGGAATCTTGGGAAGGCACGTTCACCTTGAACTTTTGCCCCATGGCGTCCATGTACATGTCCATATTGCCGGTCTCGACATCCATCAGCATCTTCTGCTTGACCATGTCGTTCATCATACTCATCTCAGTCAGTTGCTGGCCTTCCATCAGCAGGATGCTCATGGTAGAGCCCTTCATCATAGCCAATTGCTGGTTGACATTGGGATCATCGCTGGAAATGTCGGTGATTTCGTAAGTCAGGGTCGCTTCCTTTAGTTCTTCTTGGGCAACAAGAGAAGAGGCGCTTACGCTCAGTAAGAGGATAAATAGTAATTTCAGGTTTCGCATGAATGTTGTATTTGAATCTAAAATGGTTTGCAGTGCTTCGTGCACTGATAGTATTAAATAATACTAATGTACGTCTTTAACGGGATATCCCTAGCATTAGTACCATTTTCACGTTTTCGTAACAACGGCTCCCGTATTACTGTTTTTGGAAAAAGGCCACCATTCGGCCTAGCCCGTTGTCATAATCGGTTACCTCAAAGGCCGGAAACCGCTTGCGGAACTTCCCGTCGTCCATAATATACGGCTGCTTAAACTGGTAATTCATCTCCCGCACTTCCACTATAGGCGGGATAAACAAGCCGAGCAGCGACTGCACAAAAGGCGGGATCATCGAGGCTTCCAGCGCAGTGCCCAAATGGCGATTGAAAATAGCCGTAATTTCTTCTATGGTAATGGGCCGGCCGACCGGCAAGTGCCAGCTTTGGCCGTAGGTGTCTGTTGCCAGCGCCAGCTCGACGAGCGCACGGCCAGCATCCGTTACATCCGTGTAAGTGTGGACGATGTCGGTAGGGGAGAGGACCTGCGGGGCTTTGCCCTTCAGCATGCGCTCCAGAAAGGATACATACAACAGGCTGTTGGTGGCATGAGGCCCGTAAAAATCAGCGCAGCGACCGACCACGGCTTGCACCTCTCCGGCATCCATAGCATTCTGCAGCAAGTCGAGCGTCGCTTTGCGGGCTTCCCCCTTTTTGCTCACGGGCTGCTGGGGGTGACTTTCGTCAAACGGCACTTGCAGCGGCGCCGGGCCATACATATACACATTATCCAGGAAGATCAGGCGGGCACCATGGGCGTTGCAGGCGGCGATCACATTGCGCATCAGCACCGGCCAGTCACGCTTCCACACTTTGGCGGAGTAGGGCAATCCCACGCAAAGGTATACGTGTGTGGAACCCTCTATGGCGCGTTGTGCTTCGTAGGGTTGCAGCAGCTCGGCGGGTACCGTTTCTACGCCGGGCTTATCCATGGACCGGCTGACGGCGCGCACGGGCAGTTCTTTTCGCAGCAGCTCATCCACTACGGCGCGGCCCACGGCACCAGAAGCGCCTAGTACGGTGTGCAAAGATTCGGAAGTCATAAAGCTTGGTTTTTATTCCGTAAGCAAGGTGGATGATTTTGCCTAAATGGTCAAGGCCCGGCTTTTGAATGGTAGAAAAAGCCGGGTGAAGCGTCATAAAGGAAGCATCAACAAGCCATGCTCACTGGGGTTTGAGGCTTGGTTGCCGGGAAAATCATGCCTAATACAGCAACCCAAACATCCACAGCGGAATGCGCATGGCGTGGCCGGTCGTCGAAGCATCCACCACCACATAATGATTATGGGCCTGGCCGATCTGCTTGGCGGCTTTGTTGGGCCCGCCGATTTCAAAAAGATACTCCTGAGCAGGTGTGCGGTATAGGAAGTCTCCCTTTTTAGGCAATAACACTTGGGCAGACGCCACGCCTTCCTTGGCAAGAGCATGCAATTGGTTTTGGAAAAAAGTTTCCCGCAGCGTGCCCACATCAGCGTCCTGCGGCGATAGGGCTTGTAATAGGTTGGGGTTGTCGAGATATAGCTTATCCGGTTTTTGCAGCGCGCTTACCCCCTTGGCGGAGGACCGTAGGCTACTGATCAGCTCGGCACGCTCTAACAATTGCAAGTAGTGCAGCAGGGTATTGCGGCTCAATCCCAGCCGTTCTGCCAGTTTGCTGATGTTGGGCTTGAAAGGGGGGGAAGAAGCGATAGCGTAAAGCAGCCGGCCCAACTGCTCCTGCTTGGCTACCTTCGCGCCGCTGGAATGCGGAATGTCTTGGTCAATGACTAACTGTATAACAAGGTTGAGGCGCTGGGCATATCCTGCCTCATCTTCCATAAAGAAAGGGTAGTAGCCTGACTGCCAGTACTGCCGCAGCAGGGGGGTGGGGAGAAACCCATAGCCGGCTTCCATCTCAGAGGCCAAGCGGAGATGGTCGCGCAGCAGCTCTTGAAAATCTACTACAGGCAGCGACAACTGTTCTTTCAAAAACAAGTACTCCCGAAACGAAAGGCCTTGCATGCGGTAAAAACGCACCCGCCGGCTCAAGTCCGCTTGCTGGTCCAAAATGTTGATCAAGGAAGAGCCCGAGAAGACCACTTTCAGCTGTTGGCGGTACAAATCGTACAACGTTTTCAACTCTTGTGCCCACTGCCCAAAACCATAGCGGTGCACCTCGTCTAAAAAAAGGTACCGACCGCCTTGCTCTATGAATGCTTCCGCAAAATCAAGCAAACGGTTTTCCTTAAAGTACAGGTCACCGAGATCGGCGTAGAGTGCCTGCTGTGGAGGGACATTCAGTGCTTTCAGCCGTTGTAGCAACAGGGTGGTCTTGCCTACCCCTCTTGCCCCTAGCACTGCAATCAGTGGATTACCCCAATCGATGACCTTGTACAAGGGGCGCTTGTAGTCGGTCTGCAGCGTGTGTAAGGCAGCTTGGGAACGGCGGAATAGCTTGTCCATGCTATTTTGTTTAATCAATTTAACAAAAATAGCAAAAAATGTTTAATTGGTTAAACAAAATTGGTGCCCGCTTTTCATGTGTTGAGCGCGGAAGCGGCGAGAAAAGTAGGATGGAATCTAACTTTCCCATTGCCGGCTGTGGGTACGCAGCGAGCATCTACGGAGCGTAGTTGCATTTTGTCCCCCAATAAACTTGGCTTGGGCGAGCTGAAATGTAGCTGGCTGCCGTGGTGCGCAGGCTACTTGGCTTTACTTTGGGGCAATCCTTACACTACTTTTGCCCCCGACGATGAATGTCGGGATCAAGGACTTGACGCAAAAGTAGCAAAAAGTCACCCCGATGGCTATCGGGGGTGTATGGTTCTTAACGCTGCGGAAGCCCCCGGAGGACGAAACTGTACAAACTCGCCTTGAAGAGCGTCGCTATGCAAAATCTACAGCAGGTTGCAGAGAGTATGGAGTACTGCTTTTTCTTGCCGGGGCAGGCTCATACAGGTGTACAGTTTCACTGCCGCAGTAACTTCGTTGCTGCGGCAGTGACATCCTCCGGGGGCTTCCTCCGCTAAACCATACAATGCCGGATGGCGTTACGCTTGATTGCTTAGGGTTCCGGGGCAGAAGAGTGCGGCAGATAAAGTATAGCTTGGCGGGTTGCATTGTTTAAGGTCTTTGCTTTTGGTTGTACTGCTGGCACATCCTTGGTTATTTTTGAACCGCCTCGTACACCGCCCTATGCAGCCGCGGCCGTATATCCAATTCGTACAACTTCTGGTTGGCACGGGTAGGGAAAACCCGGTTGGATAGAAAAACGATCAGCAACTCCTCTTTGGGGTCTGCCCAGGTAAAGGTGCCGGTGTAGCCGCTGTGGCCAAAGCTCTGCGGGCTCGCTTGTTCCGCGATGTAGCTCTCGCCGGCTTCGTACTCCAGCATCGGCTTATCGAAGCCCAAGCCCCGGCGGTTGCCCTCTTCCCGGTACTGATAGCGGGTGAATTCGGCCACGGAAGCCGAGTCGATCAACTGCATGCCGCCGTAGCGCCCGTCGTTCAGATACAGCTGCATCAGCTTAGCCAGGTCGTTGGCATTGGAAAACAGGCCGGCATTGGCGGAAACACCCCCCATCATGGCCGCCCCCTCGTCGTGTACCCGGCCGTGCAGCAGGGACATGCGGAAAAAGGTATCGCGCTCGGTAGGCACGATTTGCGGCTTGGGAAAGCGCTCCAGCGGCTGATACCCCAAGGTATAGGCACCGAGCGGCCGGTACAATTTTTGCTGCAGATAGTCGCGGTAGGGTTCGTCGGCAATGCGCTCCACCACTTCGGGCAGCAGGTAGAATAGCAGGCCGGAGTACTGGTAGCCGGGGTCCTCGTTCAGCGGTGATTTGCGGATGGCTTTGTAGATGCGTTTTTTGTATTTGCGGTGCAGCCAAAGATCATCCGCCACATAAATGGAGTACCGCTTGGAGGAGTCGCGCCGGAACGTCCGCCACCGGAAATCGTAGTCGTTGATCCGCTCCTTGTCCCAGTCGTCTTCCCAAGGGTAGCGGGCATTACCTTTGAGCGTGCCTCGCCAGTACGGGATCCACGGGCGCAGGCGGGCATGATGGGCCAGCATCGGCCGGAATTCAATACCGCCTTTCTTTGCAAAGAGATACCGCGGGAAGTACTTGCGCAGCGGGGCATCCAACTCAAACTGCTCCTCTCCGTGCAAGCGCATCAAAGCCGGCAGCGCGGACGCGATTTTGGTGATCGAAGCCAAATCGTACAGGTCATTGCGCTCCACCGCCCGGCTACTGTCGCTCGTGTGGTAGCCGAAAGCTTCGTGGTACACGACTTTACCGCGCCGGGCCACCAAGATTTGTGCGCCGGGGAACGCCCCTGCTTGTATACCTTCTTCGATAATGATCCCCAGACTGTCTTGCAGCAGCTGCTGGTCCATGCCGACGAGAGCGGCTGGGGTATAAGCCAAGCGCTGCAAACCCTTGTACCGTGCGCCGTCTCCCCGGCGGTAGGGCGTGCCTTGCAAGGGGCCAAGCAAACTGCCGCGGGCCGGCAAGCCGCCGAAGATCACCTGCGCGGCTACCGAGGGGCCCTGTTCGGCATTCGGCGGCGAAACGACAATCCCTTGCGCTTGCCGCAACCAAGGCATGGCCTGAAAGACAAAACCTTCGCCGTACAGATAGACCAGGCAGGGTAATTGCTGCAACATCGGCTGAATACGGTCCTCCATTTGAAAGACCTCTGCCGCTTGCGTCCCACGGGTAATTTCCTCCATCTCCAGTATGAAGAGGTTGAAGCGGGAGCGCTGCTCCTCCAGCCATGTGCCGGTGACTTCGGAAGGCACGCGCACCGGGGTGATCGGCGCGTACTGCTGCAGGGTCGGCAGGAATTCATTCTCAACGCCGCTGCCAAAGTAGCAGTAGGCAATGCGCAGGGTATCCAGCCGCTGCAGCGGAAGCAGGCTGTTTTCGTTGCGGAGCACCACCGTGGCTTGCTGTGCCCGCTTGAAAGCGCTGACTTCGGCTGTTTTGTTGGGGGATTGTGCATGGCTTTGCAAGCTAAAAATGGCGGCAAGCAGGGAAATAAGGAATATCTTTTGCATATTGAGTGGACTTGTTTTCGGGGCCGCCGCTTCCGGGCACGGCCCCTCATTTGCGCACAAATTTACTAAACCACATGCGACACTACCTGCTTATCACGGCCTTCTTGCTCCCGGTCTTGGCCTTTTCCCAAAAAGAGCAGGAAAAAGCCATCGATGGCGTCTATCAGCTCTTGGGGGCTTCAGAGGCATTTAATGATATTTTCTCGGGCTTCATGCTCTACGACCCAGCCGCCCGGGAAGTACTGGTAGAGCGGGATGCCGAGAAGTTCTTTACCCCGGCTTCCAACACGAAAATCTTGACGTTGTATACGGCCCTACAGGTGCTCGGCGACTCCATCCCTGCCTTCCGCTATGCCACACGGGGGGACAGCCTGATCTTCTGGGGCACAGCCAACCCTATGTTTTTGCACCCGCAGTTGCCGCAGGACACGAGCTACCGGCCCTTACTGCGTGACAGCAGCTGCCAGTTGTTTTTCTCCAACCACAACTTCAAGGGCCGCCGCTTTGGCCCGGGCTGGGCGTGGGACGATTACAACTACAATTTTCAGGTGGAGAAGTCCTCGTTTCCGGTGTACGGCAATCTGGCTTATTTCGTGCGCAACCGCCTCACGGAAGGCTTTAAGGCGTACCCGCGACACTTTCAGGACCGCTTGGTCTACAACCCGAATCTGGAGAACGGCCGCCCCCGTATTATCCGCCGGGAGCGGAGCAATGTGTTTGAGTACAACGACCGGGCGCTGAGTGGCGGGGCATTCTACCAGGAAGTGCCTTTTAATACCTCCCCCCAAGTCGTAGCGGCGCTGCTGAGCGATACGCTGGGGCAAGCGGTACAGGTCCTCGATCTTAGATTGCAGCCTCCCTTGGCGGTAACGACCCACTCCGTGCCACTGCCGGATACTGTGCTGCAGCGTATGATGAAAGACAGCGACAATTTTATCGCCGAGCAGTTGTTGTTGGCTTGCGCCGAAAAGCTGACCGGCACGCAACGCAGCGAGGATGCCATACGCTACGCGCAGGACAGCCTGTTCCAAAACCTGACCGACCCGCTCGTATGGCGCGACGGCTCCGGCTTGTCGCGTTACAATTTATTTACGCCCCGCTCTATGGTGGAGGTGCTGGCCATGCTCTACAAGTTGATGCCCGAAGACCGCTTGCTGAATTTGTTCCCCGCGGGTGGGGTGTCAGGCACCCTTGAGCGCTACTATGCCGGCAAACGCCAGCCCTACGTATTCGCCAAGACGGGCACGCTGAACAATAAACACTGCCTGAGCGGCTACCTGCGTACCAGCAGCGGCCGCCTGCTGATCTTCAGCTTTATGCACAACAACTACGTCTACGGCTCCCTGCCGCTCAAGCGGGATATGGAGGTGGTGCTGGAGTTTATCCGGGACCGGTTTTAAAAATGGGGAAAGGCTGTTGCTACGCTATGCCATACGCTACAGGCAATGAGAAGCCCGAACTTCAGCAGGCTGAGCTGAAATTCGGGCTTACGCCTGAAAAGAAGCCTTCAAACTTTATTGCAGTACGATCTTCACTGTCTTCAATTGCTCCCCTACCCGCACATGGTAGAAGTAGGTGCCTGCTGTCAAATCCTGCGCATCCAACTGCAAGGAATAGATGCCCGGCTGCATCTCCGCCCGGTGCAGTTCACGGACCTGCTTGCCCGTAGCGTCGTACAGTGTGATACGCACCGGCGCGCGCTCCGCCAAGGAGTAGTGCAGGGTGTTGAGGTCTTGGAAGGGGTTGGGGTATACGCCTAAAACAGCAAAGCTGCTAGCTTCCCCTTTTGGTTCTTCCGTATTCGTGATAACTGCCGGCGGGTCAAACGGGGCAGGGGTGTCTTGTATGGCTTTGGGCGCTGCTGGGCCAGCCGCTGCTTCCAAGTGGTTTTCCCCGTCTAGCGTCCGCCAGCCTTCGCCGAAAGCTTCTGCGTCCACCACCGCGCTGATGTCCGTAAAGAACCAATCGGCTTGCGCGCCTTCTTCTGTCAAGTCTAGTACGAAGTAGCCATGCTGAATGAGGTCGGTGTACTTCATGTGGGGGTTGGGCACGCCGAGGCTGATGCCGGCATTCAGTTCTGAGTTGATCTGGTTTTGGAATACGCTGGCCGTAGAGAAATCCAGGTTTTCGTCAAAGTTGGCGGAGGTAACACTTGGCGTGGCAAATTCTACGGCGATACTGCCCTCCCCGGTTGCAGGTTCGTAAGTCGGAGAAGGGTTGTAAAAGGGCAACTGGCCGAAACCCGGCACTTCCTGAAATTGCAGGTCTACCGGCTGCCCGGTTACGTCAAAAGCAAAAGTGCTGTGGAAATCGCCCGTGAGGACTACCACATTATCGATCTGGTTCTGCTCTATATAGTCGATAATGGCCGCGCGCTCTGCCGGATAGCCGTCCCAGATGTCCAGAAAAGTGCTCTCTAGTGCCTGAAATGTGGTGTTCTCATCGAGCAGGGCGGCCCAGCCGACGTTGAATTCCGAGAAAATGACTTGCTGCCCAATGACTTTCCACTTCGCCTGCGAGCCGCTCAGTTGGTCTAGAAACCAAGCGCGCTGTGCTTCCCCCAGCAAGGTCCGGCTGCTATCGTAAAGCTCCGGTGCTTCCACGTCCAAGATTTGCTCTTCTCGGCCCTCCAGACGCGTATCTAGCATGATGAGGTCCATCAGGTCGCCGTAGCGGATGGTGCGGTAGATGCTCTCATCCGGATTTTCACGGATCGGCATCCACTCGAAGTACGCCTGCTTGGCTACAGAGACGCGGGTGCCCCAGTCGCCTTCATCGCCTTCCGTATGGTTTTGCGCACCATCGGTGTAGGCATCGTTCGCACTTTCGTGATCGTCCCATACCGCGATGAAGGGGTGCTGCTGATGCGCCCGCGCCAATGCCGTGTCGAGTCGGTAGGTGGAATAACGGGCGCGGTATTCCTCCAAGGTTACAATTTCCGTGCTCGGTTCCAGCGGGCGGTTGGCCAGCAGGGCGCTGTCGCCATAGGTGCCGTTGCCATATTCGTAGATGTAATCGCCCAGGTGCAGGATGGCATCCAAGTCCGTACGTTCCGAAAGCCGCTTGTAGGCATTGAAGTAGCCGGCTTGGAAATTGGAACAGGAAACGACGCCAAATTTCAGGTGCCCGGCTTCATCCGCAGTTGGCGTAGTCTTGGTCTTTCCGACCAAGGAGTTGGCGCCCATAGCGGAGAAGGCGTAGTAATAAGTTGTGCCGGATTCCAGCCCCGTCACGTCTATCTTTACGGTATAGTCGCGCGCCGGTCCAGTGGTGAAGGTTCCATTTTGTACAATATGCTCAAACTTAAGGTCGGTCGCCACGTACCAGCGTACCTCCACCGGCTCGCCGTCCATCGTCTCGGGCGTCACCCGCGTCCAGATGATCACGCGGTCTTCCATAGGGTCCCCGGAAGCCACGCCGTGGTAAAACGGGGCCCAGTCCGGATTGATGGTGGTGGGGTTGTTGCGCGCGCTTACGCGGTCGTTGTGCAGCAGGCGGTCTTGGGCGCTAAGGCTCACTGCGAACAGGGCTGCTAGGCAAAGGAGTGCAATTTTTTTCATCGGATGGTGGTTTTGAGTTTGGCGCAAGATCGGGCTTTGGTGTTAATTGGGGGTTAATTCAAAATGGATTACAAGATAAAAAAAGGCCGCAGAGCATCCACCCTACGGCCAAACCATTTCACTAATCATTAATCTTTCCTTCATTGTATCATCGAGGCCCGTACCCAGCCCATCTCCCCGTGGTATTCCACCATCCACCAGTCAGGGGTGGTGCGTTCTAGGATGGCCACCTGAGCACCCGCCGGCAACTGCAGCAACGGCTCGTCGCCGGGGCGCAGGCCGCGTAGCAGCGGGGTGCCGGTGGCGATTCGGACAAGCCGGCGCGCCGGGCTGACGACAGGGCGGAGCGTGGTGATGGGCGGCTGTACGGTGGGAGTAGTGGCCGGAATGATAGGTAGCGGGTGGATATCCGGCAGCGGTATAGGGCGATCCTCCCGGGCTACCTCGAAGCTGGCAAGAGGCAGTAGGGGCATGGGTGCCGTAGGGCGGGCCTTCAGGGCAACCGCAGCGGGCAACAAGCCCTCCTCCGAGGCTTCGACGTAGAAGTTTTTGGTATCATACCCATTGGCTTGGACGATCAGCTCGTAGGTGGCGCCGCTTTCCAAGTACAGCTTGTAATGGCTGTTCGGGTAGGGGCTGGTACGCACGAGCACGCGCTTGCCGTCCGGCCGCAATTCGTACACGTCCATGTGGAAAGCATCTACAGGCTGCTGGTCTCGGCCCAATACCTGCCCTTGCATAAGGACGTATTGGGCATTAGAAGCGGAGCGGCGGGCCGGCTGCCGGCTTTCTGCGGGGAATGCAGCCAAGGTAGCTGTGGCGGTATTGGCAGACTGTGCCGGTAGCGCAGCACTCCATAGCATAGCCAGTATAGCCAAGAGGGGGTAGTATGTAGTTTTTGGTGGCATAGTATGTTCGTTATGGCCGGTCTTACGGGGCCATTTTTGGGTTATACGCCATCGGCTTTAAAAAGATACGCCAATCTACAATTATCTCATCAGCAGCACATCGCCTTTCAGCAATTCTACCCGCCCGTCAATGAATTCCACCTCCAGAAAGTAAGCAAAGACAGCCGTGTTCGCCCGCTCGCCCCGGAGGCGGCCATCCCAACCCTGACTGGGGTCGTTAGGCAAGAAGTTTTGGTTCTGGAAAACAGCTTCCCCCCAGCGGTCAAATAGCCGGAAGTCCCGGATATTGCGTACCGTGCCCGGCTTGGCCTGTGGGAAGAACAAGTCATTGGCGCCGTCGTTGTTGGGCGAGAAGACGTTCGGCAAATAGACCGGGTTGCCCTTGTCGACGTAAATGCGCAGCCGCAGTTGGTCCGCACAACCATCGGCCGTACTGACGGTAAGGTAATAGTCCGTAGTTTGTAACGGCATAGCCACCGGATTCAGGCAATCGTAGCAACTCAAGCCCGGGGCGGCCTGCCAAGCGATGTCCTGCAAGGCGGAAAGGGGGTAGTTCGATTCCACATTGACCCGCAGGCTGTCGCCTAACTGTAGTTCGACTTCCTCCGGCACGACGCGCACAATGAGGGAATCAGGCTGCTCTACGGTAAAGGCGGCCCGGTCTTCACAGCCTTGTACATCCTGCACCACCCACTCGTAGGTGCCGGGCGGCAGGGCCAAAAAGCCAGGTTCGCTTTGGAACTGCCCGCCGCCATCCACGGAGTAGACATAGGGCGGGGTGCCCCCTTGCACTTCGTCAATTTGCAACTGCCCGAAGTCACCGAAACAGAGGGGCTGTACGAGTTCGGCCGCCGCCTGCGGAATGTCTTGGCTGACGACCACGATATCGCTAGCGCTACAGCCATTTTGGGTGTTCAAAATAGACAAGGTATAACGGCCTGGCCCGTCTATGGTTGGCGTGAGGGTGTTCAAGCCATTTTCCAGTACCCCATTATCCGTTGCCCAACTGTAGCTGTATATCGCCCCAGCGGAAGAAGCACTGCCGTCCAACTGCCGCAATTCTGGGAAGCAGGGGATGACAAAATCCGAACCGGCATCAGCTATGGGGGATACCGTATCTTGTGCTACGAGGACGCTGCGGGTGCTGCGGCAGCCATTGGTAAGGTTTTCTATGGTTAGGCTGTAGTTGCCAGGGCGGACGACTTCTGGTGACAACCCGTCCGTACCATTGGCAAAGCCACCCGCCGGGCCTGACCAGTCGATGGCAAAACCGGGGCCTGCGTCCGAAACTGTCGCCGTCAGGGGTACGCTGGAAGTGATGCAGTTGAGCACTTCAGGCGGTACAAGGCTGACGACCGGGGCAACCGTATCTTGTGACACGCTGACGGTAGCGGAGTCCCGGCAGCCGTTTTGTGTATTGAGAATAAGCAGTTGATAGGTGCCTGCTGTATTCGCAAGGGTACTAGGCGTAGTAGTGCTGCCCAGTAGACTGCCGTCAGTGCTGCTCCACTGATAACTCATTTCGCTGCCTGCGGAAGAGGCGCTGCCGTCGAGAGTGACTTGGAGGACATCGCAGTCCAGGGTATCCGCTGGGGTGATAAGCACCTGTGGCGGCAGGGTGTCTTGCCCCACGCTGACTTGCGCTTCGCTGCGGCATTGGTTGTTCAGGTCGGTGACTTCAAGTAGGTACTGGCCGGGTTCACCTGCCGTTGCTGTTGACTCGTTGTCGCCGCCCAAGATCAAACCATCGTTACTGCTCCAGCTGTAGGCAAAGTCGTTGCCCGGCCCCACGCTGCTGCCCGCTAAGCTAACTTCCGGCGTAACACAATCTAGCGTGTCGGGCGGAGTGATGCTCACCGTCGGGTGCAGGGTGTCCTGCGTGACGCTCAGCTGCAGGCTGTCGGTACAGAAGTTGACGGTATTGCGGATGGTGAATCGGTATGTGCCCGGGGCGTCTACTAAGGCTTGGGGGCTAGTTGCGCCGTTCAGGATATTGCCATTTTCGCTCGTCCATTGGTAAACCAAGTTCGGGCCGGTGCTTGAGGCGGTGGCGTCGAGCGTAAGGTTGGTACGCTCGCAGTTGAGCTCCATCGGCGGTAGTACCGAGGCGACTGGGGAAAGGGTGTCCTGTTGAATTTCTACGGCCAGCTCGGCTGTGCACCCATTGCTAGGATCAAGCAAGCGCAATTCGTACTGGCCCGGCGCATTGACTAGTGGCTGCGGGCTGGTTGCGCCGTTCAGTATATTGCCATTATTGGTACTCCAGTTGAAGGTGTAGTTGCCGTCGGCCGTGGCGATGAGTGCTGTTTGCGTAAGCGCACAGTTGAGTACAGGGGGTGCCGCAATTTGCCCATCAGGGGACAGCGTGTCCTGTGCGACCGTAACTTGCAGGGTGTCTTGGCAGAAATTCTCGGTATTCGTCAGCAAGAGCGCGTAGGTGCCGGGGGCATTGACGGTAGCTAGCGCTTGGTTGGCCCCATCGGTTATTTGCCCGTTTAGCGTACTCCACTGGAAGGATAGACTTTCGCCCGTCGAGCTACTCGCATCAAGCGGAACACTCAAACGGTTACACTTCAGCGTGTCGGGAAGAGGGACTGCGGCCACCGGGGGCGTGACGTCCTTGCTGACTGCCACCAAGGCTTCACTCGAACAGCCGTTATCCGCATTGAAAACCAGCAGTTGGTAGGTACCTGCTTCATCGACCAGCGGACTGTCTGTATCGCTGCCGTTGAGGATGTTGCCATCCGGTGTTGTCCAGCTGTAGCTAATATCAGCGCCGCTTGCTGAAGCGCTGCCGTCTAGCATAGCAGCGGGTTGCTGGCAGTTGAGTGCCAAGGCTGGGCCGGCGTCAGCTACCGGGGGCAAGGTGTCAATCAGGACCTCTACGCTGGCGGCCGAGCTGCAGTTATTGCTTTGGTCGAGCACCCGCAGTTGGTAAGTGCCGGCACCGTTGACTACCGCTTCCAGCCCACTGGTGTTGCCCAGTATATTACCTTCTTCAGTCGTCCAGGCCAGTTCAAAGCCGCTGCCTTGGCTGGACCCCGCCCCATCGAGCGTAAGCGCTGGCCGGGCGCAGCTTAGGCGGCCGGGCGTGGCGATTTGGACATTTGGGTATTCTACATCTTCCTGTACAAGCACGGTGTCGCGGGTGAGGCAGCCATTGCCGGTGTTTTGGACTTGCAGCACGTACTGCCCCGGTTCCTGTATAAGGGCTTCGGGCGTCTCGCTGCCTGCTAAAACGCCGTTGTTGTTATGCGTCCACCTATAAGAAAATCCCGCTCCGCTGCTTGAGGCGGTGCCATTTAGCGTAAGCGTGGTATCCGTGCAGGTCAGTATGCCGGGAGCGGCAATATCGGCTACCGGTGCCTCAAAATCGAGGGCTACGGTGGTGCTGTCTAGCGACTGGCATCCGTTCTGATTGTTGAACACGGTAAGGAAGTAGATCCCTTCCTCATTCACGGTGGGCGTCAGTCCCTGCGTGCCACTAAGGATATTCCCATCCGGGCTGCTCCAACTGTAGTCCATGCCTGCTCCCGAAGTAGAAGAGCCGCCGTCTAGCGCCGCGGTGGGTTGGTAGCAGTTGAGCAGCAGGGTATCGCCGGCTTCCGCCAAGGGGGCAAGCGTATCCACATTAACCGTTACGGAAGCGATGGCCTGGCAGTCGTTGAGGGTGTCGAGTACGCTCAGGGTGTAGGTGCCTGCCGCGTCCACGGTGGGTTGCAGGCTATTTTCCCCGCTTAGGAAATGGCCGTCGGCGCTAGCCCAGGATAGGCTGATGTTATTGTTTTGGCTAGAGTTGCTGGCATCGAGGGCCACATTGGGTACCGCGCAGGTGATATCGGCGGGTGGGGCGATGGCCGCGGCCGGCACATTGGTGTCTTGTTGGACAATGGCCGAATCCACGGCTACACAACCATTATTCGTATCGGTCACTGTCAGGCGGTAGGTACCAGATAAGCTGATGGTGGGCTGTAGGCTGTCGCCGCCGCTGAGGATGCCGCCGCTGTCGTGTTGCCATTGGTAGCTGAAGCCGGGGCCGTCGCTGGAAGCGGTACCGTCCAGCGTCAACAGGGTATCCGTGCAGGTAAGCAGGTCGGGAGGGGCGATGGCGGCTGCGGGGGAGGTAAAGTCGGCTGTCACCGTCAGGGTGTCAAAAGATTGGCAGGCATTGACGGTGTCGGTCACGGCCAGCACATAGGTCCCCGCCGAATCTACCGTGGGGTACAAGGATTGGGCACCACCGCTAATCTGCCCGTCAGCGCTGCTCCACTG
>JAAAOU010000422.1 GCA_009908745.1 Bacteroidota bacterium
TTCGCAGGCGAAAGCTCCGGGTTGCGCCTCAACCGAAGTACCTCCCGGTAGGCCATACTGCTGAGCCGCTGCGCGTCTAGGTCATCTTCCAGGTAGTCGGCCAATTCCTGAATTTCTGATTCGTGCGCCTTCATCTGATCGAGTGTGCTCCTGTAGCGCTGCACGACGGTCTTAGCCTGGGCGGAAAGTTGACTGGTTTCCGCCCAGCCTTCTACATCCGAGCCAATATTGCTGCCCTGCATATCAAACCCCGTCCCGGGCACCCCGCCTGCCATACCTTGCAACTGGGCAAACAACCCTCCACCGCCGCCGCCAAAGGGGGAGGTCGCGCCGCTGGAAGGGATGCTATAATCTTCCTGCTCCGTCTGTAGTTCCAAATCGTATAAGTAGTCGTTGTAATTGATCACATGCAGGATAGCTTGCTGGCCCTTCTTCAGCTGCGGCTTTTTGACTGCTTTGCCACTCAGGCGGTAGGAAACAGAGTCCGCAAATACATCGTAGTAAATATGTAAATCCTGGGCTTGCACCGCGCTGTAGCAGATCAACAGCAGTATGGTGAGGGTAATGCTTCTCATGTCTGTTGGTGGTGTTTTGGTGTTTGATTTGTTGCTGTGCCGAATGGTTACCCAGCATATTGTAGCAAGGTAACCTTTTTTGTGGATACGAAATTAGGTAAGAGAGAACGGCCGAAAAGTCTTATATTTCATCCACCAAACCCATATTCACTATGAGACACTACCTTTTTAACTTCAAATACCTATGCTGGTGCACCTTGCTGGTCTTTCCGAGCTTGTTATTGGCACAACGCAATTCCCCTATCTTCAGCTACGTCAGCAAGCCCAGCAGCTTGGAGGAGGATATGAAAGCCTTGACCGGTGACAAATACGAGACCGCCCGGGCCATCTACGAGGCGCTCGTCAAGGCGCGGGGAGACCGCCGCTACCCCGCACCGCCATTTTTAATGACCAAAGACGTGGCCCATGGCGCTTACCTGGCTGCCGAGGCGAGCAGTATAGTCCTGGAAGAAAAAGCCTACGATATCTGTATGTCCTTCGGCGGGGAAGAAGGGGTAGCCGCCGTTGCTAGCCTATTGGGCCATGAGCTCATCCACTTTTACGAAAAGCATCAGTGGCGCACGAGTTTTGTCGATGAGTTCCGCAACGAACTGGAAGTAGGACGCACGCTAGAAGATATCGTCGGCGTAGACAAAATCAACAATGAGACCCAGTCGGACTATCTCGGCGGTTTCTTGGCCTACTCGGCAGGCTACCAGGTATTCAAGAACCGCACGGCCTTGCTCGACAAAATTTACCAAGATTACGAAATCCCGGAGGTCGACCCTTCCGGCCGTTACCCCAGCCTGAAAGACCGCAAAAAGCTAGCGGTGAAGTCGGAAGAAAAACTGGCGCAGCTGGTACAGCTTTTCGAAATAGCCAACCTGCTGGCCGCTGTGGGGGCGTACGGCAACGCCCGAGCTGTATACCGTCATATCCTGCTGGACTATCAGAGCCCACAGCTGTACAGCAATTTGGGGGTGGTATTTGTACTCGAAGCCTTGGAGCTCTTTCCCCGCTCGGAGCGCAAGTACCGGCTACCGGTAGAATTAGACTTTGATTTTGGCGCCGGTGGCAGAGACGGTTTCACGGAGGCAGACAAAGCCCGTCGTGAACGCCTGCTGCGTGAATCCATACTGTATTTCAACAATGCCCTGGCCCTAGATAGCGAATACGCTCCCGCTTACCTCAACAAGGCCTGCGCGTACTACATGCTAGACGAGCTGCCGCAAGCCAAGTTTTACGCCGAGGTGGAGGCCATGCGCAACCCCGCGGCCTATTTTAAAACAGCAGTGGATGCGAAAGTGCTATTGGGCATGATACAGCTTAAGGAAGGCGATGAGGCGGGCGCTATTGCTGCATTGGAAAAGCTGGCCAGCGCATCTTCCATTGCGGACTACAATTTGCGGAAGCTCAAAAGCGAGCCCCTCCCGGCAGGGGAAGTGGACGAGCCGGAAGCCTGGAAAATTGATGACGTGGACCCCGGTGACCTAGCGTACTTCCCACGCATGGTAGACGCTGACGAGAGCCTGGAGCTAAAGCTTTACGGCAAGCTGAAGGTAGAAACCTGGGATGGTGTCGGCGGCTTAGGCCGCTCGGTGATTATCCGGGTGGACCCGCCCAAGGGAGCAGCACTTTTTATCCATCTCACCCGCGAGGGCTACGAGGGAGAGACCTACGACCGCTTTAAAGTGGGGGCCGCCCGTGCTGCAATCGTAGACAAGTACGGGGAGCCTGCCGTCAGCCGGGCCCTGCCTAACGGGGAAGCGCTGGTCTACGAGGAGGTCGTGTTTTTTATGGACGCCGGCCAAAAGCTGCAGCGCTGGGCCAATTATATTTTTGACTAACCCTACAGGCCATTAGCATAGCTGAGCCCTAAGTGGCCAAACTTTGCCTATTTTACGGCGGGGAAAACGACCAATATGATCAATCGTATCATTCAGCCACACAGCCTCATCATAACGGGGCTTATCTTCCTGTTCATCTGGTTCTTGAACTTGATCAGGCTGAATATGCATTATATAGACCCTTTCAACAACGGCCTGAAAGACTATGAGATCACCGATATCGTCTACGCTTACATGGAGGGGCAGCCGTTGCCCGCGGAAGAAACGGAATTGCCTATTGTGCTTGTACACACCGGAGACCCGGACCGGGCAGCAATTGCCCGCCTCATCAACCGGCTCGGCGCGGCAGGCGCGGCTGCCATCGGCATAGACCTCTTCTTTGACCGCCTCAAAGAGCCCAAAGCTGACTCCCTGCTGCGGCAGAGCTTGGCGCAAAACCCAAGCGTCGTCCTCGCCTGCGAACTGCATGGGCTTTCCGGCGACCACGAGGGGTTTTCCAGTTGGGTAGGAGTGGACGCTTATTTTTCCGAGCACGCCCAGCTGGGGTATGTGAACTTCCCGGCGAACCGGACTAAAGTCATCCGGCTGTTTAGCCCGTGGGAGCCTGTGGCGCAAGACAGTATACCGGCTTTTGCGACGGCGCTGCTGGAAGCTTACCGGCCGAATTCTACCCAAGCGCTGCGCCGGCGGGGCAAGGCTGTGGAGTCCATACATTTTGCCCGGCATGCCGGCGACTTCGTGCACCACCCGCAGCAGCGCCTGCTAGATAGCCTCAGCTTGGACGAGGTGCGGCAGATCGTTGAGGGGAAAATCGTGTTGGCCGGCTATGTACCCATGCAGGGGCGCGGAGACCCGCTGAAAGACCGCCACTACACGCCGCTTAACCAGAGCTACGGCAATAAAGCGATACCCGACATGTATGGCCTGGTAATACACGCTAATGTTATCACCATGGTCCTGAATGGACAATATATCAATACATTGCCCAAGTGGTTAAATTGGGCCATCCTATTGGTATTCTGCTACCTTAACGTACTGCTAATACACTGGATTTACGATGACTTCAATGAGGTCTTCCACGGAATCACTAGAGGATTGCAGATTGTAGAATTCATACTGCTGTTTTTCCTGATCTCTTTCCTCTTCTACAAGTTTCGGTTGGATTTGGACTTCGGCTTGGGGATTCTGGCTTTGCTGCTAGCTTATGACATTATAATGATTTACGAGAGCCTGATTCGTAAGCGCATACCTGCTATCGACCGTATCCCGGAAGAAATCCCGCTCAAAAAGCGGCCGACGCCCATCCCGGAAGAAGAAGAGTGAGCAGGGGTAACGTTTTGCAGAATGGACAAATAGATTTGTACAGAACTGAACAACAACTATGAAAAAGCTAATTATTCTCGCCTTCGCCTTCTGCCTTGTTGGCAGCTATCATCGCCTATCCGCGCAAGAGGCAACAGTGACGGTGCTTTACACCAGCTCCGTACGGGGCGTGACCTTCAGTGAGGAAGGAGGCAATGAAAAACGGGTATTCGCCGGCCTTACGCTGCCCCAAGAAGGGCAGTTGCGGTTGACCCGGGGCAACACCGCCCGTTTGCTTTACCGCAATCAGACCATCACCCTAGAAGGCCCGGCTTTGTATACTATGACAGAATTGCGGCAGCGTACAAAAGAAGCAACTTCCGAAGGTTTTCTGAGCCGTTTCTGGTCTTTCGTCAGCAACTCCATCAAAGATACCGACAACGCTGAACAGGTAGAACGTTACCACCGGCGCTACCTCACCAACGCCCGTGCCGGCATCAGCGGGTTTGTAGGGCGGGAAAGTGCGATCTCCGCCCCCCGCTACCTGACGCAAGCGATGGATAGTCCCCACTTGACGTTCAAATGGGATAGCGTAGCCCATCCACACGGTTATCACTTCACCATTACCAAAGAGACGGCTGCCGAGCCGGTGTTCTCAGCGGTAACTAAGGCGTCTGAGCTCTCTTTAGACCTAAGTGAGCTGCTACTGGAGCCTTCTGCTATATACGTGTGGAAAGTAAGTGCCCGGCAAGCCGACCGTAGTGCTCTTGAGTCTTCCATGTACTACTTCAGCTACGAGCCCGATGCAGAGGAGTACGTGGCCGAAATAAAGGAGGACGATGACTTTAAGCAATTGTCTTCTCAGGAGAGGCAGCTTTATCTGCTTTACCGGCTGGAAGAGGGGGGGCTGCTGCACCGGGCTTACCGGCAGTATCAAGAACTAAGTGCTGACAGCAGCCGTGAAGCCTACCTTTACCGCAAATTATTTGTCAGCTTCCTAGCCCGAATGGACGCTTTGGAGGAAGCCAAATCCTTGGTGCAATGAGAGCACTATTGTTCATAGTGTTGTTGAGTCTGCCTTTAGGCGCTTGGGCGCAGGAAGATATCATGGCCTTCATCAACAATAAGTACGCCCGGCGCTTTGAGCCTCAGCCTGTGGAAGGCTATAAATACGAGATTGCCAAACAGGTATTCCAGCGCTTGCTCAAGGCTAATGGCGCCAATCGTATGCCACCGTCTAAACTGGTGATGAATGACGGCCGCCGCTACATGGCCTGGATGCAAGCCAGCACGCGGGAAATTGGTATTGAGGAGCAGGCCTACGATATATGCGCCAGCCTAGGCAAAGACTCCCTAAACGCGCTGGCAGCCCTACTGTCGCACGAGTTGGTCCACTACTACGAAAAGCACAACTGGAAGCGGCACTTCGTCAGCCAGGACGACTTGGCTAGGAAGACCGCAGAGCAGGGTAAGGCTTACGAGGAACAAGCCGATTACTTCGGGGGGATTCTGGCGCTTTCCGCAGGTTTCAATACCTACCGTACTTTGAGCCCACTGCTCAATCACGCCTACGAGCGCTACGGCTTGCCAGAGCAAATCAAAGGCTACCCGAGTTTGAGCGAGCGCCTGCAGATCAGCCAGAATACGGCGGAGCGGCTACGGGGGCTCTACCAAGTGTACCAGACGGCCAATTTGCTGGTCCTTATTGGGGCGTATGAGCAAGCAGTAGATTACTACGACTACATTTTGGGCGAGTACCAAGGCTACGAGCTGTACAACAACAGCGGGGCAAACGCCTTGCTAGCCGCTTTGGAGCTGTACGAGCCGAAAGAAATGCCTTTCGTGCTGCCGGTAGAGTTGGATTTGCGCAGCCGGCTTGCGCAGCTTGGCACACGGCTTGCCGAAGAGAAAGAGGCACGGCGCAGGAAACTGCTGGAACAAGCCCAACTGTGGCTGAAGAGTGCCCTTTCTCTGGATGAGCAGAATACGTCGGTACAGCTCAACCTGTCCATACTGCACCTGCTGCGGCAGGAATGGCTGGACGCAGAGTACCGGGCCAAAAAAGGGAAAGCGCTGGCGTATGCCGATGCGGACTCGAGTACTGTCGCCAACGCGGATCTCATCCTCGGGACGATGGCGGCTTTGCAGGGGGATACGGCGCAAGCTGTGCAATGGTTTGCCAAGGCCAAGCGGTTACAACCTGCGTTAGCCGCTGCCAATTTATCGGCATTGGACGGCAGTACTGATGTGCAGGATGCTACCTCCGAACCGGTGAAGGGGGTAGAACAAATAGAAGCCATACTACCCGAAGACTTCCTGTTTGCAGAGCCGGACTACCAGCGGACCATCAATCTGGCAGCGGGTATCTACAGCGGGTTTAAGCCCGTTGGCCAGTCTCAGGTCCTGCTTCACTACGATGAAACGGGCCCCTACTACGCCTTCTTCCACCAAACCCAAGAAGGGTACACGGGGCAAAGCCTAAAAGGCATACAACTGGGCGATCGCAAAACCGATATCGTAAAAGCTTACGGCCCGCCAAGCCGCCTGCTGATGCTTAGCCAAGGGCAATGCCTGGCCTATGATCAATGGCAGTTGCTTTTCCTGCTAGACGCCAAGGAGCGGCTGGAGCGATGGGTGGTTTTCCGAAAAGAATTGCCTGAACAGAACTAACTAAAGGTCTTTAACCCTAAAACTCAATACACTATGAGAATTGCGATAGTACTTTTAATCATTGGCCTGTGCAGCCTTAGCCTGACCGCTCAGGATGATGAACAGGCGACCGTCTACAGCGTGGCCGGCAAAGTCAAGTATTCACCCAAAGCACGGGGGTGGTTTAATTACCAAACCCTGCAGACGGGCACCCGGCTGGCAGCAGAGGGGCGGCTCAAAGTAAAAAAGGGTGCTGAGGTTGCCATTTTGCAAGACGGCGAATTTACTGTGTTGCAAGGTAAGCAGCGTAAGTCGGTAACCGATGTGCTGCGGGACGCCCGTGCTTTCCGCGACGACGACTATGCCGCTACCTTCGCCTCCTATGTCAAAGATTCGGAGCACCCCTACTTCCGGCAACCTTCGGTCTTAGGCTTTGCAAGCACAAATGTAGGCCCCGGAAGCACCATCGAGAGTGGGCCAGTCAAACCGCCCCCCAAGAAATCCAAAGAAGGGCATCAGGACCCCAACGCCGCACTCGTACCCGTAAGTCCGAACAGCACGAGCACCAGCCCCGCCAAAACGACCGGCAAATTAACCGCATTCCGCTGGCTGCTGAAAGCCGATGCAGGTATTAAGGGAGAGAATTACCAACTTGCTATTCTCGACAATAGCGGGAAAGTACTGTGGGAAGAAAGTGTGTTGGGCAATACACATACGGTCGACCTATCTTCCCTGGACCTGAAAGCGGGCGAGTATTACAAATGGCGTGCTAGCCTAGCTGGAGAGGCTGGGAAGAATACTTCTGCTGTTCCTTTTCAATACATTGCAGAAGCAAAAGTAGAACAACTGCTGGAAAACCTGAAAAGCAGCGAATTCTACACTTCCGCAAGCCCCGAAGCCCAGTTGCTGATAGAAGCGGTTACGCTGGAAGAAGAGGGGCTGCAGTCTATGGCTTACGACCGCTACGAGAGCGCTCTGGCAAAAGACGCTAAAAACGAGCTGGCCGCAGCGATGTTTACTACTTTCCTGTGGCGTTACGATGGCATCCAATAAGGCCGGTCAACGAAAAATGCCCTGTGCTCCAGCCCTCTACTCCTTTGGCTGGAGCAACTTTATACAATGAACCGGCAGGCGGTGGCTTACCCGCTGCATCCTATTTTGAAATGGACACATCATCACTGCAAACAAGACACACCTAAAACCTCAGCCATGAATCACAAACTACTGCTACTTAGCCTGCTGCTGCTGGCGAGCGTCGCTAATGCACAAGAGCCTACGCTTATTTTACCTACTGGCCACAACCGCAGCGTCCGTGCGCTGGAGTTTTTGCCCTCCGGCCAGTTCTTCCTCAGTGGGGGAGAGGACGGGCTCGTCAAGTTGTGGGAAACGGCTTCTGGAAGAGAGCTCTACACCTTCGACCACCACAGGGGGGCTTATGTCAATGCAATCGCCGTATCAGCTGACGGCCGCCGGATGGTTAGCGGGGGAGAAGGGCCAGGTGTGGTATTGTCCCAGACTTTCTCCGGGGAGGGTTTATGGACACAAAACGACCCTGATCTAGGTACCTACGCCGTCCGTGCGCTGGCGATCGCAGATAGCTCCGTGCTTATCGCGCGGGGTAATGTGTTGCTTAGCCGCCAATTGTCAGATGGTACAGAAAACTGGCGCTTGCAAGTCAGCCGCTCTTCTCTTACTGCTATGGCGGTTAGCCCAGAAGGAGGTAGTGTTGTATTGGGGGACGAGTCTGGCCGCTGCTACCTTGTCGATTTGGCTAGCGGCGAGGAAACGGATAGCTGGAAAGCCCTTCGCAACGCGATCGTCTGGATGAAGTACGCTGCCGATGGCAAGACACTGTATGCTGCGAGCGAGGGCAACCGTATTGTCAAGATGGTAGCCGAAGGAGGCCGTGAGCTACAGACCTGGCGGGTGAATATGTCCGAACCGCTCAAAGGGGTGGCTATCAGCGCTGATGGCCAATGGCTGGCCACCACTCATCTTTCGCCAGACCTTTTCACGGGGATTGAAGCCCAGCTTTGGAAAATCAAAGGGGGCAGCCTCCAACCCGTACGGCCACTGAATGTCGGCCGGACGGACTATGCCCTTGCCTTTACACCCGATAGCCAACACCTGCTGACGGGGCAGATCAATACGGGTGAAATTGCGATGCAGCAAGTAGCCAGCGGCAAAATGGAACGGAAGTTTACCCGCCATTCCGAAACCGTACACCACTTGGAGGCCACCCGCCATTTTTTGCTCACCGCTAGCCAAGACTTGTTTGGCACAGCCCGTGCGTATTCGTTGGGCCGGGTAGGCGCACAGCAGTTCTTGGAAGAAGAGGTGTTCAGTTCCGCCACCCTTGCCTCCTTTGCTGATGACGGCCGTCTGAGTTTCGTCGCCCGCACCGACGGGCAAGCTATAGAACGCTGGACATCACTGATTGGCGAACAGCAGCGTACTTGGCCGTACGATGGATTCCGGCTTACCGCACTGAAGGCTTTGCCAGATGGAGAAACGTATTTGACCAGCGACGGGCAAAGCGTACTGCAGTGGGATACCGCTACGGGGCAGCCTATCGACACCTTCCGCTCTACAATTATAGGTATTCACGAACTACACTACAATGCAAGCGCCGACTTACTAGCCGCGGCCGGAGATAATGGCGTAGCGGTCTGGAATATTGAGACCGGTGCCCTCCTGAACGAAGCTATCGCTGCCGGCAACCTCTACACGCCGGCTACTGCTGCTTTCTCCCGTAAAGGGCAATGGTTGATCGCTGGAGATGGAGACGGGAAACTGGAAATCTGGAATTTGCAAAATCAAGAAAAGGACTATCAGTACCAGCACGACCACGCGATATTGGCGGTGGCTTTTTCGCCCGATCGGAAGTACTTTCTCTTGGCAGACGAAACGGGGTCCATTGAAATCTGGCGGACTTACGACAACCGCCGCGCCGGCATCCTTAAAGGGCATAGCAAAAAGGTTCTAGACTTGGTGTTCAACCCGGATGGCAGCCGCCTCTTCAGCAGCAGTGAAGACAAGACCGTACGCATCTGGGATGTCGAGACACAGGAGGAATTGGCGCGTATCATCAACTGGGACGACGGGGAATGGGCGGTCCTTACGCCAAAGGGCTTGTTTGATGCTTCTCCGCGGGCCATGCGGCAGATGTACTACGTGTCGCCTGATCCCAAAAATGACAGCTTGGAAATTATAGCGCTCGATCAGCTATCCGTACGCTTTTACGAGCCGGGCCTGCTACCCAAGCTCATCGTCCCGGACGCCCCTCCCATACGGGTCGTAACCGACTTGAAAACCGTCAAGCTCTTTCCGTTGGTGAAAGGGCAAATCGAAGAAGATGAACTGCAGTTGGAGCTGGAAGAACGGGCTGGCGGCATTGGGCGGGTCAGCATCTTTCTCAACCAGAAGGAGTTGGCAGCAAACGTGAGCGAAAAGCTGAGAAAGCGCGGTGATATCTACACCCTCAACTATGACCTCAGCCCCTATCAAGATTTCTTATGGGCCCACCCGGATAGCGTCAACCGCGTTAGCGTGGAGGTAACGGGGGAAGAAGGTGACCTAAGCAGCCAACGCAAACACTGGGTCTACGAGAAGCACCGGCGGGCTAAAGGCAGTGACGCAGAGGGGATAGCTGCCGACTGGGAAGGCCGCAGGGGGATCGACCCTCGCTTGTTTATCATTTCCGTGGGTACTTCGGACTACAAAGGGGAGAGCTTGGACCTGAGCTACCCGGACCAAGACGCCGCCTACATGGCCAAAGCGCTCTATCTCACTGGCAAGCGGCTTTTCGGAGAGCAGGGGGTGAAAGCACACTGCCTGACTACGGAAGAACACGGCGCGCTAAATGGCCTGCCGATACAATGGACATTTCCCACGAAGACTACAATACGGGAGGCCTTCAAGACAGTGGAAGGTGAGGCCCGGCCGGAAGACTTGGTCATTGCTTATTTCTCCGGTCACGGCGTGGCGATGGCAGATGGCGATGATGTGGAGTTTTTTTACCTCAGCCACGACATAGACGAGGAGGCTAAAGTCAAGGATACTGCTACCCGTCGCAGCTACACGGTCTCCTCCGCAGAGCTCACCGAATGGCTGAAAAAAATCACGGCTCAAAAACAGGCGCTGATCGTAGATGCCTGCAATTCGGGTGCCATAGTGCGTAGCATGACCACCGGCCAAAAAAACCTGAGCACTTCCCAAGTCCGTGCCTACAAACGGATGCGGGACCGGGCGGGCCTCTTCCTGCTTTCGGGTAGCACTGCCGACAAAAAGAGCTATGAGTCCTCCAAGTTCGGGCAGGGCTTGCTGACCTACGCTTTGCTGACGGGCATGCGAGGCGAAGGAGACGTGTTCTATATAGACGACGACAACGCACAGCTGATTGACCTGATGCGGCTCTTCAGCCACGCCCGTGACAAGGTCCCCGTATTGGCAGAAAGCATCCGCGAAGTGCAGACGCCTACCCTCGGCTTCCCCCGGCAAGTATCTAGCATCTACATTGGGCAATTCGACAATGCTTCGGAAATTCCCATCGGCCGGGAAAAGCCGGTGCTCGTCCGCCCTTTGTTTCAAGGCGGCAATAGCTTTGGCGACGCCCGGGCATTCAACCCGGAGCTGGAAAAGCAACTACGGCGGGAGGCACAACGGGGGGCGCGGGCCAAATGGGTGTTCGTAGACGCCTACCGCTATAAGAACGGGTACACCCTGGCGGGCCGTTATACGGTGCAAGGCGAAGCATTGAAACTACAGGCTAACCTCTTACAAGACGGCCAAGTGGTACATACGTTTGACTTGCCACCCAACACAGATACTGATCAGCTGGCGGAAGACCTGAGCCGGGCGCTGTCCAAATGGATGGACGAGCAAGGGTTCTAATCTACTTGCTTGGGGAAGTACTGCTGCATTAGCGTGCGGTAGGCTGGGTCGTTGCGCAATGGGGCTAGCCCTTGGTCCTGTTGCAGCTTTTTGTAATCCCGGTAGCCGGTTTCTAATAGCTGGGCTATAGTTTGTACCGCTTCTTCCTGCCGCCCAAGCCGCAGCAGGCAAATCGCCTTGTCCTTGTAGCCTAGGCGTTCTTTGGGGTAATGTCTAATCATACGGTCCAAAAAAGGGATCGCCCGCTCGTACTGCGCCTGCTGTACATGAATATAAACGGCATGCTGTAGGGCGTAGAAAGAAGCAGAATCAGCGCGCAACGCACCAAGTGTGCTGGCCAAAGCAGCATCAGGCTCGCCCCGCTTCAGGTGCAAGTAAGTTTGCAACGTATAACCGTCGGCATCATCTGGGGCCAGCTTTTGGTACTCGCGCAGCACTTGCAGTGCTTCTTCGGATCGAACTTCGTCTTCGGAATAGAGGAAAGCCAAGTCGTAGTACGCCTCCGCAAAGCTGGGGTCTGCCTGTAGCGTCTGCCGATAGGCTTTTTCGGCTTTAGCCGGCATGTCATTGTCCCGGTACAGCACAGCTAGGTTAAAATAGGCCATAGCTAGACTGCTGTCTTTGCCAAGGGCATCTAGATACAGCTCCTCGGCGAGCTCGGGTTGCGATTGGTTCTTGTAGGTCAGGCCTAAATTGGTCAGTGCCAACCCCCAAGTGGGTGCCAGGGCCAATGCCCGTTGGAAGTGGTAAATTTCTTGCGTCGTCTCCCCCAAGTCCCGGTACAAGAGCCCAAGCTCGTTATAAATATGCGGGGCAAGCGGATTGAGCTCAAGGGCTTGCTGTTGCCACTCTATAGCTTGCTGGATCAAACTGTCGGGTGCATCATTCATGGCATCGGCCTTCAGCCGGAGGTTTACGCCCCGAAAGTAATATTCCCTCGATTTGATGTCGCGGTGAAAGAGGTTCTGCGGCCCGGTCAGTTGAGCCGCCGTAGCCAAATATTCTGGGTAATGGGCATATATATCTTGGTCCGCCCAGCGTTTAGCCAGCGCTGCACCTGGCTTGGTAATGTATTCGTTTATGGCCTTTTGGGCTTCGTCCTGCAGGGCACTCATCAAGTTGAAGCGCATCGCCTGCTGCACTTGAGCGGCTTCGGGAATACGCTGCATACGCTGGTAGATCTGGTAAGCAGAGCCGTTTTTAGGATAGAGTAAGTGCCTCTCTTCTACCGCCCGTTCAAACTGTGCCAAATAATCGAGATAGCTCGTATCTGGTTTTGAAGGCATGTCGTCGGGTATATACCGAATAGCCCCCTGCTTGACCCGGCTGATTTTGAAATCACTGGAACCGCCCTGCCGGAAAGGATGCTGTTTGCCTTTGGAAGCTTGCCGGACTTGATCTTGCACATAGCGTTCCAGCTCGAATAAGTCGACAAACCGATTCTCATTCTGGTCCGCCTGGCCTTTCATGCCTTCTATCAAGTAGTAAGAAAACAGCCCTCGGCCCCCGCCCAGTGTAGGGCTTTCGTAGGAAAGTTGTTCTGCTTCGCAGGCCAGCAGTTTGATGGTGCCCGTAAAAAGCTGAGCTAGTGCAGCCGTGGTGGCAGAGGCACCCCGGAACGGTTTTTCTGCCAGGCTGCCGGAACGGCAAGCATCACTGACGAGTACGACTTTTGCCCGCTTCTCCTGTACGATCTGCTGAAAGTAGGTATCAAGCGTGGTAATCTTGCAAGCACCGCCAGAGGCGTAGGAGTGCGGGGGCGCATCGTGCAACAACCAATACCCCATCGGTTCATCGGAAGTGGCCTCTATGCTGCCGTGCCCGGAAAAGTAGAGCAGGAAGCGGTCATTGGGGCCACAACGCTCCGCCATGGCGGTCAGCTCGCTCATGAAGTTGCCGTAAGTCGCCGCTTCGTCAGTCAGTACCACCAAGTCCTCTTCCGCTACCGGCCAAGGGCTTTCTTCCCGTAAATAGCGGGCAAAAGCCTGCGCATCCCGGTGGGCATATTCCAAGTCGGGAATGCCTTCTTCCCGGTAGTCGGAAACCCCTACCACCAGCGCTTTGATGGTGCGGTAGGGGCGGATAGGTTGGATTTGTGCCCAGGTAGCGTTTGGGTACAATATGGCGGCTAGGCATAGGTAAAAAAAGTAGTGTTGTTTCATCGCCCCAGCGTTGTGTTATCGTCCGTTTTTCAAAAATAGGAAAATAAAGGGTGGGCGGGGATAAAAAACGACTCCTCCGCCGGAAGAGCCGCTGAAAAATTCACACACTATTGGAAATCACCCTTTGTAGTGATAATCGTAAAGTATATTTGAAAGGCGGGCGAAGGGTTACCCTATTCACCTAATATTTTTTGAAATGCGGTTGTCAACGGCCTGCAACAGCCACCAACAGAGGAAGAAAGTTTCAAAAAAACCTTAGCTTAGAGCCTGTCGAGCGATGCAAAACAAATACTATGAATCCAGCTGATCAGGCGCATCTAAAGGCCATACGGGAAAACGACCATGCGGGGCTGCAGCGCATTTACCAGGATTTTCTGCCGCGTATCAGCAGTCTTATCCGCAATAACGGGGGAAGCATTGAAGATGCCAAGGATATCTTCCAGGACGCTTTGATCGTAATTTTCCGTAAGGCGAAGGAACCGGCATTTGAGTTGACCAGCGGGTTTTACACCTTATTATATGGTATATGCCGCAACCTCTGGGGCAACCGCCTGCAAAAAAAGTCCGGCAACGAGGTACCCTTACCCGAAGACTACAAATACAAAGCTGAGCCTGGACTGGGCCCACTTATCGCGCAGCAGGAAGAAAACCAGTTGTTTTGGGACGCTTTTCAGCAATTGGGCCAGGACTGCCAGCGGCTGCTTCAACTGTTTTTTGCCAAAGTTAAAATGGCGGAAATCGCCGAGCGGATGCAATTCGGCAGCGTGGGCTATGCCAAAAAGCGGAAATACCAATGCAAAGAACAGCTGGTCAAACTCGTAAAAGCAGACGCGCGCTACGCAGAGTTGGCCACCAAAGCATAAGTTATGCAAGAACAATACGAAAAAATTGAAGCTTACCTCAACGATGAGCTGTCGGCGGCGGAACGCAAAGCCTTCGAGGCCGATATGGCTAGCGACCCGGCGCTCGCCCGGGAAGTCGATTTGCACCGGCGGTTGACTACGGTGCTGGGGGATGAGGCGGAGTGGCAGTTTCGGCAGAACTTGCAGGCTTTGCGGGACAGCGTGCCAGATGATCAGCTGAAGGAGGGCAAACCGGGCAACAACCGCCGGGCGGGTGGCCTGCTGCTCGGTCTACTGGGGTTGATCGTTATCGCCAGCCTGTTGTACTGGTACGCAACTTCTGATGCAACCACGACCTCCGAGCCCGTACCTGAAGCACCCGCTCCTCCCGCCGAAACCCAACAAAACCCGCTTGAAGAAGCGGATGATTTGCCCCCAGTGGCCGAAGAAAAGCCTACCCCGCCTCCCGAACCGGTAGCTCCCGAACCTTACGCTGCCTCCCCTCAGTTAGAGGAATTGGCCAAAGCTTCGCCCCTAAGCAATATCTATGAATTTGAGCTCCGCTCAGCGATTCAAGGCGACAATCCTAAACAACTACGCCTTGATGGCGAACTGCTCAGCGCGCAGTGGGAAGGACAAACCCCTTTCGTAGTCGAAATATTCAGCAACGACCCCGCTCCGTATCCGGACCGCCCGGTGCAAGAAGGAGAATTGCTGTTGCAGCCCATTGAAGAGGACGGCACCATCGCCTACGCCGCCAAGCAAGCCTACACCGCCAGCTACGAAGCTCCGCTGGACTTGCAACCGGGCTTGTACTACTACCAAGTCAGGCTGCAAGGACTGGATGAGGTGCTTTGGGTGGGGCGGTTTAAGTTGTAGCTGGTTGTTGGAAGGTTGGAAAGTTGTAAGGTTCAAAAGTTGTAAGGTTGAAAGGTTGTAAGGTTGAA
>JAAAOU010000238.1 GCA_009908745.1 Bacteroidota bacterium
CTTAACGGCTAAATGAAGGAAAGTTACAGTTTATAGCCTGCAAAAACCATCTAGCCGTGCCATCATTTACGTACCTTCCAGCAGATGAAGACCTTACTACCTGCCATGTTACTCCTTGCCCTGATGCTGCCGGGCCGTACGGCTGCCCAAGCGCAAACGGCTGCCGACAGCTCCGACGCTAACTTGGTGGCTTTACCGATTGTCTTCCTGACGCCCGAGACAAGCTGGGGGTTCGGGGCGGCTAGCGTGTATACTTTCCGGCTAGCGGGCGAAGCGCGCTCGACCCGCCCTTCGCAGTTGCAGCTCGGCGGGGCGTACACCCTGGAAAACCAGATATTGCTGTACCTTCCTTTCCAGTTGTTTTGGCGAGAAGAGGACTACAATACCTACGGCGAATTGGGCTACTACCGTTACACCTACTTTTACTACGGCATCGGCAATAGTTTTGAGGATTACGAAGGGGAATTGTTTGACCTGGCCTATCCCCGGGTGCGTTTGAACCTGGCGTACAAAGCGGCCGGCGAGTGGTACCTGGGCTTTCGCTACTGGCTAGATGACATGCGGGTCTCCGGCACGGTTCAGAATGGCCTACTGGAGGGCAATCAACCTAATGGCATCAACGGCGGATTGCTTTCGGGAGCTGGCCCGCTGGCTTTGCTGGATGAAAGGGACAACGTCTTCTACCCCACCGAGGGCAACTATCTGGAGCTGGGGGCCCTCTACAGCGGCAGTGCGCTGGGCAGCGCCTTCGACTTCACCAAATTTACGGTGGACGCCCGCCGGTACTGGAGCAAGGAGGATTCCGAGGCGGTGTTTGCGCTCAATGCTTACCTAGAGTTCAATACGGGGCAGCCGCCTTTCACGCACTTGGCAATGGTCGGCGGCACCCGGCTGATGCGGGGGTATTACCAGGGGCGCTACCGGGACCGGCAAATGGGTATCCTACAGGGGGCTTACCGCTTTCCGATAATATGGCGTTTCAAAGGAACGGTATTCGGGGCGTTAGGCAATGTGGCAGACCGGCCTGCTGATTTCAAGTTGGGCAATACGCGTTATGCGCTGGGCGTGGGCCTGCGTTTCTTATTGCTGGAAGAGGAAAAGGCGCATGTGCGGCTGGACTATGGTTTTGGTGGGGGGACGAGTGGTTTTTACTTGACGGTGGGCGAGGCGTTTTAGCTTTCTCCTGTGGTTATTCTTTAAATATTTCCAATGGGTATACCTTGGGCGTACCATTCAGCAGTATGCAAAACACGCGCTGTTTAGGGGGTAAGCGCTGGTCGTCGTGTAGAAGCGGATAGGAGACAAAATCGTTGTTCGCGTAGTCGCCGTAGGGATAGCTGCCGTACGGATTATCATGGCCAGGCTGCTCATCAGCAACCACAACCGGCGTTGGGTCTACGAGCCGCCAGGCCCCCCAGCTGGTTTCGAGGAATGGGAGCTGTTTCAGGTAATTGCCTTTAAGACTTCCATGTACGGCCCTTCCTTCCCACTGTAGCCAGTAGCTTTCCAGCCCCGTAACCCCAAAAGTGGTGCTGTCTCTTTCCCATACTTTTGTGCTGCTGGTGAGGGGGCTGTAAGTCACAGCGACTGGTACTCCGCCAATTTCATCATTGATTATTTCGTGCCAGTCCAAAATAGCGTGCGGATACACCTTTGTTTCACCGTTTATGCGGACGACTACGACCAAGTCTTCGTCTTCCAAATAAAAGAACGCTTCCCCGGGCCGGCTCTCCAATGGATTGGGTGTGGTAAAAACAGGGTCATCCAATGCGGGAATTCCATCGAATTCAGACCCTCTCTGCACGGCGTTCGTCGGTACCCCCCAACCGGTGGCGGTATCGCGTTGGACGGTCACCGTATCATCTCCATAACCGTAGAGGTATATGCCGGGGTGCATAGCTCCAAACATAAACCAGTAGCCTGTACTCGCGGGGACCCATTCCAACTGCTGACCAGCATTTGGCCCCTGGACGGCTTCGCCAAATACATTCCAAAGGTTGCCGTAATTATCTTCCATTACCACCGGGAACCGGCTCTGTACGGCCTGAAACCCCAGTAGTTCTCCATTTAGCCGACGGTCAAAGGCCGAAAAGAAAGGCCTGCCTTGGCTTCCTACTACCACGATAGGCTGTCCCGCTACTTCATCTTCTACCACAGCGACCGAGCGGTCGACGATCGTGTAGAGATGCTCAGGCGTAGGCCCGGGGATATCAGGCCCGCAGCCAACGGTCCATAGCAGAATAACCAGTGATAGCAAAGTATTCCATTTCAACATGGCAGTGAATGATAATAAAGAGGGGAGGCTAGCTTTACCCAACCTCCCCTCTGTTGTTGTGATGATGCTATGCGGCAAAGTTAGTTCATATCCCACCACAGAGGCGTACTCAAATCATTGGGATTGCTGGTTACCTTCTGCAGGTTGCTGTTGTTTCGCGTCTGCTCACTGATAGGATAAGGCAAACGGACCGGAATAACCGGGTTGGTTGCTGCTTCTGGCAATTCCAATTGCGGGTAATCCAGTCGGCGCCACTCGGCCCAAGCCTGTGGGCCATTCATGTAAAACGCGATCCACTTCTGCCAGCCGATAGACTCTTTCCAGTTGTCTGCATTGTACGGGTTAGCAGCTACGTAATCAGCAATTGCGTCTCCGTCAGTGATGCCCCAGTAGTTCATAGAAGCCTCAATGCCTTCCGCATAGGCGGCTGCAGCATCACCCGGCAGAATGCCGCGCTGAATAGCCTCAGCTTCAAGAAACTTCACTTCGGCATAATCCATGATCACTGCCGGCGCCGTCGCTTGCCGCACATCCGGGTGGGGCCGCGAGGTGGTCGGTTTCAATTCAAATGCTTCTCCGTCTGTCAAGCCATAAGGCATACCTACTATGTCTCCAGAGTTGGTCTGAGCCGCAAACATCTCGAGGCGCGGGTCGCCCATAGCTTTCAAGTTATCAACTAAGACATCCGTAACGGCGAAGTCATCCCGGTTGTTGATCGTAGCGTCCACATACAAAGGATTAGCGATGTTGGGGTCGTCAGAAAACACAAAAAGTGCATTTTCTGCATTGCTGGCGATCATGCCGCCGTTATCAGGGTCTGCAGCTTTAGCGATGTATTCCTCTGCCGTTGTAGGGTCTACATCAACGATGCGCATGGCCATACGCATCATCAGGGAATTGCCTAGTTTTCTCCATAGGTTCACATCGCCATTATAGATCAGCTCGGTCACACCGAATGAAGGAGCACTGTTGAAGCTATTGACCGCTACTTCCAAACGGCTCAAGAGGTCAAGGTAAATACTCTGCTGACCATCATACTCCGGAAGCGGGGTGTTGACCAAATCGAGTGCGCTCGTGTAGGGTACATCGCCGTATGCATCCACCAAATTGTGGTAGGCATGTACGGTAAGTACTTCAATGATAGCTTGCTGATTGTCTCTCAGGCCCTCATCAATGATATCCTCATCGTTTTCGATGATGTCATAGGCGGTTTGCAGTTCTTTCAGCACATTAGCATAGAACTCTATCCACTCTACATCAAAGTCATTGCCGTCCACAGTATAACGAGACTCCTCAGCGTACTCGTTCTGCGCCCAGTGCTGAACGCAGAGCATAGTCCATTCGGCATTGTAGCCCCGGCTCCAAAGCAAGTTATTCAGCTCGTACTCTGCCTGGGTGACCAAATTGGCAGCAGGTACTTCTGTGGGGTTGTTAGGGTCGATGTTAAGCTCGGTGACGTCATCACAAGCCGATACCCCGATGAGCAAAAAGCCCAGTATGAAAGCGTACTTATATTGAAAGATATATTTCATCTTTTGAATGCATTTGAGTTAAGAAAAATGTGTGAGAAAGTGCCCGCAAAAGCCAATGCCTCTGCAAGGCACTCCCTGTTGATCGTGTCCGGTTAGAGCTTGAAACTCAAATTGATACCCATAGACCGTGTAGAGGGCACTTGAGCATTTTCTAAGCCCTGATCATTGCCCGCTCCCGTAATGATCTGTGGATCAAGGTAAGGCAGATCGGCCGTCAGAATAGCTAGGTTACGGCCAAACACGGAAACCGTAACATTACGGAACGGCGCGTTGCCAAACACGCGATTAGGAATAGTATACCCTAAGCGCAAGTCCCGCAGCTTGATAAAGCTTGCTTCGAATACGTTTGGAGCAGCCCGGTTCCAAAAGGTCTGGTAGTACACCTGAGGGTTGACGGGGATATCGTTCGGTGTGCCGTCTTCTTTAACGCCTGGGAGGATCAAACCGTCCGCGCGAATATCGTCAACGCCATTAAAAGATACCGTCTCCGGGTGCATGCCAGAGTACTTCGCCCACTGCAGGGAAGTAGAGTGGATAGCACCACCTTTCTGGAAGTCGAAGAGCACACTGGCAAATAGCCCCTTGTAGTCCACGCGTGTACTAAAGCCGCCAGTCCAGTCAGCAATAGCAGAGCCTAAGAAGACGCGTTCGCTGGTAAATTGATAAAAGCCATCCTCATTCACCAGACGTTCGCCATTTTCGTTGTAGACATAGTCTTGGCCAAAGATAGCCATGTAAGGCAGGCCTTCCGCAATACGCAAGTCAGCCGCCCAAGTATTGCCCCGTGCGATACTCTCTACGCCTTCAGCAAGGTTGACCACCTCGTTGTACTGACGCAATGCGTTGATCGTCACACTCCAACGGAAATCCTTAGTCTGTACAGGAACCGCATTCAACTGGAACTCTACCCCGTAATTGCGCATTTCGCCTGCATTGAGTATACGGGATGTGTAACCGGTGGCTGCGGACGTTGGCACCGTGAATATCTGATCCTCGGTAGTCCGGTCGTAGTAAGCCACGTCCAATCCGAGACGGCCATTGAACATGCGGAGGTCAAGGCCAAACTCCATTTCCGAAGTAAGCTCCGGGCGAAGGTTGGAATTGTTCAGTGAATTGGGCACGGAGTAACGTGGGTTGCCATAGTAGTTAGGCGTCTGCACGAAGAAGACCGGATTCAGGCGGTAAGCGCTAGCGTCGTTACCCACTTGTGCATAGCTGGCACGGACTTTTGCGAAGGAAATGGGGCCAAGTGAGCCGCCAAACATGGGCAAGTCCGTCAGCACTGCACTCATCGATACCGATGGGTAGAAGTAGGAATTGTCTCCCTTGGGCAACGTAGAGGACCAGTCATTACGAGCCGTTACGTCCAAATACAACCAGTTGTCAAGCCCAATAGAGGCTAAGCCAAACACACTGTTGATCCCCCACTGCTCTTCATAGGTGCTCACTAGTGGAGAACCGAGTGAATTCTCTATATTAAAGAACCCATCGATTGCCAACCCGCCAGAAGTGTTGGCGGAGGTACGGCGCTGTAATTGGCGCATACGGTTTGCACCCGCTATCACGTTCAGCGAAATTCTGTTGAAGTTTTTATTGTAGCTCAACTTGGCTTCCATGTTAGTCTCTTGGAAACGGCGCTCGGTTTCGCCGTAGTAGGAAGTCGTTACCGACTGTACGGGGATACCTTCGCGCAGGCTAAACTGGTAGAAGTCCGTACCCACACGGGCAGATGCATTCAGGCCCTCTGCCAGCTCTACGGTTACCTGACCGTTACCGAAGAAACGGTTGCGGACGTCTTCCTGCAGGTAGTTGTTGCGTACCCAGTAAGGGTTGTCAAAGAAGTTCGGTCTAGGGTCGAAGAAAATCAGGTTGTTGTTTTCGTCAACTTGTGGGCCACGTGGGTTCCAGGTCTGCTGGAAACCATCAGAACGAACGGTGTTCTGGAGACGGTCCAAATCAAGCTGAGTCTGCCACCACTGCGTAAAGGCTTGCATCGGGTTGCCGTTGTTGTAGCCCGTGACGTTACGGTTTTGGGCATCCGTCCGGATGTAGTTACCGGCCAGCTCAACTTGTACGCGGTCGTGGATACGGTAACCAGAGTTGAAAGTGATCGAGTTCCGTTCCAATTCGCCGTTCGGCATGGTACCTTGCTGGCTCAGGTTCGTATACCCTAAGCGGAAGTTGCCCTTGTCGTTCGCACCACTCAGGGCGATGTTGTTCTGCAAAGTCTGGCCGATTTCGAAGAAATCCTCATAGCCTGCATTCGGAGCGACCCAAGGGCGTACCTCTTTATACATAGGGCTTTCTGGATCCCAAGAATCCCAGTGGCGTACATTGACGTTAGGGTCGTACTTTGGCCCCCATGAGCCATCCTTAGAATAAGTCGGATAAAGGTACTCCTCACCGTCTTGGATGACCGTATTGAACCCAGTCGGAGTATTAGGGTTGAGGGCACCGCCGCCATATTCCTGTTGATGGGGGATCAAGTTGTTTACCTGATCAAAAGTTACACTTGAGTTGACCTCTACGCCTATACCCTTGCCTTTGCGGCCGGAGCCGTCCTTGGTGGTGATCAGGATAACGCCGTTCGCACCGCGCTGCCCGTATAGCGCCGATGCCGCTGCCCCTTTCAGGACGGTCATCGACTCAATACTTTCCGGGTCGATATCCTGCGCCGTGTTGCCATAATCATAAGCAGTAGCGCCACCGAATCCAACCATTTGGTCGTCGGAAGCGAAGTTGGAGTTGTCAATGGGAATACCATCGATGACAAACAAAGGCTGGTTGTTCCCCAGAAAAGAGTTAGACCCCCGTATGGTGATGCGGGAAGACCCGCCCAAGGAGGAAGGCGCACCCTGAATTTGGATACCCGCTACCTTACCATTGAGGGAGTTGACGACGTTGACCTCGCGGGTTTCTGCCAATTCAGTACCTCCAATTTCCTGTACGGCATAACCGAGGGCTTTTTCATCCCGCTCTATACCAAGTGCCGTCACAACAGCTTCAGAAAGGGTAACCCCTTCCTGCATCGTGATGTCGAGCTTGGTCTGGCCGTTGAGTTCTACTTCTTTGGTTTCGAAGCCAGTGTAACTGACCACCAAGACGTTAGAACCTTCCGGAACGTTGATGGAGTATGCTCCATCTACATCCGTGATCGTACCCGTCGATGTTCCTTTTACGAGGAGACTGGCCCCCAGAAGCGGGTCGCCATTTTGGTCACTGACTGTACCAGTGACAGTGGATTGTGCTACCATAGCACTAATGGCACATACCATTAGCCCTAGGACTAGTGAGAGTTTTTTCATACTAAATATTTTATCGTTTAAGATCGTAAACTTATGCTAAAATAAGACAATTAAGAAGTTTCTCCCTCAATCATGCTATTTTTTTCGTGAAAGGTTTTTAAAAATTTGGGGGCAAAACAGTGAAAAGAGGAAGACGAGCGCGACTACACTTAAGACATAAACAATTATTTACCAGATCATTAAACATTAGTAGCAACCGACAACACTTCTCTTTGTCATGAGTCCGTCACATTAAATTAATGTTAAGTGGAGTGCTACTTCAATTGACGCAGATACAACTGAATAGTATTTTGCAGGCCGAAGTACAAGGCGTCCGAGATAAGCGCATGGCCTATGGAAACTTCAAGCAGCCCTTCGATATGCGCCCGGTAATATTTCAAGTTCTCCAAGTTAAGATCGTGCCCGGCGTTGATGCCGATGCCGAGCTCCTGAGCGACACTAGCTGCTTCGGCATGAGGACGGACCGCAGCGGCAGGGTCCGAAGCATATTGCTTGGCGTAGTCTCCGGTGTATAGCTCAATACGGTCGGCACCTACTGCTTTGGCCCCCTCTACGAAGCGCGGCACGGGGTCTACAAATATGGAGACGCGGACGCCTAGTTCATGCAGCCGCTGTGTCACTTCGGTGAGAAAGCCCTTGTGGGCTATGGTGTCCCACCCCTGGTCAGACGTCAGTACGTCGGGGCTATCGGGTACTAGCGTGGCTTGGGTAGGCGGGTTTTCAGCGATGAGTTGCAGGAACTGGCCCGTAGGGTTGCCCTCTATATTGAACTCGGTGGTATTTACCGCCCTCAACTGCGGGATGTCGGCATAGCGGATATGGCGTTCGTCCGGGCGGGGGTGCACGGTTATGCCCTCAGCACCAAAAGCTTCGCAGTCTTGAGCCACCTGCACGAGGTTAGGCAGGTTGCCAGCTCTGGAGTTACGGATCAGGGCGACTTTGTTGACGTTGACACTTAGGCGGGTGCTCATGGTTCAGTTAGGTTCCGTTTAGAATCTTTAACATGGAAGGATGCAGGAAGTTGCACCGGGGCGAATGCGGAATTGCCCGAGACGTCCATAAAATCTTATATTTGCCGCGTGTGGCTGCGTGGTGGCCGTCCGTATCAATTTAAAATATGAGCTTACTTTCTTCTCAGGAGGCGGAACGATTCTCGCCCTTTGGTTTGCTGCTTTTGCTGCTGCTGTTCATGCTACTGGGCAGTGCGATGGCGAGTGGGCTGGGTTATTTGCTCGGCATGTACATGGACTTGGACTTGGTGGCGGTATTGGAGGACTTCAATATGGACAGCCCGGCGCGAGAGCGTACATTCATCCGCTTGGTCAATCTTTTCAACCAACTTCTGACCTTCACCGTGCCGGCCTTGATACTGGGCTGGCTGGTCAGCAAGCGGGACTGGCTGGCTTTTTTCCAACTGCAGCGTGCGCCCAAAGCCTCTATATTCGGCATCGGCACCTTATTTATATTTGGCGTGTTCATACTGTCCTTAGCGACCTACTGGTTGAACCAACAACTGCCCTTGCCGGACTGGGCAGGCAACATGGAGGAAAAAGCCACCGAAATGACCAAAGGGCTGCTGGTCATGGACCACATCGGCGAGTTGTTGTTAACGCTACTGGTTGTGGCGGTCCTGCCGGCGATAGGCGAAGAGCTGGTCTTCCGGGGCATACTGCAGCGTCAATTTCAGCTGAGTACAGGCAAGCCGATTCTCGCTATCTGGATTTCAGCGCTGATCTTCAGCCTATTTCACCTGCAATTTGCGGGCTTTTTGCCCCGCTTGGTGCTGGGTGCCGGGTTAGGCTACTTGTTCCTGTGGAGCAACAGCCTGTGGGTGCCTATCGTAGCGCACTTTGTCATCAACGGCATGCAGATCGCCGGGCAGTACATCTGGAAGAGCGCCCTGGCGGAGTCAAGCGCACCGGAGATCAACTGGGGTGCCACAGCCGTCGCAGCGGTTATCGTCGCCGGGTTGGCCCACTACCTGCGCCATTATTACCACACGCACGTCAAGCCTAACAATACGGAAACCAAATGAGCGGATTACTACAGCGTGCCACAACGGGTTTTTTCTTCATCGCCATCATTACCTTGTGCATCTACCTAGGCCCCACCACATTCGTGCTGCTGTTCACCGTGATCACTTGGTTGTGCCTGCGGGAGTTTCTGGGCTTGGTGCTATCGCGAACCCACCGCCGGGACATCATCCGGCGCATCTTGGGCGTAGGCATGGGCATGGTACCGTTCTTCTTGGCTACCATTTTGCAGCTGCAGCTGGTCAGTAACCGCTCTTCGTTTATAGCGATTGCGGCGATACTGTTCTTCCCCTTTATTTTCAGTTCGTTCATCTACGAATTGTATACCAAAAGCAACCGGCCGTTTTCGAATGTGGCATTCATCGTACTGGCCATGATCTACATCGGCGTGCCCTTCGGCCTGCTGACCTTTGTGGCCTTTGATGAGGGGCAGTATTACCCTAATTTAGTATTTGCCCTGCTGGCTATGAACTGGATGAACGACAGCGGCGCTTATCTGGTGGGGTCCCGAATTGGTAAAACGCCGCTTTTCCCCAGTATTTCCCCAAAGAAAACTTGGGAAGGGTCGCTGGGGGGCATGGCAACGACGTTGATCCTGAGCCTTGGCATTTGTTTTTGGATAGGGGAACTGAGGCTGGCCGACTGGGTCGTACTGTCCGTGATCGTGGTGGTTTTCGGCTCCCTGGGCGACTTGGTGGAGTCGATGCTCAAGCGGAGCGTAAAAATTAAGGACTCCGGCACCCTGCTGCCTGGGCACGGGGGGATGCTGGACCGCTTCGACGCATTTATTTTCATGCTGCCCTTTGCCACGGCTTACATCCTTTGGATACGGTAGCAAACAAATTTGCTGAAAAGGGGATTATGTTAATCCATTAGCCCGTAAATTAGCGGCGACCAATTGAACTGACGACATGGCTATTATCCACCGGGAGGGGCACCGTATGCTGATTTTAGTAGCGGTTTTCCTCCTCATTATCAATACGGGTTTTTACCTGTTTCTGCCGCAGTGGCTTTGGCTCTGCGCAGTGGCTTCCATTGTGTTTTTTCTGCTCATCCTGCAGTTTTTCCGCAACCCTCGGCGATTGATCAGCCAAACGGACGATCAGCTGATCTACGCGCCCGCTGATGGCAAGGTTGTGGTTATAGAAGAAACGGAGGAGCCCGAATACTTTAAAGACCGCCGCCTGCAAATTTCCATTTTCATGTCCCCGCTGAATGTACACGTCAACCGCAACCCAATGGGCGGGGAAGTCCGCTACGTGCAGCACCACCCCGGCCGCTACCGCGCCGCCTGGCACCCCAAGTCCTCCACCGAAAACGAGCGCACCACGGTCGTCATCCAAAATAAAAATACGGAAGTACTGCTGCGGCAAATCGCCGGCGCTATGGCCAAACGCATCCGGAATTACCTGCAAGTCGGCCAGCGGGTGACGCAGGGCAGCGAAATGGGCTTCATCAAGTTTGGCTCCCGGGTGGATGTTTTCCTGCCGCTCGACGCCAAGGTGGAGGTGCGTATCGGGGAGCGGGTGAAGGGGAATGAAACGGTAATCGCAAAAGTGTAGGGATGACTAGCAAAGCTAAATTTATACAAAGATGAATGTAGCCACCGTATTTCATAAAAAGGCCATGGAGTTTGCTGACGAAGCCATACTAGCTGGAATGAGCGGAAATACTGAAACCTCAAGAATATTGTTTGAAAAGCTCATTCAAGCGGCATAAACCCTACCAACGGGCCACGTAGTATTCCAAATACTTACACTCCCCTATCGCCCGCTGATAAAACCGCGTCTGCCCGTACTCCTGCCCCAATTTGTCGAAATATGCCCGGTACCCCGCAGCTTTGATATCCGCTTGGAAACGCTCGTAAGTATTTTCCCGGTCTCCCCATTCGCTGATGGTGTACTTGCCGTACCAATTGTCGCTTTCCTGCTCGTTTTTCCGCAAGAAAAATTGATTCTGCTGGGCTTTGGCCGCCATGTAGCACGCCTTGGCCGCAAGTTCGTCATCCGTGGCGTAGCGCATCGCCTCTTTGTACAATTTCAGCGCCACGGAACAATCGGTGAACCCATCGTAGGACGAGCCGCTGCGGAAGTAGTTCATCACATAATACGCCGGGCCAAAGTACGTCATGTTGTAGTAGGCATTGCCGAGCAGGTAGTAGTCCATGGCACTCCCCTCCTTGCGGGCGATATCCCGGATGTTGATAAGCTGCCGCACCAGGCTGTTGCGCGTGTAATTGGCTTCTGTACTCCGGTCGCAGTAACTATCGTGGATACAGTCTACCAAGTACCCATTAAAAGGATTGTGGCGCAGCGCAAAATCATAGTCAGCCGGCAAGCTGTCGAACAAGGCAAGCGCCTCTTCCAGCTGGTCCGGGTCGCGCATCAACAGCCGCCCTTTGATATCCAAGAGCTTGAAGTTGATTTGCTGCAATTCGGCGGTAGAGTTGAGCAGGAAGGCATTCCAGGGTTCTTCGTTGCCTACGAAATGCTTGAGGGCCAGCAGCTCCAGCTTAGTGTGCTTCGGCTGATTGGCCAGCGCCAGGAGCGAATCCACTTCGGCCGGCGAGGGGTTGGTCTTGGTATTTGTAATCATGCGGCGGCTCAGCAGCTCGGCCAAGGCTTCCTCCCCCTGATTGCGGAGCCGGTAGGCCAGCAGGTCGAGGATAAACTCCTGATTGTTGCGGTCGGTATACAGCTCCGTTTTGTCATCCCCAAACACGCCGACGATCTCCCCGGCGATAAAATCTTGTTCCTCCGCCGTGACTTGCTCCGTTTCAAACAGCAGGATGGCCAGCTCCAATTCGCGCTTAATACGGTCGTACGGCTGCTCCAGCCCCTGCCCTTCCTGCAAGGTGACCTCAGCAGCCCGTACCTTGCCAGTCATCAGTTCCAGATACGCCTTGGCGACTTTCCAGAACCCATCCTTGCGGTTATTGTAATACGCCGTGGAAGCAAATTCCAGCAGCTGGCCAGCATAGTCGTCGTAGTCATCGTTTTTCAGCAAGCTGCCCCGCTGTTTGAGGGTATTCAGCAGGTGGCTGATGGGCTGCTCCCGCCAGTATTCGAAATTTTCGCTTTCCAGCTTGTTGATCTCCCGGGCGGTGATGATCCTGAGCCATTCGTGGTTGCCTAGCAGGCCGAAGATCGCCCGCATGTCCTCCAGGGCCAAGACGTCTTGCTTACTGCCCCGGATGAAGTGCATCAGCGCTTTTTCCGCATCACGCTCGCAACGCTCGTAGGTCTTATCCCACAGTTTTTGGTCGTCAATCTGAAAGCTGTAGTACGCACTGTGGCGGCGGCTTGGGCAATCCTTAAATACTTTTAGGAAATGATACATACCAGCCGCTTCTTCTCCCTTGTTGAGCAGCAAGCCCGCGTAGTGGTCCATCGCCCAATAATCGATCAGCCCTTTGTTTTTCGCTTTCGCAAAATGCGCCTCATAAAGCGCGATGGCTTTCTCCCCCTGCCCGCTGTAACGGTAAGCTTTGAGCAGCTGGAAAGCGTAGCGGTTTTTCAAGTAGGCATACTTTTCCCGCTCGTAGGCGTCCTTCAGCTCCTGAATCAGCGCTTGTTGATCGGCGGCGGAAGGTGCTTCTTGCTGCCCCCGCATCCAGGGGTCGCTTGGTGGATTCGCCAGTGCTTCCAACCGTAGGGAAAGCAGCAAGTACTGCTTGACGGCTTCCTGTTTGGCAATCGGCAGCACAGATCCGTCAAAGAGCACTGATTTTACCAGTGTCGCTCGGGGCACGTCGCTGTAGCCCGCTGTGTAACGGTCGTAAAGTATCTTTTCCAGCAGCTCGTCACGTCCTTTTTCTCCCAGAAATTGTTTCCAGCTCGACAAGTTGGCGTTGGGATAGTCAGCTTTGTCCCAGATGTGGTGGAAATGGTCAGAGGTGTAAAAAGTCGGGCTATAGGCTTGGTCGAATATCCACTCCGGCACGAAAAGGTTGAAGTAATGGTAGGAATAATCAACCGGCCCGCAGGCGGAGGCGGGCTTAACGGCCATGAATAGTGCGAGCGAGGCGGCGCAAGAGAGCCGGATCATAAGCTTGCAAAAGTGATTCATCGAGATGGTAGTATAGGGTTGTTCCACTGTAGTGTTTAATGGTTTGCAGTTGTTGGGCGGCGCGCTGCAGCTCGGCTTGGCTGGCCGATTCAAAGCGCAACAGGTCCCCCGCGTTTAAATAATGACCCCCGAAGTAGGTATTTTGCTGCACCCGGTAGCGGTTGGCCGCTGTTTTTTCGAACGCCGGCTGTTCATCGAGGGCTGCCGCGTCCGTCCAGTTGATGATGCGGTGCAGCTCTCCCAGCCGGTAGACCAGCACCCAGGAAAACAACGGCAGCGCCACGTCCAACGGCAATTCATAAACAGCCGCCCCCTTCAGGTAATCCGCTGCGGTTTCGTTATTCAAAATACTGTTGGCTTCCCTAACGTCCTCGATGTCGCCCATATTGTAATACATCAAGCTGCCTTTGTCCACCGGTGGCACGCCGGTCTGCTCCGGATAGCGGTACTGATGCAGCCGTATGGTGACCGAAAGCTCCACATTGCCTGCCCGCTGCCGGATGGCCCGCAGGAAAGCAAAGTAGGCGGAACGGGTAGACGGGCTCCAGTCGCAGTCAAATTGGTAGGCTTTGGGCTGCAGGCCGGCTTCGGTATTGGCCTGCTGCAAATAGCCCCAGACCTGTTCTGCCAAAGGCTCGGGAGCCGTACCCTCTAGGAAAGTGCGGTTGGTGATGAAAACACAAGGTACGATCTCGTAGGCTTTGTAAGCCTCCCCGGCCCACTGTATGCCCGCTTTCGGCACCGCCTGCCCACCTTCTAAGTCTACATCCAAGTACTTGACGTACAATTGCCGCACATCTAGGGAGTCCAGCACCGCTTCCTCGGCAGGGCTGATGGCCATACGGGATTTCCAATAGTAAAAAGCGGCCTCCACGGGTGCGGAGGGAGATTGGCAAGCGCTTAGCGCTAAGAAAAAAGCAAACAGAAAAATACGATAGTCAGCCAAAGGATGGAAAAGCAGTTGGTGCGGGGGCAAATATAGAAATAACAACAACAGCCCAAACTGATTATCGCGATCAACTTGGGCTGCTGCCTAATCCGTTGGTGGCGAAGGACACGGTTAACTGATCATCTAGTTCAGACCAATATAGCTCCGAAAAATGGTCAGGCACTTTGTTCCTTCATCATTAATAAGCTTCACTGCACAAAACGCACATTGAACGGGTAACGGTAGCGCTCTCCCTCATTCGCCCGCACAGCGGCTACAATAGACAGTATCAAATCGAGCAAGCCCAGGACGATCAGCAGGGGCAAACCAATCAGCACAAAAATCAAAATGCCGCTGATGATCATAGCTACCGTCATCGTAAGCTGGAAATTGAGGGCTTCCTTGCCGTGGTAGTCAATATAGGCCGAACGGTCTTTGTACACCAGCCAAATGACTAGCGGCGCGATAATATTGCCAAGCGGTATGACCAGCCCGGCGATGATACCCAAGTGGGCAAAGGTGCTCCACATGCGCTCGTCGCTGTCGGGTAAGTAATCGTTCTCGTCGGTCATCGGAGCATCTAAAGGATCCATATTGTATACAGTAAGTTGATTAATAAATACATGCTCAATGTACTCCAAAAGGGCACAGCGCGCCAATTCTATAGATTAAGCCGGATGAGATTTCGATGAATCACAAGCTTTCCCAAAACGCCCAGCAGTGGGTCAGGACCTCTTTGGGCGCTTCGGTCTGCGGGTAGTGGCCGATCTCCAGCAGGCGGACCACATCGGCGCTTTGCTGTACCACGTCCTCGTAGCGGTCGGCAGCGTGGTGGCCGGAAATGGGGTCCCGCTCCCCGACGATGAGGCGGACCAGAATAGGCGGGTTGATCAAAGCATTGACCCAGCGCTCCCGCTGTTCTACCCGCTCGGTCATGTAGCGTATCAGTTTATGG
>JAAAOU010000232.1 GCA_009908745.1 Bacteroidota bacterium
GGTAACGGTCACGGATGCCAACGACTGTACAACAGTGGCTCAAACCACCCTCTCCCCCGCCTCCAATATCAGCGTGAGCGTTTCCGCGGACAACGAATCTTGCCCGGATGAAAACGACGGCTCCGCCACGGCTACGCCTATGAACGGAGCGCCTCCTTATACTTATGTTTGGAGCAACGGCATGACTACCCAGACCATTAACGGCCTGGCGCCTGGCAGCTACACCGTGACGGTTACGGACTCAGAAGGCTGCACAGCTTCTGCCTCCACTACCGTAGAAGAAGCGGCTCCCCTCGTCATTAACATCAGCTCCACAGACGTGACGTTCTGCACCATTGACAATGGCTCGGCTACCGTTACCGTCAATCAGGGGGAAGCGCCGTTCACCTACGATTGGAGCAACGGTGCCACTACGCCCACTATCGACAACCTGAGCGAAGGGGTTTATGAGGTGACCGTCACCGATGCTAGTGGCTGTACAGCCTCAGCGTCTGTAGTTATCAACGGCCCACCCGGTGTCGATGTCAGCATTTCCGTCAACGAATCCATCCTTTGCCTAGGGGAAAACACGGGCAGTGCCCTCGCGGTAGTCACCGGCGGCACCCCACCCTTTTCTTACAACTGGAGCACCGGCGAGACAACGGCTGAAATTTTCAACCTCGGACCGGGTACCTATAGCGTGACCGTTGTAGACGCTGCGCTTTGTGAGGATACCGCGAGCGTGACCATAGACGAAGCGCCGGAATTGTTCGGCACCATTAGCGGGCAGGAACTCGTCTGCGAGCCCGACGGCTCCGGTTTTGCCACAGCTAACGCAAGTGGCGGAACACCACCATACATGTACGAATGGAGCACCGGCGAGACAACGCAAACGATCACAAACCTTGACAGTGGCACTTATTTTGTGACGATTACGGACGCTCAAGGCTGCATCGTCGTAGAGTCTATTACCATCAATATTGTAGATGATTTTGTGCTTGACATCGCCGTGCAGAATGTGCTTTGTCTTGGCGACTCTACAGGCAGCATACTAGCGGAAGGCTGGGGTGGAACCCCTCCCTACATATATGAATGGAGCACTGGGGAAACGGGTACCCCTATGATCGAAAATCTACCCGCTGGCAATTACTCCGTAACGGTCACCGAGCAAAACGGCTGCCAAATCATAGAAGATTTTATCGTCACGGAACCGCCGCTGCTGGAAGCTATGGTCAGCGGTAACACGGAAATTTGCCCCGGCGAAGCGAACGGCAGCGCTATGGCCATGGGTATGGGGGGCACACCGCCCTATACTTACAATTGGAGCAATGGCTCAACGAATCAAATGATATTTGGCCTTTCCGCAGGCACCTACACCGTCACGATCACGGATGACAACGACTGCGAAGCGGTGGCCAGTATCACGATTACCGAATCCCCCGCCATCAACTTGGCGGTCACCGGCACAGAAACCCTCTGCCCGCCGGACACACTCGGGTCCGCTACCGCTACTATTTCTGGCGGCACGCCCCCCTTGTCGGTCCTCTGGAGCAACGGCGAGACCACACTGACCATCACCGATTTGCCGGAAGGCACCTACGCCATCACCGTCACGGATGCCTTGGGCTGCACCGCAGTCGACAGTGTCTCCATCGATATCATTGACGACTTTATCCTAGATATTGGCGTGCAAAATGTACTGTGCGAGGGCGATTCCACGGGCAGCATCCTGGCTGAGGGCTGGGGCGGCACACCGCCGTATATCTACGAGTGGAGCACCGGCGAAACGGGCGTACCAATGATCGAGAACCTGCCAGCAGGCAATTACTCCGTAACGGTAACCGACCAAAATGGCTGCCAGCTGATCGAAGACTTCACCATTACCGAACCGCCGACTCTGATCGCAAGCGCAGTAGCCAGCTCGGATGTATGCCCCGGCGAAGCTACTGGAGTTGCTATGGCGATGGGTACCGGCGGCACGCCCCCCTACAGCTACGAATGGAGCAACGGGGAGACGACCTCCGTAATAGAGGACCTGACAGCTGGCACCTACTTTGTGACGGTGACCGACGACAATGATTGTACCGATACGGCTAGCGTGACGATCGGAGAATTCGACGGTGTCGTAGTCGTCGTACAAGGCACGGATATCGTCTGCGGGCCGGGCAATACCGGAACAGCCACCGCGGTCGTTTCTGCGGGCACGCCGCCGTTCAGCTTCCTTTGGAGCACGGGCGCTACCACGCAGACCGTCACCGGGCTAAGCGAAGGCGTAGTTTCCGTAACTGTCACGGATGCCAATGGCTGTACCGCTACCGACGATTTCACCATAGACGTGATTGATGACCTAGCCATAACGGGTATTGTAAAAGACGCCCTCTGCTTCGGCGAATCCACCGGCGAAATCACCGCTTCTGCCAGCGGCGGCACCCCGCCTTACACTTACGAGTGGGATACGGGGGAGACCACCGCGATGATCACTGGGCTTGCAGCAGGCACCTACACCGTGACGGCAACCGATGCCAACGACTGTTCCGTATCCCAGACCTTCACCGTGAGCGAACCGCCTTTATTGATGGCCAACGCTACCGCTGATGGCACGGTCTGCCCCGGAGAAAGCACCGGTGTGGTCATGGCGATGGGCATGGGAGGCACACCACCCTATACCTACGCTTGGAGTACGGGCGACAACACGCAGACGGTAAACAACCTGCCAGCTGGCACCTATACCGTAACAGTCACGGACGTTAATAACTGTACGGCCACTGCTGATGTCACCATCGAAGAATCCGAAGAAGTGACCGTTACCATAGACGCCCCCGAGGTCGTCTGCGGAGCGGGCGAAACCGGCTTCGCGATGGCAGAAGTCACCGGCGGCGAACCGCCCTTTTTCTACAGCTGGAGCACAGGTGAGTCGGGCCCTGGCTTGGACCAAATCGAAGACTTGTCAGAAGGCACTTACTTCCTAACGGTCACCGATGCCAATGGCTGCACGGCTGTTGAAGAGGTAACCATTGAAGTGATTGATGACTTTTCCGTTTCAGTCAGCCCAAGGGATGTACTCTGCTTCGGCGGTAACAGCGGCAGCATACTGCTTATACCTAGTGGCGGCTCCGGCCCTTACACCTATAACTGGTCTACAGGCGCCACTACCAACGAAATTATCAACCTCACGGCGGGTACTTACAGCTATACCGTGACCGATGCCAACGGCTGTGAAATAACCGGCAGTGAGGAAATCAGCGAGCCGCCTCTGCTGGAACTGAACCTTCTCACCACAGATGTGGAGTGCGAAGGGGACGACAACGGCCAGATCGTCGCCGAAGTCATGGGCGGCACCCCGCCCTACACCTTCGACTGGAGCAACGGGGAGGAAACGGCTGTAATTTCCAACTTGAGCCCTGGCACCTACGAAGTGACCATCACCGATGCCAACTTCTGTACGACTACCGGGACGGCAACGATCACCGCGCCTGACGGTATCGATATCACACTGACCGCAAGTGACGTACTCTGCTTTGGTGAATCGACCGGAGCGGTTTCCTCTGTGGTAAGCGGCGGCACGCCTCCCTACGAATACGAGTGGAGCACAGGGGCAACCACCGCCAACCTGAATAGCGTACCGGCGGGCACCTACAGCCTAACCGTAACGGATGCCAGTGACTGTACCGCCACCGCGGACGCTACCGTGAATGAGCCAGATGAATTTACAGTCTCGCTGGACATCATGGACATCTTCTGCGACGAGAACGAGACGGGCTCCATCACGGCTAACCCTATGGGTGGAACACCGCCCTTCACCTATGAGTGGAGCAATACGCAAACCGGGCAGACCATCACCGGCTTGGGCGCAGGCGACTACACCGTGACGGTTACGGACCTGAACGAATGTACGGCAGTAGTGACCGGCACCGTCGAGTTCTTCCCGGGCTTGATGCTCACACCTATTGCCAGCTCGCCCAATTGCTTTGGGGAAAGCACAGGCGCTGCAGCCGTCACTATTGCCGGCGGTACGCCACCGTTTACCTACGAGTGGGACAATGGGGCAACCACGCCTGAATTGATCGACATCCCCGCTGGGGTATACACGGTTACCGTAACGGATGCTGTAGGCTGCAAAGGCGAAGAAACAATCGGCATTGCCGAGCCCCCGCAGCTGATTGGCCAAGTTTCTTCTACGCAAACCCAAGATGTGAGCTGTAATGGCGACTCGGACGGCCAAGCCGCTGTAGAAGTCAATGGAGGAACACCTCCTTACACCTTCGACTGGAGCAACGGCGCGGATACGCAAACCGTGACCGGCCTGAGCGCAGGCACCTATGATGTGACCATTACGGATGTAAATGGCTGTACGGACGAGCTCTCCGTCACTATTGATGAGCCAGATGCCATCCTTGTCGATATCACATTAGACAACGGCAGCACTTGCGAAGATACCGCCGACGGGGCTGCTACGGCTTCTGCCAGTGGCGGCACTGGTCCCTATACCTTCGACTGGAGCTCCGGCGATGAGGGCGCAAGCGTGACTGGCCTAGCGGCAGGCACGTACACCGTTACCGTCACAGACGCCAATGAATGTACTGCAACCACAACAGTGGTCATTGACGCCTTCCCCTCCCCTAGCTGCACCATCGAAGTCGTAAGCGAAGTATCGCTGACGGGCAACGACGGAGAGCTGACCATCAACGTGAGCGGCGGTACGCCTCCGTACACTTACCTGTGGGGTGGCGGGCAGACTTCGCAGTCGCTTTCCGGGCTGACTGCCGGCGACTACTCCGCTACCGTTACGGACGCCAACGGCTGCCAGACTAGCTGTGCTGTCACCTTGGCATCTCCAGCTCAAATTGGTGACTTTGTATGGAACGACGAGGACCGCGATGGCATACAAGACCCCGGTGAAGAGGGTATCGAAGGCGTGACGGTTATTCTCCAACTGCCAGGAGAATCGACCCCAATCGATATCGACACGGCTATTACCGATGCAGATGGTATGTATATCTTCAACGTACCTCCTGGAGAATACAAAGTAACATTCATACTGCCCGACGGCCTGATCTTTGCAGACCCAGACCAAGGCGGGAATGACGCCTTGGACAGCGACCCGGACCCAACTACCGGCATGACAGATGTATTTGTCATTGGCCCGGGTGAAATTAACCTGACGATTGACGCCGGTATGTATACCAAGTGTGACAACATCGACGATCCGGGCCTGATCGGGCCCAACCAGTTCCTCTGCGGGCCTGGCAACGACCCCGACCCCATCGTCAATGTGGAATCGCCTTCCGGCGGCTCCGGCGAATTGGAATACCTCTGGATGAAGAGTACCATACCTGGGCCTTTCAACATCCAGACTTGGGAGGTGATACCGGGTGCCGATGGGCCGGACTTTGACCCGGGGCCACTGTCTGAGACGACCTACTTCGCCCGCTGTGCCCGCCGAGAATGCTGCACGGTGTATCTGGAAAGCAATATTGTAACCATTGAAGTAGGTAACGTTGCCGTTGCTGAAATCAACGGGCCTGACTTCCTGTGCGTGGGTGAGCCTACTACGTTCTTTGCTGGCCCAACCGGCTCTGACGCCGTGATTGAGTGGAGCTTTAGCGCGGGAGTGTCCCCACAGACCGCCACGGGCCCACAGGTGAGCATTCAGGTGAACTCCCTGGGCAGCTACACCATCACCCTGCAGGTCACTGAGAATGGCTGTACTTCAACGGATGTAGAAACCATCAACGCGACAAATAGCCCAATCTACTGCGGTGGCAGCATGGGGCTAGTGGCTGAAGTAGAGGACGAGGAATCCGGCATGATATCCGTGAACTGGATGGTAGAAGAATTCCTCCGCGACCATACCTTCACGCTGGAGCATTCCCGGGATGGCGAACACTTCGAAGACCTCGCCGTAGTAGAAGCGCCTAGTGCTTTCTTGGGCGTCATGAACTACTACGAACATATGCACGAAAGCGCCAAACGGGGCCGCAACGTCTACCGGGTGCGCATTGAAAACCGGGCAGGCGATACCTTCTACTCAGAAGAAGCCGAAGCCGTCTTGTACGGTGACTCCAAAGTTGCCATGCTCTATCCGAACCCGGTAGAGGATATTGCAACGCTGGAGTTGTTCGAAACCTTCGGGGAAGAAGCTACAGCCGAACTCATTCATGCCAATGGCGCAATCTTACTGAGAAGACAGGCTGATGCTGATACCAAACAGCTGCAGTTTGACCTCTCTGGCTTGCCATCCGGCACTTACTTCCTGCGGTTGAACTACAGCCGCTCCGGCAACAAAGTGTACAAGCTGATAAAGCGGTAATTTCTTACCGTAAATCGCTGGCTTAAATCGCTTATAAGCTGCTTCCCGAAAACGGGGGGCAGCTTTTTTATTTCACAATCCGCTAAAAATCAACATATTGCAAACTTCCCTGTTTTTATTTACTAAATTCCTATCGGGTTAGTATTGTTTTATTCAGCTGGATGCCCTATAATTGTGGTGTGATTCAACCAAAACTAAGTTATGCTACCTACGAAAAGATGCTGTTCCCTGATACACTGCTGCTGCTGTTGCTGCACGCCACTCGGGCGAATGCGATCTTGACTGTGTAAGTAAAATATAGTTGTGATCCATTGGCCTTTCGGAAATCTATCAGGAAGGCCAATCTTTTTTCCCCTACCCAATTACCAACGATTAAAAAACAACTGTCCCTGAGACAGCTGGAAAGGTAATGTCTTTATTTGACCAGCGGGCGACCGCCAAAACACCATGACCATGAGCAAACCAGTACCCATTGCGGCGGAGGACCGCAAAGATATCGAAGAGCTGGAGCAACGTATTGCTGACTTCAAAGCCGGCAAGGAAGATGAGGAGCGTTTCAAACTCTACCGGCTCACCCGCGGCGTATATGGGCAGCGCCAACTAGGCGTACAGATGTTCCGTACCAAAATCCCCTACGGCAAAATCACTGCCGCCCAATTAGAACGCTTGGCTGATATTTCCGAAAAGTACACCAACGGCAACTTGCACCTGACCACCCGGCAAAATATTCAGATGCATTTTGTCAAGCTTTCGGACTCCCCGAAAATCTGGGAGGAACTGGCAGAAGCGGGGCTGACCGCCCGCGAGGCCTGTGGCAATACCGTACGCAACCTGACCGCTTCCCCTGCCGCCGGTATAGACCCGGAAGAACCGTTTGACGTCAGCCCTTATGTACAAGCCTGCTTTGAGTATTTCCTGCGCAACCCTATCTGCCAAGAGATGGGGCGCAAGATCAAGCCGGCCTTCTCCTCCAGCGAACGCGATTCTGCCTTTACCTACTTCCATGACTTCGGCTTCATACCCCGCTTACAAGATGGAAAAAGAGGATTCAAAGTCGTTGTAGGTGGCGGATTGGGCGCAGTAGGCATGGTCGCTCAAACCGTTTACGAGTTTTTGCCGACTGAGGAAATCGTCCCCTTCATGGAGGCCTGCGTGCGGGTGTTCGACCGCCACGGTGAGCGGGAAAAGCGGCAAAAAGCCCGGATGAAGTTTTTGGTGAAAAAATGGGGGATTGAACAATTCGTAGCCATGGCCAAGGAAGAGTGGCCGTCGTTGCCCCATCAGCAATGGCCGATAGAGGCTCCTGAGGAACAGCTCCCGGCGCTACCCCCACCGCCCGACTGTCAGGCGCAAATCGAAAACCCGAAAGCTTACAGCCGCTGGAAAGCACTCAATACGTTCAAGCAAAAACAAGCGGGTTTCTACGGTGTGCGCCTAAAGATACCACGGGGTGATATTCACGCCGAGACGGCCCGCCCTCTTGCCACCCTGATCCGCCAGTATGCCGCCGACGATATCCGCATCACCATACAGCAAGGCTTGCTGCTGCGCTATGTCCGGCCAGAAGCCCTCCCCCATTTGTATGCTGGCTTAGAACGCCTTGGCCTGGCGCAAGTCGGTGCCAATGGCATAGCCGATATCACAGCCTGCCCCGGCACCGACACTTGCGCGTTGGGCGTCACCAATAGTACCGGCTTGGCAGCTGAACTCGAGCGGGTGCTGCTGGAAGAATACGACGAGCTGCTGGAAGACAGCGATATCCGCATTAAAATAAGCGGCTGCATGAATTCCTGTGGTCAACACATGGCGGCGCAGATCGGGTTTCACGGCAGCTCGATCAAGGTAAAACCCCGTATTCTTCCGGCCATGCAGGTGGTCATGGGGGGCGGAGTAGCCCCAGACGGGCAGGGTTTCATCGCGCAGCGGGTCATCAAACTGCCAACCAAGCGTATACCGCAGGCCCTGCGCACTCTTATTGACGACTTCCAGGCCCACCAGCAAGCCGGGCAGCTCTTTAATGAATACTTCCAAGCGAAGGGCAAACGCTACTTCTACAGCCTGTTGAAGCCGCTAGCCAGTACCGACGACTTAGAAGAAGCGCATTTCTTTGACTGGGGGCAGGACGAAGCCTACCGGCAAAGTATAGGCGTAGGCGAGTGTGCCGGTGTATCGCTTGATGTAGTCGGTACGATTATCGCCGAGTCGAAAGCCAAGCTTGCCTTAGCCGAAGAGGCGGCTGCCGAGAGTGCCTTTGCCGATGGTATTTACCACGCCTACACTAGCATGGTGGTCGGTGCAAAAGCACTTCTGCTCGCTCAGGACGTACGCTGCAACACCCACCGGGGGATTATCGACGATTTTCAAGAACATTACGTAAGCACTGGCCTGATACAGCTTCACGAGACCTTTCCGGACCTAGTGCTGGAAATGAAGAAACAATCCCCCACGCCCGAATTTGCGGCCACTTACCTGCAACACGCTCGCGACTTTAGTAAAAAGGTAGCGCAAACCCGCGATGCCCAACTCCAAGCTGCGGACGGCCAAGACAAGCTGGTCATCGACAATTACTACAAAGCATAAGGCGATGAAGATTTACCCTAAAATCACATTAGTAGGTGCAGGCCCAGGCGACCCGGAGTTGTTAACCCTCAAGGGTGCCCGGGCACTCCGTACTGCCGACGCGGTATTTTATGACGCCCTGGTAGATGACCGTATGCTGCACCATACCCGCCCCGAGGCCCCAAAGATATTTGTCGGCAAACGCGCTGGCCAGCACCGCATGAAGCAGGAGGCCATCAACGAGCTGCTCGTACAGTACGCCCGCAGCCACGGCCATGCCGTACGGCTCAAAGGCGGAGACGCATTTGTCTTTGGGAGGGGGCAAGAAGAAGTGGCTTTCGCCCGCTCCCAGGGTATCGAGGTAGATGTCATACCGGGTATTTCCAGCTGCATTGCCCTGCCGGAGCTGCAGCACGTCCCGCCTACCTGCCGCGGCTACAGTGAAAGCTTTTGGGTGCTGACGGGCACCACCCGCAGTGGAGAATTGTCCGGTGACATTCAGCTCGCTGCCCAATCCACGGCCACCGTGATCGTACTCATGGGTATGCGCAAGGCCGAGGCTATAGCCCAGCTATTTGCGGAAGCGGGAAAAAGCCAACTACCCGCCCTAGTCATTTCCAAGGGGTCCACGGAAGACGAGCGGCGTTTGCTGTGTACCGTGGCTGAATTGCCAGGCCGAATGGCCCAAGCGCGCTTGGAACGCCCTGGCTTGCTCGTATTTGGCGAGGTGGTACGCTTGCACCCGGATTGGGATTATGCCGCTATCGCCCATGCCGAACAACTAAAAGAACGTGCCTGATGGAACGCAATACCTTATACCCCGTTTTTTTGAAGCTGCACCAGTTGCGCTTGCTTATCGTAGGGGCTGGAGAAGTAGGTTGCGAAAAGCTGACCTTCCTGCTGAAGAGCAGCCCGGACGCCGACATCACCGTCGTTGCCAAAGCAGTGCTGCCGCCGGTGCAGCAGCTGCTAGAGCATTACCCCGGTGCCAAGATCGACATACAGCAAAAAGCATTTGAGCCGACGGATGTAGAAGGCTTTGACCTGGTGATTGCAGCGACCAACTTCGAGCATCTCAACCGCGAAGTACGGGACGCCGCTAAAGCCGCCGGCGCCATAGTCAACGTAGCCGATACCCCAGCCCTGTGCGATTTCTACCTAGGGAGCATCGTGACACGCGGCAACCTGAAAGTCGCCATTTCCACCAACGGCCAATCCCCCACCTTTGCCAAGCGGTTCCGGCAGTGGCTTGAAGCGATATTGCCCGAGGAGACCGATCAACTGCTCGGCCGCCTAAAGCATTTCCGCGACCGCCTGCAAGGGGATTTTGAAACCAAAGTGAAAGAACTGAACGCCCTAACGGCTTCCCTGATCGAGGAGGCCCCCGAAAAAGAAAGCCATGACAAGCTATCGTAACATGACCCAACTATCGTCTAAACTTAGCGTAAACCAACTGAACGAGCTATTCACCCCGCTGCCGTTTGAAAAGCGCCTGCTTATGCTCGGCCGGGTGTTCCGCCCGCAGGAGGTATTGTACACGTCCTCTTTCGGCACCCGCTCCGTGATGTTGTTGCACCTGATTTCCAGACTGCGGCCCTGGCAAAAAGTCCATTTTATCAACACCACTTACCACTTTCAAGAAACCTTGGATTACCGGAATCGCATTGCGGATGCCTTTGGGTTGGAAGTGGTGGATGTACTGCCCCACCCCGCCCAAAACGAAATTACCCGCTCAGAACGCTGGTGGGAAAAAGACCCGGACCTCTGCTGCGCGATCAACAAAGTGCTGCCGCTTGAGCCGATCAAAGCGAGGCACAAGGTCTGGATCACCGGCTTGATGGGTTATCAAACCAACTTCCGGTCGGACCTAGAAGTATTCGAGCAGCAGGAAGATATTATCAAATTTAACCCCCTGATCGATATCGACGAAGGGGAATGGCATTACTACACAAGCTATCATAAGCTGCCTCGCCACCCCTTAGAAGCATTGGGCTACGGCTCCGTAGGTTGCGAGCACTGCACCGCCAAAGGCAAAGGCCGGCAGGGCCGCTGGAAAGGGCGGGGAAAAACGGAGTGCGGCTTGCATCCCGTTGGCGCTGTCACAAGCGTGCAAGAAGCCCAATCGGAATAAACTCTATCTCAACATAGCTGTTCTTTTCTCGAATAGCTAAACAAACATCGCAAAGTCAATGATAAAGACGGATATCCTCATTATTGGTGCCGGTCCGTGCGGCTTGTTTACCGTATTTGAAGCGGGGCTGGTACAGTTGCGCTGCCACCTTGTGGATGCACTGCCGCAACCGGGAGGACAACTTTCTGAAATCTACCCTAAAAAGCCGATCTACGATATTCCGGGCTACCCGACGGTGCTCGCCCAAGAGCTGGTCGACAACCTGATGGAACAAATTGAGCCGTTTAAACCTGGCTTCACATTAGGCGAGAGGGCCGAAAATATTGAGCGGCTGGAAGACGACAGCTTCCTGCTCCGCACTAACCGGGGCACGGAAATCAATGCGCCGGTAATAGCGATTGCCGGTGGGCTGGGCTGCTTTGAGCCTCGCAAACCGCCTATTAGCAACTTGGCACAGTTTGAAGACCACGGAGTAGAATACATCATCCGCAACCCGGAAGACTACCGTGGCAAGCGGGTGGTAGTAGCCGGCGGCGGCGACAGTGCCCTCGACTGGACCATACACCTCTCCGATATTGCCGAGGAAGTGACGCTCATCCACCGCCGCAAGCAGTTCCGCGCCGCACCGGACAGCGTGGAGAAAGCCTTCGAGCTCGCCGAGTCTGGCCGTATTAAGCTGTTGACGGATGCACAGGCCGTCGGGTTAAAAGGCAATGGCCGATTGACCGACGTGGTGATCAAGCACAAGACAGAAGGCGAGGTGGTTAAATCTACCGACCACTTCATCCCATTATTTGGCCTGTCTCCCAAGCTCGGCCCGATTGCCGACTGGGGCTTGAATATCGACAAGAACGCCATCGAGGTCGATACCTTCGATTACAGCACAAACGTGCCGGGCATCTACGCCGTGGGAGACATCAATACCTACCCTGGCAAACTCAAGCTGATCCTCTGCGGCTTCCACGAAGCTACGATGATGGTACAATCGGCTTACAAGCGCGTCAATCCGGATAAGAAGTTGACCTTAAAGTATACGACGGTGAATGGGGTGCAGGGGTTTTAGTTAATTTTCGGTTTTGGAGAACGCTTCATACTTAGTATGTTGTACTTGAAGCAAAAAGACTAGTCTTCATGCCTAAGTATTCTTCTGTGGATAAGAAAGTTCTAACTCATACCCTGGCTTTGAATAGACATTATGAATACCAGTTTTATAGTGTATAGACGCCGCAATTTTTTGTCCTATCAAGGCGAGAAACGTAGGCATAGCCGGGGCTACGGCGAGGCTTCTCAACGCAGATAGGGCGAAAAAGGGCAAGTCTAGACCTGTAATAATTGGTGTTCATAATGTCTAATATACTTTTTCCTTTTTGAGAGCACTGATGATAGCTAACCCAACAGCCTTAGACACAGGCGGCGGGAATGCATTTCCCACTTGTCGATAAGCAGCAGTTTTACGCCCTCTGAATTTCCAGTCTTCCGGAAACCCTTGAATAACAGCGGCCATTTGGACCGTAAGCTTAGGTATACCTTTAAATTCTGGACCAGGGGGCTCATCTGCTAAACTTTTACCATCTACCCCTAATGCTAGCCAGCTTTTCTTAGCTCGGGTAGGCCCCAAGTCTGCACCACCGTGCTTTTTGGACCCACCAACTAAAGTGGGTGCTATGCCGTTTGCCTTTATCTTCCATGCTTCGGCATTTTATAGAGGTTACTCCAAATAAGCACGGAATATAGGCTCCTTCAAGACTTGGGGCAAAAGGTACGACCCAATACCTTCTACGGTGCCGTGGCCTTCCTGCAAGCGGACGCCGGAGCCGAGCAGATGGCGGAAAACCAAGGGCTGTTCGCCATCCGCGCCACAGGCGATTCGGCGGCAATTGTGAACCAAGCGGATTTTGTGCCGCGTGCGTTTTGAGGGGTAGTTACTCGTCAGCAGCAATCTGCGGCCAGCCTACCTCATAGCTCCCCAACGCACTATAGACCACCTCGTGCACCCGCTCGCGCACGCGCAACTCGAACAACTTCTTATTGTTGCGGTCCGGGTGGATGCGGTTGGACAGGAAGATGTAGGTCAGTTGTTGATCGGGGTCCGACCAGACGCAGGTGCCGGTGAAGCCAGTATGGCCAAAGGTCGCTCTGCTCACCCCTTCCGGAAAAGCCGCTTCCCCAATATCCTCCGGCTTGGGCTTATCAAAACCCAAGCCCCGGTGGTTGCCATGGGAAGCCGTGGTAAACTGCTCTATCGTCTGCGGCTCAAAAAAGCGTCGCTGCCCGTAGGTGCCGCCGTTTAGCAGCATTTGAAAGACAACTGCCAGATCATCGGCATTGCCAAACAAGCCGGCATGGCCCGCCACGCCACCCAGCAAGGCGGCTGTCTCATCGTGCACATACCCATGCACCAATTGATGGCGCCAGCGGTAGTCATTCTCGGTAGGCACAATTTGCCGGGGCGGCACCGACTGAAGAGGCAGGAAGGTAAAGTGCTGCAAGCCCAGTGGCTGGTAAAAAGATTGATCGACTAGGCTATCCAAGCGCGTACCGGCCTTAGCCTCAAGCAATCTTTGCAACAGCACAAAGTTAACATCGCTGTAGCGGTAGCGGGTGTAGCGGCTACGTAAACCTTGCATGTCATCCCAAATCCGGTCGTAGTATTTCCGCGCAAAGTAGAAGCTGTCCGAAACAGCAATGGGAAAGTCAGCGGAAGGAGAAACACAAAAGTAGCGCTCGCAATCGGCATTATCTGCATCCCGCTCCAACAGGTAAGGGATAACAGGAAGGTGGGGTTGAAGCCCCGTCCGGTGCGACAGCAGCTTTTCTACCCGCAGATTGCGCAGGCGGGAAGAGCGGCGTAGTTGCAGATGCTCCCGCAAACGGTCGTTCAGCTCTATCTCTTCCTGCTCGTAGGCTTGCATGGCGGCCAGCGTAGTCGCTGCGACTTTGGTGATCGAGGCCAGGTCGTAGTAATCCTCCAAACGCACCGGTTGCTCCTGTGCGTAAGTGTGGTGCCCAAAAGATTTGCGGTAGATGACTTTGCCGTCCTTGGCAACCAGAAGCTGCGCGCCAGGAAAGGCTTTTTCGTCGATAGCCGATTCTACGATCGCGTCGATGCCGACCAGCCGCTGCGGCGCGATGCCAGCCTGGTAAGCACTCGTGTAGCCCAAACGTACCGCCTCGGTATCCAGCCCCTGCCCTACCCTGAAGTGAGCACCGAAGGTCGCCGGCAGCCGGCCGCTCGCCCCCCGGCCGCCCATCAGCAGCTGCGCCGCGTAAGATTGCTCCAAATCTCCCGCCCCAAAGGCTTGGATGACGGTAAGGCTGGTATCCAGCAAAGCCAGGTTACCGGGCTGCCCAAGGTTGACCAACACGACCGGCTGCTGCTGCGCCTGCCTCAACAACTGCTGGGCAAAAGTGCTATCCAGCTCGGTATCCCGCAGTACGGCCACCAGCGTCTCAGCGGGCTGCAGTGCCCTTACACTTGTAATACGGCGTACGCTGGCATAGCGGTTGAGCGTTTGCCGAAAAGCCGTCGACCAAGGCACATCCGGTTGCTCGTATAGGGCAATAGGCGTTGCGCTTCGCAGGGGAACACGCTGCTCCGGGTTAGCCGCCAGCACCATAGAAGACGCGGTGACCCGCTCTTTCCAATATACCCAATCTGGGGCACTGAAATAGGCAGAAGGGGCCAGTACCGGCAGTTCTTCTGCTGATTTGGAGCTGTAGAGCGCTGCTTCCAGAGAAGGTGTTTCTGGGGATGCTTCGATTGAATCGGGCTTTGGTTTGCACCACTGACGGGCCAGCAGCAAGCGTCGCACCTTATCGTTCAGGCGGGCTTCGCTGAGGTCGCCTTTGCGGTAGGCGGCGCGGAGAAAATTCATCAGCGATTTCACCTGCGCGGGCTTTACCACGAAGGCATCCACATCGGCCGCCAACCAATCGTCCATCTGCGAGCGTTCTGCCACCCGGGCCAGCAGCAAGCCGCCAAACTGCAACCGTTCCCGGAAAAACGAGCGGATGAGCGTGGGGCCTACAGAAGGTGCTAGCAAACCAGAGGACAAATGTACGCCAGCAAAACCCGCAGCAACACTAGCTTCCATTGCCGAAAGCC
>JAAAOU010000144.1 GCA_009908745.1 Bacteroidota bacterium
AAGTTGTCAGACTATATGTGTCCTATGTCCCTATGTATTTCAGAAAAAACGCTACGTTTAGCACCGCTATTAGGTAACATATAGGCACACAGGCATACACGGCATGTTCACCCTGCGCATTTGGTGCGGCAAATAATTTTAGCGGCAACAGCAGGCCTGCCCCATTCCGTGAAGCAAAGCCATCTATGTGTCCTATGTCCCTATGTGTTTCAGAAAAAACGTTACGTTTAGCACCGCTATTAGGTAACATATAGGCACATAGGCATACACGGCATATTCAACGGAGCATTTTTCTCACAAAACCCCTTGCCTACAAAAACCCCTCTACGGACTCATGCGGCAGCCCAAACGCTTCTCCCACACTCGGGTAAACAATCTTGCCGTCTATGATATTCAAGCCCAGCTTCAGCGGCTCATTGTCGCGGCAAGCCTGCTTCCAGCCCTTGTTGGCCAACTGTATAGCATAGGGTAGGGTAGCATTGGTCAAAGCGATGGTAGAGGTGTAAGGTACCGCCCCCGGCATATTCGCCACACAGTAGTGCACCACATCGTCAATCACGAAAGTAGGGTCTTCGTGCGTGGTCGGCTTGCAAGTCTCTATACAGCCACCCTGATCGACCGCTACGTCTACCAGTACCGTTCCCGGCTTCATGTCTTTTAGCATGTCTCGGGTGACAAGGTTAGGTGCTTTGGCCCCGTGGATCAGGACAGCTCCCACGATGAGGTCTGCTTCTTTGATGTAACGGCGGATGTTGAGCTCGTTGCTGTATACGGTATTGACATTAGCGGGCATAACATCGGCGAGGTGGCGTAGGCGCGTCAGATTGATGTCGAGCATGGTCACTTGCGCACCCAGGCCGGCTGCCATCTTGGCCGCCTGCGTGCCGACGATGCCGCCGCCGAGGATCAGCACTTTTCCCGGCTCTACCCCGGGTACGCCGCCGAGCAGCACCCCCCGGCCTTTGAGCGGTTTTTCCAAAAACTTGGCCCCTTCCTGAATAGCCATGCGGCCGGCTACTTCCGACATCGGGATGAGCAATGGCAGGCTACGGTCGGGCAGTTCTACGGTCTCGTAAGCCAAGCAAGTGGCTTTGCGGGCCATCATAGCACGGGTCAGCGGCTCGTACGAAGCAAAGTGGAAGTAAGTGAACAGCAGCTGCCCCTCGCGGATCAAGTCGTACTCGGCTTCGATCGGCTCTTTGACTTTCATGATCATTTCCGCTTTGGCGTAAACGTCTTCTATGGTGGCTAGGATTTTCCCCCCAGAGGCCTTGTAGTCTTCATCTGTAAAGCCGCTGCCAAGGCCGGCACCTGCCTGTACATAGAGCGCGTGCCCGTTTTTGGTCAGTTCTAGTGCGCCGGCGGGCGTCAGTGCTACGCGGTTTTCATTGTTCTTGATTTCCTTAGGTACGCCAATAATCATAGTCTGGTTTTTTATCGGTTAGGCGGATGGTTCAAAAAGCAGCGCAAAAATAAGTAAACCCGTGAAATATTAGGCAGGAATTTATTGCTGTTCACACAAAGATCGGAAGCTCTGAATTGGGGATGACCCCCTTGGCCATCGCAATATCAAACAGCCGCTGTACAGCCGCCCGTCCTTCTAGGCCCAATTGCTTCGTGAAATCATTGACATAGAGCTTGATATGCTTGTACATGACCGCTTCCTCCATCTCCTGCGCGTGCTGCTTGATAAAGTCTTTGGACGCTTGCGGGTGCTCGAAGGCAAAAGCGACGCTGCGCTGCATCACCCGGTTGACAGCTTGCTGTACTTCTCTTGGCAAACTCCGTTGCACTACAATACCGCCCAACGGTATGGGCATTGCCGTAGTGGCCTCCCAGTATTCCCCTAAGTCGATTAGCTTGACGAGCCCTTTGTCTTGGTAAGTAAAACGGTTTTCGTGTATAATCAATCCGGCGTCTACGCGGCCGTCGAGCACTGCATCCTCTATATCAGAAAAGAGCATTTCTTCTCGTTGTTGGGCTTCTGGGTAGGCGAGGCTTAGCAAAAAATTAGCGGTGGTATACTTGCCGGGAATGGCGATGTGGGCGTTTGGGATAGCGGCTTTATCCATGGGCTGCTTGGCAATGAGCAATGGGCCTACCTTGTTGCCTAATGCACTGCCGGCTTCCATTAAGGCATATTGGTCAAGTAGAAAGGCAAAGGCGTGGTAACTGAGTTTGGTGATTGACAGTTCGTTCCGGAAGGCGCGTTGATTGAGGTCTTCCACATCGGCGATGTAGGGGGCAAACGTCAAGCCCTCCGTGTCTACTTTTCCGTGTAGCAGGGCGTCGAATATGAAGGTATCGTTGGGGCAAGGAGAAAATCCAAGGCTAAGTTGCATATCAATAAAGCTGTTTTTTCCTTAGCAAAGGTAGGTTTTCTTCCGGGGAGCGCGCTGGTCTGCTTTACCGAAAAGCGCGTGATCTTTTTCCAACAGCAATAAGCGCGAGGGCAACAACAAGCATAGTAGTAACAGGCATAATCGAATTTTTTATCGATAGTCAAAAATGGTTTTCTAGTACGCCTAGACCGTAGCCCTTGCCCAAAGGGTTGGGCGAAGATGCGAAAAAAATAGATTTTTTTTGCCTTTTCCTAATCTTGGCCGGAAAACGAGAAGGAATGAAAGCAGTCTTATTCGGCCTTTGCTGGGTTTTGGCCTGTGTACAGGTATGCTATCTAGCCAAAATGGTGCAGCGCACGAAAACCCGCGGGAAGGCAGGCTCTTCATCATTGGTGGCGGTAAACGCCCGGCGCATTCGGCGAGGAAACTGTTCAACATCGCCGGTCTGAAGAACAAAGGGTACACCATTGAACTACGAGAATAAGCCAAATTCAATTACCTTTGCGCAAAATTTCAACCTATGAAAGCCAATATTTCCCTGGCGCTGAATGCCATTTTGATTATCGCGGTCATTTACTTGTTTACCCAGCTTGGCAATACGCCTGCCGCGGCATCCGCCTCTCAGGCCGATAGCCCGGCTGCCACCGAACCCTTGGATATCGTCTACCTGAATGTCGATTCTTTGCTGGAGAACTACACCGAGTTTCGCGAACGGCAGGAGTCGCTGGCCGCCCGTCAGCAAGAAGCTTCTCAGCGTATTCAGCGCCGCATGCAGGCCTTGGAAAAAGAATTCATGGAAGTACAGCAAAAAGTGCAGCAGGGGCTGTTGGCACCCAACCAGATTGCCGAAGAGGAGCAGCGCCTGGGGAAAAAACAGCAAAGCTTGCTGGCCGAACAAGAGCGCTTGTCTCAAACTCTAGGTGCCGAGCAGCAGGAGCTGTCAGCGCGTTTTCGCGACCGCCTTATGGGCTTGATGGATAGCCTGCGCGATGTGCGGGGGTATGACTACATCTTGCAATATGGCCAGGGTTCTGGTGTCTTGGGTGCACGGGATACTTTTGATATCACCACCGACGTGTTGGGGATTCTCAACAGCGAGCAGATGTTCCTCAAGGAAGAGGAATAAACCGGCTTAAGCAAACAGCGACTGCACCAACTCAATCAGTGTGGTATTCAGCCTGTCCAGTGCCAGTTCTACTTCCCAGCGGTCCCGGTCGCGGGTTTCAACCCAGTTGGAGACAGCCCGCAGCTGCAGGTAAGGAACGCGTTCCAACGCACAAGCGTAGAAAAAGGCTGCACCCTCCATGCTTTCTACTTGCGCTTCCGGATATTTCTGCCGTAAGGCTTGAATGGAGGGCTCGTAACCGTGTACCTGATTGACGCTGATGCCCCGAGCTTTGGGCAAAAAACCGAATTCCGATCCGCCCTGATTGACCAGGCGGCCGTCCTCTGCAAAAGGCGCTTGGCCGCTTTCGATCAACCCTAATTCGTGTACGGAAGTGAACGACCCGTCTGCTTCCTCCACCCCTAAGTCGGCAAAGCGCTCGCTCACCACCTGTACCACCGTTCCTGGCGGGTAGGCTTTATCTAGGCTTCCGCCAATTCCGGCGTTGATGGCTAGGTCCCATTCGTCGGATCCGATGACCTTACCCAGTGCGTAGGCCGCCATTGGCAAGCCAACACCAGTGATAAGCATCGCAATCTGTACCTCTCCTTTTTGATAACGGTACGGCTCGGCTTGTATGAAGTGCTTTTTCAGGTGCGCTTCCAAAGCGGCAATTTCAAAATGTGTGGCAGCAGTGAGTAGAATTTTCATAAAAACTAGAATTGGTAGACCAGGCCGCCCGCCGGGCTAAAGCCTAATACTTCGTGGTAGGAAGAAGCAATGTCAAAGCGCATCTTGTCCATAACCTGGTACCCCATGCCAAAGGTCACCGTTGTGGGTTGGGTAGCTACCCCTACCCGCAGTTGGAAGGGCTCGGCCAGCTGGTATTCCAAACCGAACTTCGCCCGGGCAGGGTAATCAATGTCTTTTTCTACTTCCGCTAGCAGCCGGATTTGCTCGGAGGGGCGGTACTGCATGCCGGCCTTTAGCACAGAGGGTAAATATTCCGATTCTACCACCTGTACCCGGACCGGGCTATAGGCATGCACGCCCAGTTGTAACTCCGGCAGCAAAGTGACCAAAAAACCGAGTTCAAAGGTAACCGCCGCCCGGCTGCCATACTCCGGAATCTGGGTGTTCAGCACCAAGGCCTGCGCACCAATCGACAACTTGTCGGACAGTTGCCTGCCGTAAGCTAGCCCTACACGTTGTTCGTTGTACCCCTCAAAACCGAAGTAATTGAGCGATACCCCAAAGGTGCCAGAATTGGTCGGCAGGGCCAAGCCAAACGAATAGCTGCCCAGCTCGCTCAGCAAGAAACGCTGCTCGCCGAAGGCGGTAGCCGTAGTGTTTTCCAATTTAGCCAGGCCAGCCTGATTGGCAAAAAGCGCGTTGATGTCGCCGAAGGTAGCGCCCGTGTAGCCCATCCCGGCCGCCCGCGCTCCGCCAACGGGAGGGACGCCGTTTTGAGCAGTAGCCAGTAGAAAGGTGTGCAAAGCAATCAACAGGCAGAAGGCGTGTTTCATGGAAATGTCTTTTGGCTGCCGCTAAGGTACAGATTAAAAACAGAACGGCGGTAGCGAATACCATCAAGCCTCGCTACCGCCGTTGATTCTCACAGGCTGCTTTTTTTAGTCGTTCCAGTCCGCAATAAACACATTGGTGTCCCGGGTGCCGCCGTTGTTGCGGTTAGACGAGAACACCAGCTTTTTGCCGTCGTAGGAAAACATGGGGAACGCATCAAAGGTAGGGTCAAATGTAATCTGCTCCAGCCCCGTACCATCGATATTGATGGAAAAAATATTGAACTGCCGCCCGCCGTCCACATGGTGGTTGGTGGAAAACAGGATCTTCTCCCCGGAAGGGTGGAAGAACGGTGCCCAGTTGGCGCCGCCCAAATCCGTAATTTGCGTCAGCTCTGAGCCATCGACGTTGCAGACGAAAATCTCCATCTCGGTAGGCTGCACCACGCCCTGTGCCAACAGTGCTTTGTAGGTGTCCTGCTCCTCCTTCGTCTGTGGGCGGGAAGCACGGAAGATCAGCTTGCTGCCATCCGGCGAAAAGAACGCGCCGCCGTCGTAGCCCAATTCGTCCGTCACTTGGTTCAGGCCGGTGCCGTCTACGTTCATCGTCCACAGTTCGAGGTCGCCCGAGCGCGTGGAGGTAAATACGATTTTGCTGCCGTCCGGGCTCAGCGTAGCTTCTGCATCGTAGCCAGGGCCGTCAGTGAGCTGTTTGACGATATTCCCCTGCAAGTCAGCCACAAAGATGTCATAGCTTTCGTAAATCGGCCAGACATACTTGCCGTTCACCACAGGCGGGGTCTCCGGGCATTCTTCGCCGCCCAAGTGGGTGGAAGCATACAAAATAGTAGTATCACCCGGCATAAAGTAGGAGCAAGTGGTCCGCCCTTTGCCGGTGCTAAGCATAGGAGGGCGCTCGCCTTCGTAACCGTCTATGGGCATGTAGAAAATCTGGTCGCAGGGGGCATCCCATGCTTCGTTGGCGGCCTGGAAGACGAGGTGGCTATCGTCAAAGCTGAAATAGGCTTCGGCGTTGTCCCCGCCAAAGGTCAGCTGCTTGAGGTTGCCGAGGTGCTTTTCCTCGGGGTAGCTCAGCGTGTCAGCAGATCCGGTTGTTGGTTCTTCGGGTTCAGCAGTAGTGGTTTCCTGATTGGCATCGCTTGGGGCATCACCGCAGGCTGTCAGTAAACCGGCTGCTACTAGTAAGAAAATAAACGGGTAAATCTTCATTTCTTGGCTTTTTTGCAAAGATAGTTTTGCAAGCCGCATAGCCGTAAGATCACCCAAAAAATTACTTTGCGGCGACAAAAGTTAAAAATTAGGGTCGGCAGAGTGGTTGACATCCCCGATTTTAATACCCCGCAGGTTCATAGGGGTGGTACGGTCGGTATCAAACTCCAGCAGGCTAGCCGCCCCGCCGTACACCTCGTCAAAAGGCTGGTTGGGCTGGTCAAAATTGTAATCGGCATCGAGAAATATCCAGGAGGGCTGGTCCTGCAGGCTATCGTTTATGCCCAGCACAAAACGCTGTAAGCGGATGAGGTCGACGATGGAAATATTGCCGCTTCGGTTGGCATCGGCAGCAATCAGTTCGCTCCCGTTCAGGGCACTGACCCCCAGTATATGCTGGGCGATAAGGATGAGGTCGTTGGTGCTGATACCATTGCCGTCGTCGTTTACATCGCGGGTAGCGACAAGCCGCTGAGGCTGATCTATGGGCAAGGACGTCTCAAACATAAAGTAGCCTTCGTCATCCGTGTATAAGGTGTCGCTTCGGCCTTCCAGATACAGTCTTACCTGTGCCATACCTTCCCCGTCCACGGTGGTTACCCGTCCGCTGCCGGTAAAGTCAGTAAACCGGCTGGCCCCGGTGGCGGCTATCGCAGCATCCACACTGTCTATGGTCGCCGCCATTCCACTGCCTCTCGGATCGTAGTTGACCGTGCCGTCTGGGGAGATGACTACAAATGTAGGCGTACCCAAGAAAAAGCCGTAGTTGCCATTCGTGTAGGGGTTGGAAGCTGCGATGCTATTACCCTCGCCCCCGGCACCAGGGTAGCTGAGGCCATGGGTGTTTTTGTAGCTGTTGACATCCGTGTCGCTATCATTAGCCATGATACTTAGGCTGATGAATTCCACGTCACCATCCCCTTCCCCCCATTCCTCGTACAGGGTTTGGGTGCTAGGTGCCATCGCGTTGCAGGGAGGGCAGAAGGTGAAGAAAAGTTTCAGCACCACCGTTTTGCCTTCGTCCAGGTAGTCTGCATACAATTCATGAGGCTGGCCTTCGCTGTCAGTAATGAGGAAATCGGGTGCCGGTGCCTGACTGTAGCCGGCTAAGCTGAATAGGCAAAGCAATAAAATCGGTATGGGCGTCTTCATGATGGTGCATGGATTTAGTCTTCGGGTGTAATTGTACGGAAAATGCCGGGTAAGGTTGCAATAGCGGGGAGGATTTGAGTAAGAGGCGGGGCAGAACGCCGGGCCGCTCTCAAAGTTGCAACAGTCGGGGTGATTTCAGGCTAAATGGTATCAGCCGCCAAGGCCAGCCCCATACCCAGCAAGATAACGAGCAGCTTGCGCCAAGATACCCTGTGCTGATGCGTATCGTCGGCTTCAAAAAGAATAGTGGTGCTAATGTGCAGGAAAGACCCAATGACAAAGGCCAGCAGCTTGGCAATCTGCGGGCCGCTAAACGGGATGTAGCTCGCGGTCAGCGCACCCAGCGGGGACATACTGGCAAAAATAATCAGGCAAGACCATACGACGGGTAAGGAAAAACGGGACCGCAGTAATAAGGCCACCAATGCAAAGGCAGCCGGCAGCTTGTGCAGCAAAATGCCCAGCAATAGTTGAAACTCGCCCTCTTCATGATGGTGGTGGGCAGCGTGGAAATCTTCGAAGTGGGTCAGCGGCAAACCCTCTAGAAAAGCGTGCAGCGACAAGCCAATCATGACTTGCACCGCAAAGTTGCGCCGTTCGTGCTTGTGCGCATGTATATGCCCGTGCTCAACCCCGCGTGAGAGCTGCTCTAGTATGAGTTGGGTGAAAAAGCCCGCTAGTATCCAAAAGCTGGCGGCATGGCCGCCCTGCTCAAACACGCCCGGCATCAGGTGCATGATCGTCATACCCAGAATGTACGCCCCGCTGAAGGACAGGGCCAGCTTGAGTGCATACTGCGCCCGGTCGCTAAAGCGGAAAGCCAGCGTGCCTCCCCCCACTACCACTACAAACAACAGCAAATACTCTATGAGGCTCATTAAACGTGTTTTCTGAGTTGTAATTTCGGCTGGCTAAGGTAGGCTTTTGCTATACCATATCCAATCAGGCTGCCGAGCAGCGCCCCCATCAGCACGTCGGAAGGAAAATGCACGCCAACGTACACTTGGCCGTAGGCAATGCTACCCGCCCAAAGCAGCAGCGGCCAGCGCATCCATCGGTATACGCCTCCCAGCGTCAGAGCAATGAATACGGCAATGGCGAAGTGGTTTGTAGCGTGTGAGGAAGTGAAGCTGTACCCGCCTCCGCACCCACCCCGTTGTACCACGGCAATGGGAAGCTGCTCGTTATTGCAGGGCCGTACCCGTTCGAACGTCGGCTTCATCACCTTGCTGCTCATGGTATCCGCCACGCCTACGGTCAGCACCACCGCCAGGATGAAGTATAGCCCCCGCCAGCGAAAGCGGTACACGGCCAGCCCTGCCAGCAGCACGTAGAGCGGCACCCACGTCTTCTTGTCCCGCCAGTGCGGCATAATGGCATCCAGCCAAGGGTGCTGCCAGTCGTGGTTCAGCCACTCCATAAGCTGATAATCAAATTGTAGTAAGCTCTCTAGCATTTTCGTTTTACGCTTTCGCCAGTAAGATCAAGCGGGGGCTGTTGGCCGCTTCGTAAGCATGGAGCCGGTAGTCCCCATAGGTGTGCAACAGTTGCAGCCCCGCCGCCTCAAACAGCCGCTCGAAATCGGATAAAGTCAACAGCCGTACCCGCTCCTCGAAGTAGTAGGATTTGGCACCGTCTACAAAATGGATGGTTTTCACTACCTTGCCCCCCTCAATTCGCTTGTACAGATCAAAATTCACCCCCTCTACGGTTTTGCGCTCGCGGCCAGTCAGCTGTTGCTGGACGTATTGGGCGTTAAAGAAATCCAGCACGAATGTACCGCCCGGTTTCAATCCCTCCCGCACATGCTGCAGTGTTTGCAGGTCTTCCTCCTCCGTATCGAAGTACCCGAAACTGGTGAAAAAGTTGAAAATATAATCGAAATTCTTCTCCGGCAGAGACTCGCGCATATCGTGGACGTAGAAATGCAGCCGCTCGCCGTCCAGCCGCTTGGCTTCGGCAATGCTCTTGGGAGAGAGGTCTACCCCCACTACTTCATAGCCCTTACTAGCCAAGTGCCGCGAGTACCGCCCTTTGCCACAAGCAAGGTCCAGAATACGTGCGCTGGCCGGCGGCTCCAGGTATTGCAGAAGGTAATCGATAAACCCTTCTGCCTCGGAAGCATCACGGTGCTTGTAAAGAATATGGTAATACGGAGAATCAAACCAGTTTTCGAACCATTCGGCCTGCTGCTGCATCGGTTGTGTCGTTTTGCCGGGCAAATATAGGCAGTTTCTTGTGTTTAAGCGGGGGTGTTTAGAGTTGGATAGTTGTAGGGTTGAAAGGTTGAAAGGTTCTAAGGTTGGAAGGTTGGAAAGTTTTAGGGTTGAAAGGTTGGAAAGTTCTAAGGTTGAAAGGTTGGAAAGTTCTAAGGTTGAAAGGTTGAAAAGTTCTAGGGTTGAAAGGTTGGAAAGTTCTAGGGTTGAAAGGTTGGAAAGTTCTAAGGTTGGAAGGTTGGAAAGTTCTAGGGTTGAAAGGTTGGAAAGTTCTAGGGTTGAAAGGTTGAAAAGTTCTAGGGTTGAAAGGTTGGAAAGTTCTAGGGTTGAAAGGTTGAAAAGTTCTAGGGTTGAAAGGTTGAAAGGTTCTAAGGTTGAAAAGTTGCGGGCCGGTGAGCCAACCCTCCAACCTTTCAACTTTAGAACCCTACAACTTTTGAATCTTCACCAAACAAACCGCCTAACCACCGGCCCTTCCCCCAAGTCCATCATAGCGTTGAAGAGGGTCGCGTACTCATAGCGTTTAAGGTCGTCGGGCCGGATGACTGCCGTAAAGATGCGTTGTTGGTCGATCAACCGTGCACGCCGGGTGCCGGGCAGTAACGGCTGGGCTGGCGTATACCAATTTTGGCCATCCCAGAAAGCGATATTAGCGTAATAGGTATCGGTTACCAGGCCATTCTTGACCATAAGTATGTCGTCTGCCCCTTCCCGCTGCTCAAAGCACTCCTGCAAGTGGCTGCGGTCGGCATACTTGATCGGGTAGTGGAGGGCGTCCGCGTCGATGAGTTTGAGGCTGTCCACCGGACGGATGCGGTAGGGCAAAAACTGCACCGCCTCTACTTTCAAACGGTATAATAAACGGCATTTAAAGCGGCCGTCGCGGGCGTGGGCGGGTACCGTGAGCTGATGGAGCTCAATGGGCTGGCTTTGGCCAAATAAAGCGTTTTGGCTACGGCGTATCCGCCGCTCGTGGTAGGGCAAGGCTTGCAAATGGCCGTCTTGGCAGCAGATGGTCTCAAGCAATAGAGGCGTTGTCATAAGGCGGGCACAGCTTCGGTGGTGAATGGGAGGTAGGCTTTCTGCACCATTTCTTGATACTCTTCTTCCATGCGGCTGCGGGCTGTGATGCCCCCGCCGCTCTTGAACAATAACTGCCGCTCTTGATTTTCAATAAACCGGATCATCACGCCGCTGTCTAGCTGCTTGCCGTCGAAAAGCCCACAGATGCCCGTGTAGTAACGCCGCTTTTGCCTTTCCGCATCCCGGATGATCTCCAAAGTCTTCTGCTTGGGAGCCCCGCTGATAGAACCAGCTGGGAGTAGCCGGAAAAGCAGGTCGCCCAGACGCTGCCGAAAATCAGGAGGCAGCTGCCCGCTGATCTCGGAACTGCTTTGTAAAAGCCCTCCGCTGTGGGTGGCGATGGCTTCAATGTAGCGGTAGCGGTCTACCCGTACTCCTTCGGCCACTTGGCTGAGGTCATTGCGGATAAGGTCGACGATGGTGGCGTGCTCTGCCCGCTCTTTTTCGTCCTTTAGCAGTTGGTCCTGCGCATTGGGCAGGCTAGCATCTATGGTCCCCTTCATGGGGTTGGAGGCTATACGCCCTCGCTCGGATACGGTGACAAAAGTTTCGGGCGAAAAACAGGTGAATTGATCATGTAGCCATACGCGGTAGCGGGCACGGCTGCGCAGGAAGATTTCTTGTAAGCTCAAGTTGGTCCTGACAGGGGTGGGAAAAGCGAGGTTAAGCAGGTAAGAATCGCCGGCTTTGATGCCAGCTTGCACTATTTCAAAAGCTGCAGCGTAGGCAGCGCGCGACATCGGGTAGCGTTCGAACATCACGGGTTTTTCCTGCACGTCCAATCCCAGCGCGTTGCTCTTGCCATTGATATCGAACAGCAGCTCCTCCGGGTCAAGCTCGTCAAGCCGGGCAACGATAGGCTGCTCTTGTTCGAAATCGACCAAAAACAAAAAAGGGATGCCTTGGGCGCCCCATTCGTTCATCTTGCGTGCAGCTTTAGCCGTGGTAGTGGTTTCTAGCATAAGTGGCTTTTGCGTAGCAGTACATTTTTGACGTCTTCTAAACGAATAGGTAACAGCGTTTAGGCGAAAGGGTTGAGTGTTTGTTTGCGGGCCGTCTCTTGATTGATTTAGCCTCAGATTCCCTATTTTCGCGCAAAAAGCATGACCCGCCAGCAACTAACTGAGCAAATTCGTAAAAAAGAATCCTTCCTCTGCGTAGGTTTGGACGCCGACTACAGCCGCCTGCCGAAGCACCTGCTGCAGGCAGAAGACCCCATTTTCGAGTTCAACAAGCAAATTATAGACGCTACCCACGACCTCTGTGTAGCTTACAAACCCAATCTCGCTTTTTACGAAGCCCGGGGCGCTGCGGGCTGGGAGAGCTTGCGCAAAACGCTGGAGTACATACCAGACACCCATTTTACGATTGCAGATGCCAAACGTGGCGATATCGGCAATACCTCCCGGCTCTACGCGCAGGCTTTTTTTGGCGAGCTTGGCTTTGATGCGGTGACGGTAGCGCCTTACATGGGCGTGGACTCCGTGCAGCCGTTCTTGGAATTTGAAGGTAAGTGGGTCATTCTCTTAGCGCTTACCTCTAACAAAGGGAGCCAAGATTTTCAATTCGGAAAGCAGGACAATGGCCAACCGCTGTACGAAAAGGTCATGCGACAAGCTCAAACTTGGGGCAAGCCCGGTAACCTCATGTTCGTCGTGGGCGCTACCCATCCGGAGAAGTTTGCTGAAATCCGGGCGATAGCGCCGGAGCACTTCCTGCTTGTCCCCGGCATCGGGGCGCAGGGGGGCGATTTGGCCGCCGTCACCCAGCATGGGGCCAACAGCGATGTGGGGCTGCTCGTGAATTCCTCCCGGGGTATCATATTCGCCGGGGAAGGCAAAGATTTTGCCGAAGCAGCCCGTCGGTCGGCTTTGAAGCTTCAGCAGCAAATGGCGCAAGCGCTTTGACGCTCTACTGCCATTATGGCTTCCAAAAGAACATAGGCTGGTAGAACCGCAGCGTGCCATATTCGTCAACCACAGAAATAGCAGGCGCCAAGCGGAGCAACTCACACTGCAGCCGCCCTGTGCGGGGCTCTAGGTACCAAGCTTGTTCGACCCGCAAAGCCTGGATATCCTCCGGGCGGTACTCGCGCTCGACTACTTCAAACTTCTCGGTATAAGTTTCCGGGTCTATGGTGTAAATGGTATCCGTGGCGTTGAAAATTTGCGCTGCGTCGGCCCGGTTGATAGGTGCTCGGTCCGCTGTGTAGCCCGTAAATCGGCCGGCTTTGAAATCCTCGATAAAGGCCTGCTGAAAACTGGACCAGCTGCCTGTGGTATGCTGCATGCGCTGTTCCGGGGTATCGTAGTGCAGCAGCGTGGCGTATTTCACCCGGCGGTGGGTGGGGTCGTTAAAGCGCTCCTTGGGCTCCGGCAGTTCAAACCAGATGTGCGGCCTTTGAGGCTGCCCGGTATAATCCATGAGGTAGGGCGACAGGGCTACCGCCCGGCATTCGATCTGCCCGCCGGCGTAGTACTTCCACTCCAGCCGCAGCCAGAAGCGCTGGCAGTTGTCTAGCAGGTCGGTCTCTACAATATTCAGGCTTTCCTCGTAGGTCTCCGGGTCGAAAGTGATGATGGTGTCGACCTTTGCGAAGAGCTGCATCGCCCGCTCATGGGGTAGGGCTTGCTCACTGTTATTGGCATAAGCCGCCCATTTGCCAGAGCGTATCATCTGTATCAATGCGTCGCGGAAAGGGGTGCGGCTCGCTTCGGAAGCTTTCGGCTGTACTACTTTCAGGGGGACGGCTTCCACCTGACTGTTGCCGGTGCAGTTGGGGTCAAAGTGCAGCAAGGTCTCGGACTGCCCCTCCCAGACCGGGGATTGGGCGATGAGGGGAAAGGTGCAAATGTTCAAAAGCAGGAAATAGAGCGTGGCTTGCATACGCATGTTCATACGGTCGGTTAGTTAAATTCACATGATAATAATGAGCAATTGACGGTTGGTTACAACTGCAATGCATTAAAAGGGACAAACCGCCTGATTATTGCCCCGGCAGGAAATTACCGGAAAAGGTTGTACTTCAAAATGCAGTAAATAGCGCGGAAGCCATCCCGCCAGTTGATTTTTTTGCCCTCGGCATAGGTACGGCCGTAGTAGGAAATACCGACTTCGTAAATACGGATATTGGGGATGCGGGCGACTTTGGCCGTCACCTCCGGCTCGAAGCCAAAACGGTTCTCTTTCAGCTCTAGGCTTTGTACCGTTTCCCGGCGGAACAGCTTGTAGCAAGTCTCCATGTCCGTTAGGTTGAGGTTGGTCAAGGCATTGGACAGGAAGGTCAGGAATTTGTTGCCGATAGAATGCCAGAAAAACAGAATGCGGTGCGGGTTGCCGCCCATAAAGCGGGAGCCATACACCACGTCCGCCACGCCGTCGAGCATGGGGCGCAACAAGACGTTATACTCCTGCGGGTCGTACTCCAGGTCGGCATCCTGTATGATGACGTAATCGCCTGTGGCCTCGCGTATGCCCGTATGCAGGGCTGCCCCTTTGCCTTTGTTGACCTCGTGCTTGCGGTACTGAATATTGAGTTCGGGGTGTTCCTTTTGGTAGCGCAGGATGGCCTCCTCGGTATCGTCGCTCGAGCAGTCATTAACGATGATGATCTCCTTGTCTAGTTGCCCGAGTAGGCTCACGGCGCGTACTTTGTTGAGTATCAGGTGAATGGTGGCGCCCTCGTTGTAGGCGGGAATGATGATGGAAAGCGTCTGGCTCATAGGGTGTTCCATTTTGCAAGCCGCAAAGGTAGTTATTTTTCGTAATGACCGCTAAAGTCAAAATCCCACATATGCTCCCAAGCGACTTTCAAACTCCATTTTTCGTACAGCCCGCCGGGGTAGTAAACGGCAAGCATATAGCCGTAGTAGAGTAGAAAGACCCATAGGGCGAGGAGCATGATCTTAAGGGGGGTCCAGCGCGATTCCAGTACTTGCGTAAAGAGCCAAGCGTAGGGGAAGGCCAGCAGTAGGTAGTATTCCACAAAATTGCGGTGCCCAAACGCGCCGCCGAACCACCAGTTCCACCAGCTGGAAGTGATGTACAGCAGCAGTACCCAAATCAAGAAAATAGGGGCAATATTGTAGCGGTTTCTCCAGCAACCCAGCAGGCAGCCGAGAATACTCAGCCCCGCCATAGGGCTATAGTACAGCCAGCCGTTTTTGATGTGGAAAAGCACCATGTCTATGCGGGGGTTCAGCCAGTTGAACCCTTCATCGCCGTAAGAATAGATGAGCCAATCGCCCGAAATATACTTCCAATACAAAAACTGCGGGATAAAAAACAGGAAACTAGCCACCGGCGCTACCAATAAGGCTTTAAAGTGCCGACCGATAAACCGTACCCGCTCGGCCGCTTCCGCCCGGCTCCGGATGCCGTAAAGCAAGAGGTAGAGTAAAATCAAGATG
>JAAAOU010000517.1 GCA_009908745.1 Bacteroidota bacterium
CAAGCCCTGAATGGGTTGTTGCTTCCTTTTGCCGCTGCATTCCTTTTGCTGGCTGCCAATGACCGGGAACTGCTTAGGGAACATGCGAATGGCAGGTGGCCGAATGCGCTAGGGTTGCTGGTATTTGCGCTAAGCAGCTTTTTGGGCTTGAAAAATATAGTGGGGGCAGTGGCGAAGGCACTTGAGATAGCGGTTGGAGTAGAGATGTACCCGATATTAGGATTGATGGCAGTGGGACTAGCGTCGTTATTGATGAGAAAGCTAAGCCGATAGTTTAGTCTACCTGAATGCCTTTTTTGTCTAAGTATGCACCTACATTAAAGGTGACCTTTTCAAACAATTCGATGTCTTCATGCCAATCAAACGTCAGCCAAGTTTGGGCAGCTTGAGCGATTAATACCTTACGGCTGCTGGTGAATATCCAGATGACTTTTTGGGTGCCAAAGTCAAGTAAACGTTGTGTTTTGAGAAAGATAGCGTCCATGGAGCTAATATCTTTGACTTCAAAGTCGGTATCTACCTCAATCACAATATCCGGGGCAACGTCTACGTACTTCTTGGATATTTTATCAGGGGTAAGCTTCTGACTCTGCTTTTGCCACTATGGTCGCTCGGCAGATGCACAAAGCGCTTTCTTATGCCATCCCCGAGCAGGAAGCCTTGCTGCAACAGCTTGCTGATGTTGGGCGGATGGAAGGCTTATCGGATGCAATTACCGCCATTGTGCAGCAGCTAGACAAGAAAATAGTGTTGATTGTTGATGAAGTGGATGCCAGCAGTCAGCACGAGCCTTTCTTGAGTTTTCTGGGGATGCTCCGGAGTAAATATCTACTTCGTTTTAAGCCCATGCATGCGACCTTCCACAGTGTGGTACTGGCAGGAGTGCACGATATCAAAACATTGAAATCAAAGCTGCGGGGAGAGCATGCAGAACAGTACAATAGCCCTTGGAATATCGCAGCAGATTTTACGGTGGATTTGAGCTTCAACCCAGAAGAAATTAGGCCCATGCTGGCGTCCTACGCTGAAGCGGAAGGTGTAAAGTTGGATACGATGTTCTTTGCTCAACGATTGCATGACTTAACGGGGGGACATCCTTTTCTGATTAGTAAACTCTGCAAGCTGATAGCGGAAACGGTATTGCCCAAAAGCCATCGTGAGGCTTGGTCAGTGGAAGATTTGGAAAAAGCCATACAACTGCTGCTCAACGAAAACAACACGAACTTCGACAGCCTCATTAAAAACTTAGAGAACAACCCTGAGCTGTATCAGCTAGTTTACGAAGTGATTGTAAATGGCGTGGAGATCACCTTCAATCCCCATGAACCTGTCATAAGCCACGGTCGGCTCTATGGTATACTCCGGGAAAACGGCAGCGTGAAAATTCACAACCCTATCTATGGGCAGGTGATCTACAACTACATGACTGCCAAAGTCTTTCAGGCTCACTTGCAAAATAGGCAGGCTGACTTTCCCACCCGCTTTGAGACCGAAGATGGCCATTCGGACATGAAAGCGGTTTTGCTGAAATTCCAAGATTACATGCGCGAGCAGTACAGTGGAAAGGATCAACCTTTTTTAGAACGAGAATGGCGCTTGGTCTTTTTAGCTTTTCTCAAACCCATCATCAACGGCAAGGGCTATGATTTCAAAGAACCGCAGGTATCCGAAGAAAAGCGCTTAGATATTGTCGTGACTTATCAGCAGTATAAATATGTTATCGAACTGAAAAGATGGTACGGCCCAAAGCGCCACGAAGAGGGGGTACAGCAGCTTGTAGATTACCTGGACCGGCAAGCAGTTTCCAAAGGCTACCTTATCGTATTTGAACACCAAGGGGAAAAAAGTTGGCGGCAGACAGACTTGGAATTGGACGGCAAGCATGTTTTTGCCGTGTGGATATAGCTAAGTTTTGTAATCCAAAATATCCACCCGCTGTTCGCAAAAATCAAAATCCACGTCTACGTTAGAAGCGATGATAAGGGTGCGGCCGGCAGCAAAGCGGTCAATCAGGGAGCGGTACCATTGGATACCCTCGGTGTCTAGGTTGGTGGTGGGCTCGTCGAGTAGTAGGAGCGGGGTGTCCGAGCAGAGGGCCAACGCCAGCTTCAGCCGCTGCTTCATGCCCGAGGAAAAGTGCCGGATTTGCTTGCGCTTTGCTTTTTTGAAGCCCAGTAGTTGGTACACCCCATCTGTGTCTATGTCAGGCAATAACGGCTTGAACCGCTGGTGAAAACGGATGGCCTCTAGCAGGGTCAGCTCTTCGATCAAGTCGATATAGGGGGCGGCGTATGCCAAATGGCGGTATAAATCACTGACAGCGACGGCTTCCTCCTGGTATCGAAAGTAGATACGCCCTTTAGAAGGGCTGAGGTAGCCCGAAAGCATCTTCATCAGCGTAGATTTGCCAGAACCGTTGGGGCCCGTGATCGCTACTCGGCTTTGGGCCGGGATCGACAAGTCAATACCCCGCAGGATCCACTCCAGCTTGTAGCGTTTGCCGACGCCCTGCAGTTCAATCCTCATCCACGTTCCTCCCATTGATTTGCTGGAAGCCCCGCATGATGCCAGGGTCGGCGCTTCTGATGAAGTTGAGTATGCTCTCCCGTTGTTCGGTAGGCTCCAAGGAATCTTCAATAAGTTCCAGGGCGTGCGTCGTACTGTAGCCTTTGACGAAAATGATACGGTAGATCTCTTGGATCTCGTTGATCTGTTCCGTGTTAAAATGACGCCGCCGCAGGCCGATACTGTTTACGCCGGCGTAGGACAATGGCTCACGGGCCGCTTTGACATATGGTGGCACATGTTTGCGTACCAAGGAGCCGCCGGCGATAAAGCTATGTTTGCCAATCTTGATAAACTGCTGCACGGCTACCAGCCCTTCCAGAATAGCCCAGTCGCCGATCTCAACATGGCCAGCCAAGTTGACGTTGTTGGCCAGGATGACGTGGTCGCCTATGACACAGTCGTGCGCTATGTGGGCGTAGGCCATCAGCAAGCAGTTGCTGCCTACTACCGTTTTGTTGGCGTAGGAAGTGCCGCGGTTGACCGTTACGTACTCCCGCACGGTAGTGTTGTCGCCGATTTCTGCTATGGTCTTTTCCCCCTTGAACTTCAGGTCCTGCGGTACGCCAGCAATCACGGCGCCTGGGAATATCTTGCAGTCTTTGCCAATACGCGCCCCTTCAAAGATCGTGGCGGATGGCCCGACCCAGGTGCCATCCCCAATCACTACATCCTTATCGATGTAGGAAAAAGGGCCTATAGTGACGTCTTTGCCAATCTGGGCGTCCGGGTGGATAAAGCAGTTGTTGTTGCTATTGATTTTGTTCATCTTATGAGCGCTTAACGATTTGAGCAGTCAATTCCGCTTCCGAAACAATACGGTTGCCGACATACGCGGTGGCTTGCATTTGGCAAATACCGCGGCGGATAGGGGCGATGAGCTCCAGCTTGAAGAGCACGGTGTCCCCCGGGACTACCTTGTATTTGAATTTAGCGTTCTCAATTTTCAGGAAGTAAGTATCCCAGCTGCCCGGGTCGTCTACGGTGGACAAAGCCAGCACACCGCCGGTCTGCGCCATGGCCTCAATCTGCAGTACGCCGGGCATGACCGGGTTGTTCGGGAAGTGGCCCTGGAAAAAGTGCTCGTTGAAAGTCACGTTTTTCACACCCACGACGTGCTTATCGGAAAGCTCTGTGACTTTGTCGACCAGCAGGAACGGGTAGCGGTGGGGCAGCCAAGAAGCGATCTTCACGGCGTCAAACAGCGGTTCTGCATCGGGGTCATACTGCGGCTTTCCTTTCAAGCGCCGTTTTTCTTTGGCGATCTGCTTGAGCTTTTTGGTAAACTCCACATTGGCTTTGTGGCCGGGCTTTGTAGCCACGATCTTGCCCTGAATAGGCATGCCCAGCAACGCAACATCCCCGACGATGTCCAAGAGCTTGTGCCGCGCCGGCTCGTTCTTGAAATGGAGTTTCACTGTATTGAGTATCCCTTCTTGGTCCACCGTCACGCTGGGCTTATTCAGCTTTTCCGCTAGGCGGTCGAGCTCATCCTGTTCCACCTTTCGGTCTACAATGACTATCGCGTTATCGAGGTCGCCCCCTTTGATGAGGTTCTGGTCAAAGAGGTATTCCAGCTCGTGCAGGAACACAAAGGTGCGGCAGGGGGCAATCTCTTCGCTGTAGTTGGTCGTGCCGTTGAGGTGGGCGTATTGCTGGCCAAGCACATCAGAATTGAAGTCGATCATGGCCACGAGCTCAAAGCTGTCGTGGGGCAGGGCGAGCAGTTCCGCGCCGCTTTCCTCGTCTTTGTAGAAAATGGGCTCCTCGACGACAAAGTAGTCGCGCTCCTTGTCCTGCGGTTCTACCCCTGCTTGCAGCAAAGCATCCACAAAAGGCTTCGCGCTGCCATCCAATATGGGGACTTCAGGGCCGTCAAGCTGTATCAGCACGTTGTCAATCCCCAAGCCGGAGAGGGCAGAAAGGGCATGTTCTACGGTGTTGACTTCTGCTTGGTCCACTTTCAGGGTAGTGCCGCGCTGGGTGGACACCACACGGTTGATATCGGCGCTGAGGATAGGCTGCCCATCTAGGTCTACCCGTTGGAATTTGTACCCATGATCTACAGGGGCCGGATGGAAAGAGAGGTGCACGGCTTTGCCCGTATGCAGGCCTACACCTTCCAGGTTGACGGCTTTTTTTATCGTTTGTTGTTGCTTCATAGAAGTATTCTGGGCTGAAAGTTTTGCAAAATTAAGTATTTCAGGCGAGTGTAACCGTCAAAGGGCGGTTCCGGCTTACGGTTTGGACGGCGGGCGGATGGCTTTCTCTAGTGCGCTGAGCTTTTTGTACAGCTCTGGCAGGCGTTTGAAAACGGCGTGCGAGCGGACAAAGTCCCGATAGGCGAATGCCGGATAGCCAAATAGTGCCTGATTAGGTTCTTTGACGTCGGAGGCGATGCCACTCTGCGCTTGTATCTGCGTGCCATCTGCAATTTCCAGATGGCCAACGAAGCCAACTTGCCCGCCGATACGGCAATGCTTGCCTATTTTGGTGCTGCCGGCTATGCCGGTTTGGGCGGCGATGACCGTATGTGCACCGATTTCCACATTGTGCCCCACCTGTATGAGGTTGTCCATCTTTACGCCTTCCCGGATGATGGTGCTGCCCATCGTACCGCGGTCTATTGCGCTCTGCGCGCCGATCTCGACATGGTCCTCCAAGATGACGTTGCCAACGTGAATCACTTTCTTGTAGCTGCCGTCTTCCTGCGGGGTGAAACCAAAGCCGTCACTGCCCACCACTACATTAGAATGGAGTATACAGTGGTCGCCCACTTGGCAACGGTCCAAGATACGCACCCCCGGATACAGTATGGCATGCGCACCAATGGTGACGTCCCGGCCGATGTAAACTTGGTCGTGTATAATGCTGTGGGCACCGATGGTGCTGCCTGCCCCGATGGAGCTAAAAGCCCCCACTGTTACGCCTTCGCCCAATTGTGCTTCTTTGGCAACAGCCGCATTGCCTGAAATGCCGGGCTGCCGTTCGTAAGCTTCGCCAAAACGTTCCAGCAACTGCGCGATGGCGCCGTATACGTTGTCTACTCTTACCAGGGTAGCTTGCACCGGCTTCTTGGGCTTGAAATCACGTGCGACAAGCAGGGCCGATGCGGTCGTGGAATACGCGTATTCTTCATACTTGGGGTTGCCCAAAAAGGATATACTACCCTCACCTCCCTCCTCTATTTTGCTAGGCCGGTCGACTTTTACATCGGGGTCACCTTCGACCGTTCCGTCTAGGAGTGCTGCGATTTTTTTAGCGGATAATTGCATGGCTGCAAAGGTAATAAAAAAACCTTCTTACGCTTGCAGCACCGTTGATTTCTGCTTGTTGGCCAGCCAATCGTATACGGCGGTCTGCGCTCGTATTTCAGGAGTAGCCTGCCTTCGGTAAGGGTTGCTTTGGTCAGGCACGAGCAGGCGGGCCTTGCTGTTGTCCTGAAGCTGTAGGTCAATAACGTGCCGGATTTCGGCGTATACGGCAGGGTCGTAAATGGGGATAACTGCTTCCACCCGTCGGTCTAGGTTGCGCGTCATCCAATCGGCTGAAGCCGTGTACATGCGCTCGTCGCCCCCATTGCCAAAAATGTAGACCCGGGCGTGTTCCAGAAAGCGGTCGACGATGCTGATCGCCTCTATGTTCTCGCTGATACCGGCAAGGCCGGGCTGCAGGCAGCAAATCCCCCGTACGATCAACTGTATCGTTACCCCGGCTTGGCTGGCTTCGTAGAGCTTTTCGATCATACCCGGGTCCTCCAGGCTGTTCATCTTGAGGATCATATAGGCGGCCTTGCCGGCTTGGGCGTGCTCGATTTCCCGATCGATCATAGCGGCGAAGCGGTCGCGGCTGCTGAATGGCGATACAAAAAGGTGTTGGCAGCGGGGCATAAGGGTGCGGCGCTCTAGCAAGGCGAAAATCTCCTCTACTTCGTCAGCTAGCCTGACGTCCGCCGTCAATAGCGCGTGGTCGCAGTACAAGCGGGCGGTTTTTTCATTGAAATTGCCCGTGCCCAAGTAGGCATAGCGGCGGATTCGGCCGGCTTCTTCCCGGGCGACGAGCAGCAGCTTGCTGTGTACCTTAATGCCGGGGTAGCTGTACAGCACTTTGGCCCCCCGCTTTTCCAGCTCACCGCCCCAGTAGAGGTTAGCGGCTTCGTCAAACCGGGCTTTGGCCTCAATGAACGCTGTTACGGCCTTGCCTTGGTCCAGGGCACGGAGCAAGGCTTCCACTACTGCCGACTTGGAGGCGGCCCGGTAAATGGTGATTTTGATCGCTTTCACCTGGGGGTCGTCGGCGGCCTCGCGAATAAAGCGCGGGACATAGTCGAACTTGTGGTAGGGAAAATGGAGCACGGTGTCTTGCTGTTGCAAAAAGTCGACAATACGGTCTGTTGCTTCCAGGCCCGGGTGAGGGAGTGGGGGCCGTGGCGTATCATGCAAGGCCGTATTTCCAGTTGGGTTTGGGAAAGAAAAAAAGTCGTTGAAGTTGTGGTAGCGCGCCCCGGGTATCAGGTCGTGTTTGCTGAGGCCGAATGCCTCTTTGAGCTGGCTGAGCAGTGCTTTCGGCATGCGGCTGTCGTACAAAAAGCGGGTCGGCAGCCCAATATTCCGCTCCCCCAAGCTACTGCGGATTTTCTCAATCAGGTCGCCGGAAAATTCATCGTCAATATACAGTTCAGCGTCTCGGGACACCTTTACTGCGTAAGCTCCCGTTACGGTTTGACCGAGTAAGGCCTCTAAATTGAACCGTATGACGTCATCGAGGAAGGTGACTGGGAATTGCGTTGTTGTGTCTCGTGGCAGCTCCAAGAAGCGGGCATGCGCTTCTGTTGGTATGTCCACTATCGCCAGCCGCTCATCCGCTTTGAAGGTAACCACAAAGTACAAGCCCCGGTTTTCAAGGAAGGGAGGCGGGTCGTCCGGGCCGAAAAAGCTAGGGGTGAGGGTAGGGTAGATTTTTTGGAAGAAATAGCGCTTAACGTGCTCTTGTTGAGCCTCGGTATAGTCCTGTTCGTTGACGAGCTGTATGCCGTGCTCGGCTAGGCCAGGGAGGATTTGGCCGCGGAAGATTTGCCCGAACTGCTCTTGCTGGGCCTGCACGATTTTGCGGATATGCTTGAGTTCTTTTTTGGGCTTGACCTCTAGGTCGAGGGCCTTGCGTGTTTTTTTCTTCAGGGCTTTGAAGCTACGCAGCGAGGCGACCCTTACCCGGTAGAACTCGTCGAGATTGGAGCTGTAAATGGCTAAAAACTTGATGCGTTCGTAAAGGGGGACGCGTTCGTCCATGGCCTCCTGTAGTACCCGGTGGTTGAAGGCCAACCAACTGGTATCCCGTTTGACATATGTATCTTCCTGCATGGCCTATGTTTTGACAAACGGTAAATATAGGCAGCTTCGGAAGGATAGCCAAGGACCGCAGGTTACCCTATTGTTAATTGGGGGAAGAGTCAGACCGATTGATGGTCTTCCGAGAGGATGCCGCCTAGGAACTTGAGCATATTCTTCTTGATGATCTCGCGCACACGCAGGAACTCTTCCTCAATTTCTTCGTCCGTGCCTTGCTTTAGGGCAGGGTCAGGGATGTTGAAGTGGGCCTTATGGCGGTAGTGGATGCCGCTTAGGGCCGTTTCATCTGCTTCTTCGCACACCGTAATAAGGTAGTCAAACGCTTCGCCAGCGAATTCCTCCACACCCTGCGGCTCTTGCTTGCTCATGTCGATATTGTCCTCCTCCATCACCCTTATAGTATAGGGGTTCAAAGTGGTTCCTTTTAGCCCGGCGCTGGACACTTCGATGTTGCCGTTGGAGTAGAATCTCAAGTATCCCTCAGCCATTTGGCTTCTGCAGGAATTGCCAGTGCAAAGCACCAATACCCTTTTCATGTGCAGCAGGTGTAGTTAACGATCAGTTAATACAAAATTAACATTAAATTTCGGAACCCTAAACCTGTCGGCAGAAAATTCCTGTCGGCTGAACCCTACTCATGGGGTAGAGAAATGAAGTGCAACTAGCGATGTTTCGTTAGAGCTGCTCCTGCCAAAACGAAACGACCGGCCACGTTTTGCAAAACCGACAAAAATTAGCTGCAAATACGGCCTGATTGTTTTTTGGCTTCTTTTCCAAAGAAGGGGGTAATAGCGTATCAGAAAGTAGGGCAACCAATATTGCGGCCGTCCCGCATCCGACCGCGCCCCGAGCTGCCGTTCAGGCGGAACGCGAACGAAAGCCCTCCGATGTAGTACCAATCGTTAAATTCGCCCCCCCGGCTGTAGGTGGTGTTCTCCTCCGGCTCTTCCAAGGTCGGGTTGCTGAGTTGGGCGGCTAGCTCGCCGTTGTTTTCAAGCACGTCAAAGTAGTTGACTTCCGTGTCGCTGACATCATCGAGGTAGTCGGTGAAGAGTTTGCGCCCGCCGAGCTCCGCGCTGATGGTGACGTTCTCGTTGAGCATGAACTTGATGCCCAAACCAAGCGGCACGGCCACCTGCGTCAATTGGTACGGTGCCGGGTAGTTGGGCAGCCCCTGCCCTTCGGTACCTAGTGGTTGCAACTCGATGTAATCGCCGTCAAATTCGGTTTCCGGGTTGAAAAAGAATACAGCCCCGCCGCCGAAGAGATAAGGCACGATGCCCCTGTCTCGGCGCGCCCCGATTTTGAAGAGATTCAGCTCGCCGATCAGAGCCAGTTCGGTTATCCGGGAACGGAAACTCAAGCCGCGGTCTTCTCGGCCGTTGATGACATCATCGCCGGCTACCTGCCCGATACTGATGCTGGGGCGGAGGGCGAAAGCCTTGCCGATCTCAATACGGGCAAAAGCACCGAAGGCCGGCCGGAGTTCCTCAAAATATACGCCAAACTCCTGCGGGGATAAGTCGCCGCTGTACAAGGAAACCCCACCCATCACACCGATAGAGGTCTGGGCTTGGGAGGCAGGCTGCCATAGCGTAAAGGCAAAAAGGGATAGGATAAGTAGTTTGCACTGCTTTCTCATAGATTAGTTCATTGGGATGAAGTGAATAACGTTTTCTCATCAATAGGATACCGTACAGGGGCATAACGCTTCTCCATACCCAATAATTTTCCCGTTTGCCAATCTTTTTGGCCCCTTTACCAACCTACGCAGGGTACGGGGTCCGTCAGCATGCGGTGCAGCCCTTCGCCGAAGTTGTAGGACACGCTGATATTCATCATGTAGAACCAGTCTTTGGACTCGCCCCCTCTGCGGTAATCTTTATTAACGCCTGCTTCTCCGCCTAGCGAAGGGTTGCTAAGCTGGGCAGCCAAGGCACCGTTGTTTAGGTAGATGTCGCGGTGGTTGACCGTAGCGCTGCCCACGTCGTCGAGGTAGTCAGTAAACAGGTAGCGCCCGCCGGCTTCTATACAAAACGTGAAGTTGCGGGTGATAAACTTGATGCCCGCCCCGAAAGGCAGTTGAAACTGTGTCAACTCATAGGGGTCTTCATACCCGCGTATGCCTTGCCCTTCGGTGCCCAGGGGCTGCAATTCCACCCAGCGGCCGTCCACTTGCCGTTTGGGGTTGAAATGGTAGATACCTACACCGCCAAAAACATAAGGGAAGGTAAAGCTGTGCTGTGTGTGCCGAATCCGGATAGCGTGCCACTCGCCAATCAGGTTGGCCTCGATGATATCCGTCTGAAAAGCAAGGTTCCGCCTCTCGCGGCCGCTGCGGGTATCGTCGCCCTGTACGCTGCCGTAGTTGACGTTAAAGCGGGTGGAAAAACGGTTGTTGCTGGAAAACCGGACCATCAGACCGCCCGCCGGGCGCATTTCCTGTATCATCTGCCGGATATCGCCATTGGAAACATCACCGCTGTAAAAGGTGGCCCCGAAGTTAAAGCCGATGTCCATGAATTGAGCAGACAGGGAACAATAAAACACCAGGGCAAAAAGTGTGAGTAGTAACTTTTGCATCGTTTTTGAGATTTTGATCCGTAGTAGACATTATGAACACCAATTATTACAGGTCTAGACTTGCCCTTTTTCGCCCTATCTGCGTTGAGAAGCCTCGCCGTAGCTCCGGCTATGCCTACGTTTCTCGCCTTGATAGGACAAAAAATTGCGGCGTCTATCCTCTATAAAACTGGTATTCATAATGTCAAGTGTGCCTGGGGTCTCTTAGGGGAGTAAAACCGCCAACCCGGAAAGGCTGGCAAACTTAAACATTAAACAAATTTACATAATTTTCTTAAGCTTGCAAGCTTACCCCGCGCCCCTCCTTGCAATTTACCCCGGCGCGCTATATTTTTGCCCAGCCGACAAACCATAGCGGCTGTATAGTGTTGGATTTTTAGAAAAAAGGAAAAAGACTATGGCGATAATAATAACAGACGAATGTATCAATTGCGGGGCTTGCGAGCCCGAGTGCCCCAATAACGCGATCTACGAGGGTGGCGTAGAATGGGCGATTTCCGATGGTACCGGCGTCTCGGGAAATTACAAATTGGAAGACGGGCAGGAAGTGGATGCCAATGAGCAACACGAGCCCATCTCTGATGACCTTTATTATATAGTGCCGGACAAATGCACAGAGTGTGTCGGTTTTCACGAAGAGCCACAGTGTGCGGCGGTTTGCCCGGTAGACTGCTGCGTGGATGACCCCGACCGCCGGGAGTCCGAAGAGGTACTGCTCAACCGTAAAGAACGCTTGCACTTGTAAGCCCAACCGCGGCATAAAATACTAGACCGGTACGGCTGGCAATTAGGTTTGCGCAGCCGTTTCGTGTTTTTGCCCTTTCTCTCCCCAAAAATCGGTATACTGTGCCGTAAAAACCAACATAGTATGCCCATACAAGATCATTTCAGACTCGAAGGGAAAACGGCCATCATCACCGGCGCCAGCAAAGGTATCGGTGCCGCTATTGCCCATGCCTTGGCCGATGCGGGGGCTAATGTCGTTGTTTCCAGCCGCAAGCAAGAAGCCGTGGATGCCGTGGCGGCCGAAATAGGCGATCAAGCGCTGGCCGTAGCTGCTAATGCCGGCTCCACCGAAGACTTGCAGCAACTGGCCGGCCGGGCTGTAGATAAGTTTGGAGGTATTGATATTGTCGTGAATAATGCAGCGGCCAACCCGGTCTTCGGCCCGGTAGAGGATACGGAAGCTTGGGCTTACGACAAAATCATGGAGGTGAATGTCAAAGGGCCCTTCGAGTTGTGCAAGCTCGCCCTGCCCATTATGAAAGAACGCGGCGGGGGTGCTATACTGAATATCAGCAGTGTGGGCGGCTTGTCGCCGGAGCACCAACTGGGTATTTATAGCGTCAGCAAAGCAGCTTTGATCTCCCTGACCAAGGTGATGGCCAGAGAGTGGGGGCAGCACGGCGTGCGGGCGAATGCGATTTGCCCGGGTTTGATCAAGACCAAATTTAGCCAAGCCCTGTGGAGCAACGAAAAAATACTGAAATATACCCTAGCGCAGTTGCCATTGCCCCGCATCGGCACGGTAGAGGAAGTAGCTGGGCTGGCCTTGTTCCTCGCCTCGCCGGCCAGCGCGTACTGTACGGGCGGCGTGTATACGGCGGATGGCGGCTATACGATTTGAGGGTTTAGAGTTGGAGGGTTGGGAAGGTTGGAAGGTTGAAGGGTTGAAGGGTTTACCCTGAAGGCGGAACGACCGAAGGGAGTGGAGTCCTTCAGGGTTGGCTAACCGGGCAGCAACTTTACAACCTTAGAACCTTAGAACTTTTCAACGAAGAGGTTGAAGGGTTGGAAGGTTGAAGGGTTGGAAGGTTGAAGGGTTGAAGGGTTTACCCTGAAGGCGGAACGACCGAAGGGAGTGGAGTCCTTCAGGGTTGGAAGGTTGCCAGCACATCAAATAATAGAGGCATGAAAAATATACTAATTTCGGTATTGTTGCTATGGTCTGTAGCGCTGATCGGGCAGAAGGAGATACCCCGGCTTTCACAGCTAGATGTGGAGCACTATGTTTTCAATCTGGAGCTGTCGGACGAGCACGATACGATACGCGGGGAGGCATCATTGCGAATCCGCTTCCTGAAGGAACTGCCTGAGCTTCACTTGGACTTGGTCGGCCCAGCACCTAACGGCAAGGGCATGAAGGTACAGGAGGTGCTGAAAAACGGCCGGGCTGTAGACTACCGTCAGGAGGCTCCGGAGAGCTTGTTTGTCGAGCTAGACGAACCGCTCGCCGGTGATAGCACACACCTATTTACGATACAGTACAGCGGTATCCCCACAGATGGGCTGATCATAGGCGAAAACTTATACGGGCAGCGCACTTTCTTTGGCGATAACTGGCCCAACCGTGCCCACCACTGGCTGCCCTGCGTGGACCACCCTTCTGATAAAGCGACTATAGACTTTATCGTTACGGCCCCGGACCACTATCAAGTGGTAGCCAACGGGGAGCAAATAGAGGAACTCAATCTTGACGAAGACACTAAGCTTACCCACTGGCGTGAGGCGGTCCCTATCCCTATGAAAGTGGCTGTCATTGGCGCGGCGCAGTTTGGCGTGCGGCAGGCTGGGGAAGTAGGCGGGGTACCCGTCAGCAGTTGGGTCTACCCGGGCAACCGCACAAAAGGCTACTACGATTATGCACCGGCCGTCGAGGTGCTGCATTTCTTTACGCAGGCTATAGGCCCGTACGCTTACGAAAAGCTGGCGAATGTACAGTCCAAGACCCGCTACGGCGGCATGGAAAACGCCAGCAACATATTCTACTTTGAGCAGTCGGTGACCGGCGGGCAGGACCACATTGACCTGATCGCCCATGAGGTGGCGCATCAGTGGTTTGGCAATAGCGTTACGGAGGGCAACTGGCACCACATCTGGCTTAGCGAGGGCTTTGCGACTTACGGGGCCAACCTGTTCATCGAAAATACCTACGGCCGCGACGAGATGGCCAAGCGGCTGATCAGTGAACGGCAGCAGGTGCTGGTGTTTGGAAAACGCTCCCCCCGCCCGGTGGTTGATACGACAGTCACCGATTGGAACCGCCTGCTAAACGCCAATTCTTACCAGAAAGGGAGTTGGGTGCTGCACATGCTGCGGCGCAAAGTGGGGGAAGTGGACTTTTGGAATGGGTTGCGGCAGTACTATGCAACTTTCAAAAATGGCAATGCCCTGACTGCCGACTTTCAGCGGGTGATGGAAGCGGTCAGCGGCAAAGATTTGAGCCGGTTCTTCCAGCAGTGGCTCTATCAGCCCGGCTACCCGGAGCTTGCGGTGGAGTGGGCGCAGGAGGGTGGGCTTTTAGAGCTTAATATCCGGCAGGTGCAGGCCGGGCCGGCTTTTGATTTCCCCTTGGATATTAAAGCAGAAGGGCCCGATGGGGACGAATTACAGTGGACGGTAGCAATAGACCGCAGCGAAAAAACCGTAAGCTTGCCCTGTGATTTTGAGCCGAGACGCATTTGGCTGGACCCGGATACCTGGCTGCTGTTTACAGCGGATTTACAGCGGCAGTAAACTCGACTTTTTTATACAAATACAGCACGGAAAACAACATAAACATGAATAACGGACCCACCGCCATTCTACTGATGCACTGCCCGGACCAAAAAGGCTTAGTGGCAGAAGTCACCGATTTCCTGCAACGCAACGACGGCAATATCATTTCGCTCGATCAGCATGTGGACCGCTCGGCCGGGCGTTTCTTCATGCGAGTAGAGTGGGAACTGAACGGATTCCGCGTGCCGGCAGACAAAATTGACGAGTATTTTGGCACGCTGATCGGGCAGAAGTACCAGATGGAGTGGCAGGTGCACCGCTCCGACCGCAAGCCGAGGATGGCGGTTTTCGTTTCCAAAATGTCGCACTGCCTGTACGATATCTTGCAGCGGTACGTGTCGGGGGAATGGGGCGTGGAAGTACCCGTCATCGTCAGTAACCACGAGAACCTGCGCTACATCGCCGAGCGTTTTGATATCCCCTTCGAGGTTTTCCCCATCACCAAAGCGAATAAAAAGGAGCAGGAAGCCCGCGAAATAGAGCTGATGCGGCAGCTCGATATCGATTTTATCGTGCTGGCGCGCTACATGCAAATCTTGTCGGATGATTTTGTGTCGGCATTCCCCTACCGTGTGATCAATATCCACCATTCTTTTTTGCCGGCTTTCAAAGGGGCGAAGCCTTACCACTCTGCCTTCAGCCGGGGCGTGAAAGTCATCGGGGCTACCAGCCATTACGTTACCGCTGATTTGGATGAGGGGCCCATCATAGAGCAAGACGTACGGCGTATTTCGCACCGGGATACCGTGAAGGATTTGATCCGGATTGGGAAAGACTTGGAAAAGGTGGTGCTGGCGCGCGCCATTTGGCTGGAAATTCAGCGAAAGATATTACCCTACCAGAACAAGACCATCGTTTTTGATTGAGGCCCCTATTCAATCAGCGGGGCACCGATATAGACCTTGATTTCGGGCGACAAGCGCACGCGGATTTTGACCACGAGCGGGTCGTTCAAATCGCCGTAGGTGCGCCGGTGCAGGTTGTAGGTCGTGC
>JAAAOU010000467.1 GCA_009908745.1 Bacteroidota bacterium
GGCGGAAGTCGGAAGGCGGAAGGCGGAAGGCGGAAGTCGGAAAGCGGAAAGCGGAAGTCGGAAGGCGGAAGTCGGAAGGCGGAAGGCGGAAGTCGGAAGGCGGAAATCGGAAGTCGTAGGGCGGAAGTCGGAGGGCGGAGGGCGGAAATCTGAGCTACTTCCCACTTCCCATTTCCCAATTCCCACTTCCGATTTCCCACTTCCCACTTCCCACTTCCCACTTCCCATTTCCAATTTCCAATTTCCCACTTCCCAAGGTTTTGTAACTATAAATAACCAAAAAACATGGGCTGTACAGGATGTACAACAAGCAGCAACGGATCCCCGAGCGGCTGCCAAAACAACGGCGGCTGCTCCACGGGCGGCTGCAACCGATTAAATACCTACGATTGGCTGTCTAGCATGGATGTACTGGACACCGACCCTTTTGATATAGTAGAAGTCAGTTTCAAGAACGGCGCCCGCAAGGCGTTCTACCGCAACAAAGAGCACACCCGTGCTATCACCGGCGACATGGTGGTGGTGGAAACCGGCAACGGCTCCGACATCGGCAAGGTGGTTCTTTCCGGCGAGCTGGTGCGGCTGCAAATGAAAAAGAAAAAGACCAAAGACCGGGACGTCACGCACCACATCATCCGCCGGGCCAACGAGCGCGACTTGGAGCGCCTGGCCGAAGCCCGCTCCAAGGAAATGCCGACCATGGTACGCGCCCGCGCCATTGCCCGCAACCTAGGGCTGGAGATGAAAGTGGGCGACGTAGAATACCAAGGCGACAAGCGCAAAGCTACCTTCTACTATACCGCTGACGGGCGGGTGGATTTCCGGGAGCTCATCCGCCACTACGCCAAGGAATTCCGCGTCAAAATTGAAATGCGGCAGATCGGCGCCCGGCAAGAGTCCGCCCGTATCGGCGGTATTGGCTCCTGCGGCCGCGAGCTGTGCTGCTCGACTTGGCTGACGGATTTCAAATCGGTCACTACCGCTGCGGCCCGCTACCAAAACCTCGCCATCAACCAAGCCAAACTTTCCGGCATGTGCGGCCGCCTGAAGTGTTGCCTCAATTACGAGCTCGACACTTACCTCGACGCCCTGGAGCAATTCCCCAAGAGCGCGGACAAGCTACAGACCGAGGCCGGTACGGCTGTTTTGGTGAAAACCGATATCTTCAAAGGCCTGATGTACTATGCCTACCAAAAAGAAGGCAGCCGGGGCAAACTGTACGCCTTGGAGGCAGAGCGCGCCGGAGAAATCAAGGCGATGAATCAGCAGGGCGAAAAACCGCTTGACCTCGTTAGTTTGCAGGTGGAACTCTCTACCGCTGATACCGACGATATCGGCATGGACTTTGCGGATGTCACCGGCGTTATTGAGCTGCCCGAAGAGGAACGCCGCAAAAAGAAGAAAAAGAAGCGCAAAAAGAAAAAACCGGGCAGCAGCAAGGGCCGTTCTAAAGGTAGCCCTTCTAATAAGCCGGGCTCTTCCCCAAAAAGCCAAAGCAAAAAAGGCGGCAAAAAGGGAGGCAAAAGCAAAAAACGACGCGGGCGCCGCCGGAACAACAAGAAAGACAACAATAACCAATAGGTTATTTGATAAACCCTGTAGTCAAAGAACGAATAAATAAATCCGACAGACGATGAAATACGATGTAACCGTCATTGGCTCCGGTCCGGGAGGATACGTAGCCGCTATCCGCGCCGCACAACTGGGCCAAAAGACGGCTATTATAGAGCGGTACAACAGCCTGGGAGGTACCTGCCTCAACGTGGGCTGCATACCGTCTAAAGCCCTGCTCGACTCCTCTGAGCATTACCACAACGCCGCCGAAAAGTTCGAGATGCACGGCATAGACCTCAAAAGCTTGAAGGTGAACATGCCGCAAATGATCAAGCGCAAGAACGAGGTAGTAGAGCAAACTGTAAAAGGCGTAGAGTTCTTGATGAAAAAGAACAAAATCGACGTCTACCATGGCCATGGCTCCTTCGTCGACAAAAACACCGTCAGCATTGAGAAGGAGGACGGCAGCAAGGAGGAAATCACCTCGGAAAAGATCGTCATCGCCACCGGTTCCAAACCCATCGTGCCGGAAGCCTTCAACTACGACAAAAAACGCGTCATCACCTCCACCGAAGCGCTAAATATCGAAGAGGTGCCCAAGAATATGGTATTGGTGGGCGGCGGCGTCATCGGCCTGGAGCTAGGCTCGGTTTTCGCCCGTCTCGGCACAAATGTGGAGGTGGTCGAGTTCATGGACCGCGTACTGCCCACAATGGACAAAGACTGCGGCAAAGAGCTGATGCGCGCCATGAAGAAAATGGGAGTCAAGTTCCACCTCAAGCACAAAGTAACGGATGTCAAAGTCAACAAAAAGAGTGTGACGGTAAGCGTGCAGAAGCGCGACGCGGAAGACGAGTTCAAAATCAATGCCGACTACTGCTTAGTGGCTATTGGGCGCCACGCCTATACAGATAAGTTAGGCTTGGACAAGGTAGGCATAAGCACGGACGACCGCGGCCGCATAAATGTGGATGACCATCTGAAGACCGAGGTCGACAATATCTACGCCATAGGCGATGTCATCCGCGGGGCGATGTTGGCGCACAAAGCCGAAGAAGAAGGCGTTTTCGTCGCGGAAGTCATCGCCGGGGAAAAGCCGCACATCAACTACAACCTCATTCCGGGGGTAGTGTACACCTGGCCGGAAGTAGCCAGCGTCGGCCATACGGAGGCACAACTGAAGGAGGAAGGCATTCCTTACAAGTCCGGGAAATTCCCGATGAAGGCACTCGGCCGGGCACGCGCTAGTACGGATACGGAGGGCATGGTGAAAATCTTGGCCCACAAAGAGACGGATGAAGTGCTGGGCGTACATATGGTCGGCCCGCGTACCGCGGATATGATTGCCGAGGCGGTCGCGGTGATGGAATTCCGGGGCTCCGCCGAAGATATCGCACGCATGAGCCACGCCCACCCGACCTACACGGAAGCGACCAAAGAAGCGGCGCTTGCGGCTACAGCGGACCGGGCGCTGCATGTGTGATGCATTGCGTTTGAAGCTTATTTGTTTTAAATTGCGGTATGAATGAGCTCTCCCGTTCACATGACGGCTTCTTCAAAAAACTGATGTCTGACACCCAAAGGGTTAGAGACTACCTGTATGCTTATTTGCCTGAGCACATTAAGACTATTGTTGATTTTACTACCTTGGAGCAGGATACTGAATCCTATGTGGATGAGAAACTCAAACAATCTTTTTCAGATGTAGTATTCAAAATAGACACCAAGACAAACAGTACTATCAACCTTTGCTTTCTATTCGAGCACAAAAGCTACATTGACGAGAAAGCCCCTTTTCAAATGCTGCACTATATCAGTGCTGCTATGCTTAAAAGAGCTGAGAACAATAAGCCGCAAAGGTTAATTATTCCTATATTGTTCTATCATGGACAGACGTCTTGGGCTTATAAAAATTTAAGCCAACACTTTGAATCACTTGATGATGGACTTAAGGTATATCTGCCAAGATTTGAGTATCTCTATCACAATTTTCAAAGTAAGCCCGACGAGGAAATAAAAAGTGTTTTTGACAATTTGACTGCTGCTTCCCTTTTAGCTATGAAGCATTTTTATAACAAGGGGTACCTGCTAGAAAATATACGAGTCTTTCTATTCAGTAGCATAGATGAAAGAGGGAACTTATATAAACCCTTAGTTGTTTATCTGTTTGATAAAATACCTAAAGACAATGCGTCAATTCAAATGGTTATGAATAATACGCCAGCACCACACGAAGCAGAGTTCATCAGTATTTTGGATGCCTATAAAATCGAAGGCAAAGATGAAGCCATCCGTCAAACCTGCATCAACATGATCCGCGAAGGGCTAGATAATAATCTAATTTGCAGTGTCTTAGAAGTTGACGAAGAATATGTAAAGCAAATACGTCAAGAATTGCAAGAGTAACCCTCGAACACTACTACTAATAATCACAACGCCGCCAGCCGCTCTATCCGCCGGATAAACTCCCCTTTCGCTTTCGCATAATCATTGTGGCTCTCCCACACGCCTTTGGCCAGTTTCACCTTCATCCGGAAGTAGGCATCCCGGGCAATCGGGTGCTGCCGCAGATAGTCCCGGAACGCCAAGTGCCGTTTCCAGAACACCGAATCGTAAGCCACGACATGCACATGATGCGTGGGCGGATGCGCTGTCCGGTCTGGCAGCTGTTCCACATCGGGGAAAGCCTGTGCGCTGTGGTTGCTGAGGCGGGCAAAAAAGCGACGGTCCTTGAAGCGGTCCGCATAACAAGCGTAGTAACAATACCCCGCCGAAAGCAAAGCCGGCACCACCTCATCCAATGCGCCATCGCCGGGGCAACCCACCAGGATATCGATGATGGGCTTACCGCCTAAGCCCTTGACGGCCGTACTGCCGATATGCTCGATGCGTGGGGACAGCGAGGACAAACATTCCGATAGCACAGCGGCTTCTTCGGCGAACCGTGCCTGCCAAGCGGGGTCGTATTCTGCAATAGGTATACTAAGGGCCATGCGCCAAAGGTACTATTTCAATTCCGCAATCTTCTCCTGTAGCCACTGCCGTGCGGCCAAGGTCTTGCAATTTTGCACCTGCTGCTCTATCTTCAGCAGCCGCTTTTCATCGCCGGGGTTGACGCGGGACAGCTTGCGGGTAAAGCGGATGACATTCAGGTACTGCTGCTTGACCTCCCGGGATATCTGCCGGTTGCGCCGCAGGTAAATCCGGAAACTGTCCAGCAGCGAGTCGAGTGCCAGAAACTCCCCCATCTCGAAGTAGGTCAGCAACAGCAGCAATTTGCTACCCAAGGCGTACACAGGCGACTGATACTCCACTTCCCGCAGCTGCTCAATGACTTTTTCATATTGCGCCTGATGGAAGTAGACCTTAGCCAGGTTGTAAGTAAGGGCATTCTCCCGGTACTCCGCCGAGAGCTTTTCCGTATAGTGCTGAATAAAGTACTCCACCCAAGCAAACTCCTTGATGTGCAGGCCGACAGAAATGATATTTTTGTAGTCCTGATGGCTCAGCACCTCATTCTTAATCAGCAAGCCGGATTCGATAGAACGCCGGTAAACGTCAAACAGCTCGTGGAAAAAAGCCGTCTCCCCCACATTGATCTTTTTGTCGATACAAAAGTTGCTCAGATGGATGCAGAGGGCATTCGCATCTTCCTCGGGCAGTTGCTCGACTTCCGAAAACAGCTGTTCTTTCAGTTTGTAAAACCAAGGCTCCCCATTTTCAGCGGCCAGCATACGGGCCGTAAAGTAGTACATCCGCAGCCAAGGTTGCTCCTTCAACAAATCCGAATGGCTAAGCTTTTCCAGGAAGTCCTCCGGCAGCCGGATGTCCGGTTTGCGGGCCATGAAGTTCTGGTAACCAAGGGCATCACAGTAGTGCTTGAGCTTCTGCAGGTAGTAATGACAGTCCAAATAGTAGTCTGCGCACTCAATCTGCCTAAAGTTGTCCAGCTTCTCCCCCGTCGCCTCCTGCTTGCGGTGGTGGGCCATGTGGTAGGCATACAGCTGCTCGAAGTAGTCGCGGCTCGGTTGATGTTCACTTTGTTTAAGGTTGTTGAACTTGCGGTCTATACCCCGAAAATGCTTTTCCATCCCCGGTTGCTTGGTCGTGTTCAACAAGTATACAATCTCTTCTTTAGCATCTGATATACAGTGGTCTACATATTTAAACTGATAGGCCAGATGCAACAATTCCGAGCAGTACCGCCGCAGTTTGGCATCGTTGTAGGCCTGCCGGCCGAACAACTTTTTCCACACCACTTTTTTCTCCAGTTTTGCAGCTTGTTGAAGCTTAGGCCCCGGCAAGTCCGTCAAGGGAGCCTGCAAAAGCATGAACAGCTTTACCAATTCGCTGTTTTGATTAAAATAGGGGGAGCGCAAGAAGCCATCAAACGCCTGAAGCTCTGAAGAAGAGAAGCTCGATAAAAATGAGATCAACTTTGGACTTAGCATCTTAAATTCTCTACAAATTTAGGGCTATAAAAAACACAAATCACTGATTTTCAAACACTTAAACAACAAACTGCACGTCTTAGAAACGACAATTTACGTTTTTTGTCCTTTATTGTCTAGTGTGAGCTTGGCATTTTTACAATATGGAAAGCCCACATAAACTCAAGCTTATGCAACTGATCACCAAATTGCCGATTTTTCTGCTGCTCTGCCTGACAAGTACGCCTGTGGTATGGGCGCAAGGAAATTGCATCAACCCTCAACAAATTGATACAACCGTCATTTGCCCGACAGAAAGCGAGCCGGTCTGTGGCTGCGACGGGCAAGAATATGCCAACGCTTGTGTAGCTGAGTTTACGCATGGCTTAACAGATTGGGTAGCCGGCCCCTGCGCAGAAGCTTGCGAAGCCGACTTCCTGTTCAGCCACGTAGTGGAGGATACATTCTACTTCTTCAACACCTCCGTTAGTTACGATAGCTTGGCCTGGACCATAGACGGCAACCTAGAGGCAAGTGCTACAAGCGGCAACACTTGGTTGATGACCCTCCCCGGGGACTCCGCCGAAGTTTGCCTGACGGTATGGAATGAGGCGGGCTGCACCGACACCTATTGCCAAATCGTCTACCCCGATGCGCCGGGCGAGATGTGCAACAATACCGACTGCGTCTACCCTGGCGATGCCAACGGCGACCGCTTAGCAAATATTTACGACCTTGGCAATATTGGCTATGGCTACGGCTTGACCGGGCCGGAAAGAACCTTTTTCCCCGACCCCAACAACCCTATACTTTGGGCACCTAATTTCTGCGCGGACTGGAGCGACAACATCAATGCGGTCAATTTCAAGCATGCCGACTGCGATGGCGACGGGCACATCGGCGAGGGTGACCTGCAGGCGATCTACGAAAATTACCTGCCTGACTTTGCCCCGCAGTCCGCACCTACTCCGGGCGCCCCCCCTATATACCTCGAGTTCGACACCACCGAGATTGTGATCAACGAGAATTCACCCGACCTTATCAGTTTTACCGCTGGTATTTACATCGGGACGGAAGAAACTCAGGTGGCGGACCTCCATAGCATGGCGTTCTACCTCAATTACCCGCTGAGCCTGACGGGCACGCAAGGGGTCAACATTACTTACGAGGAAGAAGCTTTCTTTGGCCCTAGTGGCAGCGTCCTAGAAGTGAAGCGCGACTTGGCGGACCACGATACGGGACGCTTCGATATGGCTTGGAGCCGAAAAAACAACGGCGGGCAATCCGGTTACGGCCGCGTAGCTACCGTCAATTTCATCATCAGCTCTGACATCATCATGGGCCGCTCCCGACCGGAAACGCCTTTCACCATCAGCCTTGACGGTGCTGTGCTTACCGATGCGATCGGCGATACCCTTGATTATGACTTGCCGGAAAACTCCGTGCTGCCAATTTATGACCAAACCCTATCCGGCCAGCAAGAAGAAGAGGCTCCCTCCACCCTGCTTCGTACATTCCCCAACCCTGCACAGTCCTCGCTTTACCTGCGGTTTGCCTCAGATTGGCGGGCCGACCGGCTTGAGCTGTTCGATCAGCAAGGGCGGCGGGTACTGCAGCGCCGTTACGACGGCAGTGCCGTGGGCGAGATAGAGGTATCCACGCTACCACCGGGGCTTTACCTGCTTAGGGCTTGGTCCGGTGCAGAGCAGCTGACCAAACGGGTAGTCATCAAGTAAGGCCGGCAACGACCACGACGATCTCCCCTTTCACCTTGGCTTGGCTGCTGTAGTAGTCGTGCAGGGCAGTGAGATCGTCCGTGCGTACCTCTTCGTGCATTTTGGTCAGTTCGCGGGCCACGCAAGCCATACGCTCCGCCCCACAGTGCTCGGCAAGTTGCTTTAGGCATTTGACCAAACGATACGGCGATTCGTACAACACGAAGGTAACGGGCAGTTCTGCCAAGTACTTGAGCCGTGTTTGCCGCCCCTTCTTATGCGGCAGGAACCCTTCAAAGTGAAACTTGTCGCAGGGAAGCCCCGAGGCGACAAGCGCTGGCACGAAAGCCGTCGCCCCCGGCAGGCACTCTACACGCACCCCCGCTTCCATGCAAGCCCGCGAGAGCAAAAAGCCAGGGTCAGAAATTCCGGGCATACCAGCATCGGTAACCAGCGCCATCGTCGTGCCCCCAGATAGCTGTTCGACCAGCTCCTGCGTCACGGCATGTTCGTTGTGGGCGTGGTAAGGGCGCTGCGGGGTGTCTACTTCGTAATGCGACAGCAGCTTGCCCGTCGTGCGGGTATCCTCGGCTAGGATCAAGTCAGCCTCCCTGAGCACCCGCAGTGCCCGCAAAGTGATGTCTTCAAGATTGCCAATCGGCGTGGGAACGAGATAAAGCATGTTTACCTTTCTGTCTTCATTGTAAAATTAATTGCTTGCGCGCCTCATCAATTTGCCGGGCAGCACACCGCATGGTTCAGGTTTTGGATTTACCCATTACGTACATCAGGGTAGAAAACAGTACATACAGCACGACTACTACCGAAAACGCTAATTCACGGGTCAACAGCAACAACACAATGGCTATTGCCGTAAAGGTGAATTGGACCTCATGGCCCGCCCACGTAAAGCTTTTAAATTTCAAGCCGAACATGGGAATCTCGGCGATGAGCAGGTAAGACTGCACGGCCACGCAAGCATACAGGAAAGCTGGCGAAAGCACCCATTCCCCCATGCCGTAGGTGTCCAAAGCGTAGATCAGCATCAGCCCCACGGCAAACATCGTGCTCGAAGGCGTTGGCAGACCGATAAAGCCGTCCGTCTGTCGCGTATCCAAATTGAACTTGGCCAACCGCAAACCCGAGAAAGCCGATACGATGAAGCCCGGCACCGCCAACCACTGCAAACCCGCCGTAGCACCTAGCCCCCAGGCCTGCACCAACAAGCTGTAATAGACTGCTCCGGGCACCACGCCAAAAGAGACCGTGTCCGCAATAGAGTCCAACTGCTTGCCCAATTCGGAATGTATCCCTAACAGCCGAGCCGCCAGGCCATCCGCAAAATCCGCTACTACAGCAAAAAAAACGAACCAAAACCCTTGCACATACTGGCCGTACAGGATGCTGACCAGCGCGCAACAGCCCAACAGCAAATTGAGCAAAGTAATGGAATTGGGTATGTGCTTTTTCAACATAGGCCCAAAGGTAGGGATTTTTACTTCTCCCCGCAGATCGCTGTGCTTAGCTGGATGCCAAAATACAAACAGCGCCCCGCCCCCTCTACCCACAAGAAAATTTGTCGTTTGCCGTTCTTTATTTAGCTTAGTACAGCAAGCTGCAAAACCAGTGTACACGGCCAATTGTATGTATGTTGATCCCAAATCCAAGCCGATACAACCCTTAGAGCTATGAAGAAGACGCAAACACTATTCCTTTCGCTTATCCTCAGCGTATTGACCTTGCCCCCCGCACTGCACGCACAGGGGGAAACCTGCCAGAATGCCACCCAACTCGCCGACGTTAGCAGCTGGTGCTCAAGCGTAGGCGTATACAGCAACAACTTTGCCCTGGACGAAGGCGAATCCCCGGGCTGTTTCCCGAACAACCAAGACAACTTTGACGTCTGGTTCTCCTTCGTGGCCGAAGCTACGGATGCGAACATAAGCGTGGCCGGCAATACGGGGCAGAACAACGGCGGCACCTTGGAAAACCCTCAGTTTGCCGTGTACGCCGGGGACTGTAACAACTTGCAACTCTTAGGGTGCTTCTCGGATGCCCTAGGCGATAACGGCGGGCAGCTCTTCGTCGGCCCGCTCACCATAGGCGAAACCTACTATATCCAAGTCAGCGCCCGCAACGGCAACCGGGGCACTTTCCAGCTCTGTGTCAACAACTTCAACGCCATTCCCGACCCCTCCAGCGACTGCAATACCGGGGTGATCCTCTGCGACAAGTCCCCTTTTACGGTAGAGCAAGTCTCGGGGGTAGGCGAGCAAACCGACGAAATGAGTGGCCTGGCTTGCAACACCTTCAACTGTACGCCGGTAGAAAGCGGCTCGGCCTGGTACAAATGGACCTGCGACAACCCGGGCAGCCTGACCTTTACCCTTACCCCGCTCAATCCGGCGGACGACCTCGACTTTGCCGTGTACGAACTGCCCAATGGCGTAGAGGACTGTAGCGGCAAAATTGACCTGCGGTGCATGTTTTCCGGCGAGCAAGTAGGGGCCCCTTTTGACATTTGGGAGCCCTGCACCGGCGCTACGGGCTTGATGCAAGACGATCCCGACGTGACAGAGACTTGCGGCTGCCAAGAAGGGGACAACAACTTCGTAGCGCAGATCGAAATGGTGGAGGGGCGAAGTTACGCCCTGGTCGTCAACAACTTCAGCCAATCCGGCAGCGGCTTCTCCGTAGAGTTTGGCGGATCGGGCACTTTCCTCGGCCCGGAGGCTGAGTTTCGGAATGACGCCCCCAGTGATACGCTTTGCATTGAAAACACCGTGACTTTCACGGACGAATCTACCTTCGTAGGCGGCATCACCGGCTGGGAATGGGACTTCGGGCAGGGGGCCAGCCCCGCTATGGCCGACTCGGAAGGCCCTCATGCGATAAGTTATACCACGCCTGGCCTTAAGAATATTCTGCTGCGGGTAACAACCGAAGACGGGTGCGTGGTCACCCACATCGAAAGCATCTACGCTGAATGCTGCGATGGTGATTTTACGGTAGATGGCTTGGTTGAAGATATCCCTTGCCCTACCGACACCAATGGCGTGGTCAGCCTGACCGTCAATAATGACAACCCGCCTTATTCCTTCAACTGGGACAATGATGCCGACAGCCCGACAATCGACAACTTACCGCCCGGCGAATATACCGTCACCATCACCGATGAGCTATCCTGCGATACGGTGCTAAGCTACACGGTGGAAAGCCCGCCCCCGTTGGAGATTGACACCGCCGTAGTCATGCCCCGCTGCAACGGAGGGGACGACGGCGCCATCACCCTGACCGTAGAAGGCGGTACGCCCCCCTATGCTTTTCGCTGGGAGAACGACCCCGATTTCACTAGCGATAACACGCTGGACAACCTGACCGTCGGCGATTACGAAGTCGTCCTCCGCGACGACAACGGCTGCGAAGTAATGCTTACTATCCCCGTGCGGGAGCTGGAATTGCAGCTCGACCCTACCGTGGTAGCCACTACCGACCCTTCCTGCACTGGGTTTTCGGATGGCTCCATTGTGGTCAACATCAGCAACGGGGAGCCGCCTTACCAATTCGATTTCAACGACGGCAACGGCTTTGTGGATGAGAACAGCCTGACCAACCTGCCGGCGGGCACCTATCAGGTGGATGTGCTGGACAACAACTTATGCGAAGGCAGCTTTACCTTTTTGCTGGAAGACCCGCCGCCCCTTCAGGTGAGCTTTGACTTGGAGAACATCAGCTGCTTTGGGGCAGCGGATGCCGTATTGGAAGCGCTGCCGAGCGGGGGCGTAGGCAACTACAGCTTTAATTGGGCAAGCGGCCAAACCAACCCCGTACTGGCCAACTTGGACGAAGGGGCCTACACCGTCACGCTCACCGATGGCAATGGCTGTGAAGTCATGGGAGACACTAGCTTTGCGCAGCCCCTGCCGCTGTTTGTGGATATTGACGAGATACTGGACGTACTTTGCTTTGGCGATTCGGATGGCTCCGTCAGCGTGCTGGGCTCCGGTGGGGTGGCCCCTTACGAGTACAGTATCGACGGGCAGGTATTTCAAGTGGCCCCTAGCTTCCCCGACCTTCTGGCCGGCGACTACACCATAACCATAATGGATGCCAACGGCTGCATCAACACCGTAGACGCCACCGTCACCCAACCGCCGGAGCTAGCCGTCGACGCCGGGCAGGACATCCGCATCGAACTCGGGTACGGCACCAGCCTGAACGCCGTGCCCAATTTTCCGGTAGAAGGCTACGACTGGATGCCGCCGGATTCATTGTCCTGCACCGATTGCCCCAACCCAGAAGCCAATCCGGTCAATACCACCACCTACACCGTCACCGCTATAGATGCGGAGGGTTGCGTGGCGCAGGATTCCGTCACCGTACGGGTCATCAAAAACCGGCCGATATACCCGCCCAATGCTTTTTCGCCCAACGATGACGGCACCAATGACCGCTTTACGATTTACGCCGGGCCAGGCGTGCGGGAGATCGAGGAATTGAAAATATTCAACCGTTGGGGCGGCATGGTCTTCGAGGCCAGCAATTTCCCGCCCAATGACCCCACTTTAGGCTGGGACGGCACCTTCAAAGGGGAAGAAGCCGCGATCGGCGTATACGCGTTTTTCGCCCGGGTCGAATTCATCGACGGGGTGGTAGTGCTGGTAGAAGGGGACCTTCAGCTGGTGAGATAAGTTATGACGCCCCTTGCTTTGTGCACAAAGGCAGAAAGGCTTCAGGTAAGTTCAATCCTACCTGAAGCCTTATATATTGATTTTCACAACGCAGACAGCGGGTTTGTTACATCCCCGTTTCTTGGTCTTTCTCGTTGCGGTATTTCGCTTTCAAAATTTCGTTGCGACGCTGTACAGATGGCTTGGTGAACTCTTTGCGCTTACGCAATTGTTTGATCACACCTACATTGCGGTGTTTGCGCTTGTAGCGCTTAAGTGCCCGGTCGATGGATTCACCGTCCTTAACGTTGATAATCAGCATAGAACGTACCTCTATTTTTTGTGAAGCAATGCTTCTCTTTTGATGAAAAATTTGAATGAACAAATGCTTGCACCCTGTACGAAACAGGCGGTTTGCATTTTGCTTCGCAAAGGTATTAATTTTTTCTGTGCCGCGCCATAAAAATCAGGGGTTCACTCGCAACAACTGCTCGATTTCGTAGAGGTCCTGGGCATTTTCTAGGTAATTGGCGGCTTTGCAGGAAAATTCCAGGCGCAACAGCTGGCCTTCTGCCAGCGGAACGTACGCATATTTTTTGCGAAAGTCGTAATAGCGGATACGCTTGACTTCCGATACGACCCAAGCGGGCTGCCCCCCTACTTCTTGCCGTTGCAACCGTTGGTGAAGGTCCTTGGGCAAGTTGTCCTCTAGCCATGCTTTCGGCTCAATCCCCCCGAGTTCAATTTGCTCGTAGAATACGCGCACCCGGCCGTAATCCCCTTGTTTATACAGCCGGTTAGCACTTGGCTCCCACCTCCACTTGGCTTTGGGGAAGGTGAATTTCAGTTGCTCATTGGCGGTCACCGTTTCGTAGTCGGTCGCCAGTTCTTCCTCCGTAGGGAGCCGGGGTGGGTGCTCCCGGCCATACGCATCGAGGTAGCCAAAGCCGTCGGCGGAGATAAACTGAGCCACCGCGTTGTTGTCCAGCAATGTCTCGCACAAGCCCTGCCCGGCCTGCGGTTCACACCCTTTGATGAGCTGGTACTTTAAGGGGGTCAGTGCTTTCCCATCCCGGTCCAGCAAGCCAAACTGCCCGCCCCGCTGCGCGACAAAGACCGCCGGGCCCAAAGCGCGCAAATGCGTGTACCGCGGTTCGGCCAATACTTCACCTTTGGATGTTAGTAGCCCCCATTGGCCCGTGAGCCCCTGTACCAGCAAGCGATTCTCCCCCGATGGGTTGATTTGGAGGTACAAGCCGGGCTCGATCACCCACTTGCCATCTTCGCCAACCACCCCCATTTGCGCTCCAGACCAAGCGAACCGCTGCTTGTCGCCAAATACAGTAGAGAGGGAGTCAAACTGGAAAGCAACCACCGTTTCACCAGCTTTGTCGATCACGCCCATTCTGCCATTTTGCACGGCGCGTAGCCCCTTGCCATCGTCTTTCAAGATACGGTCGTAGCCAGCAGCGGTTACGGGCGTTCCATTAGGCCGGATCAACGTATAACGGCCTGACTTCTTAGCCAGCAGCAGCTCTTCCCCTATCCATGACAATTGCTGATAGTAAATTGGAGTCAACGGCTGCCCATCGTAGCGCACCACGCCCTGCAACCCTTCTAGGGTAACGACAGCAAAACGTTCAGCCACTGCTTCCACTGCATCATACTCGGCAGGTAGCTGCCGGCCGTCGAGGGCGTGCCGCAGCCCCACTTTCCGGCCTGACTGGTAGACTTCCCAATGGCTAAGGGCTAGCTCCTCAGCCCGGCGGCGGCGTGCAGGCGAAGGCTCTTGTATTTTTAGCATAGGCAAAATAGTGGCGCCTTCTGAAGTACGGAGTTGTAGGCTGCCCCCCGACTCCTTTATCTCTTCAAACTTCAGTGCGGTGCGGCGATTGTCGAGCTGCAGTAACAATTGACCGCCCTCTCGCCTCCAGCTGCCTTCCGTCATTGCTTCCTTGGGGCTGGGTTTCCAAAGCATTTTTCCTGCAGGGTGGAGATAAAGCAAGGGGCTTTTCCCCCAGGCGGCGTACCAGACACCGGTTTGCAATTGGGCGGCAGTCTCCGGACGCTCCGGGCTTACAGGCGAGGCGTAGGTATGCCATTGCCGCCCGCTGAGCTGGTTTGTGGTGATACAGTAAGGTAGCGTACCGTTGGTGGTATCCGTATAGACATACTGCATGTGGCTCGTGAGCTGCCCTTCCTTATCGGCGGCCAAGTACTCGGCAAGCCTTCGGCCCTCATCGAGTATCAGCCAGTGCTGATCGCTATTGCGTTGATTTGTAACTAAGACCGTATCCGTCAATGCGCGTGGTGGGAAGCGAAGTGGCAAGTCGCGGGTGAGTTCCTGTAGCGGTGCCGTCTCTGGCCCGTATTGATAGGTATACGCTTCCTCCCCCTCCAAGATGAGGGCTGTCAATACGCCGGCAGGATTGTACCGGTACGTCCAGCCCATCGTATCTGCCTGCACAGGCGACCAATATTGGGCCATTTGGGCTTGCCCGTCGGGTGCTACACGCCAAAGTTGCTGGTACTTGGGCATTCCGGTTGATGCCGCAGCCACGAGCCGGTGGACTTTTCCATCCCGCCGGGGCATCCACTGTTCCCCTTCCGGTGGCT
>JAAAOU010000389.1 GCA_009908745.1 Bacteroidota bacterium
GTTTATAGCGTTGCCTGCGGTGATCCGGTCGTGGACGAGCGGGTCGGCTTCGTAAGCTTCTACCACCGCTGGGTCCCGGCAAAGATGGGCGGTCTTCAGGTTGTTAGACTGTTGAAAAGCCGGGTAGATACGGCGCATCAGCTTGCCCAAAGCGATCAACGGGGCCGGCGGCTCAAAGGCTAGGCTGATCCAAGGGGCACTGGCGATGATACCAGCTAACGCGGGGTGCCGGTGCAGAGCGTAAGACAGCGCCAGGCCGCCACCCTGACTATGGCCGTATAAGAATGTGGGTAAGTGCTGATAGCGGGTCTCGGCTTCCACCAACAAACGGGCCACTTCGTCGAGTAGGGCTTCCGTGCCCGGGCTGTGCCCCCGCTTGCCTGCTGACTTCCCGTGCCCGCGGCGGTCGTAGCCAACAACGGTAATACCCCGCTCCACAAACCATTCCGCAAATGCTTCGTAACGGCCAACGTGCTCCCCCAACCCGTGCGCCAAGCAAATAACGGCACGTGCCTGCTCGGCTTGCCACTCCCGGGCGTAGATGTAGGTGCCGTCAGCTGCTTTCCAGTCAAATGTTCGCTCTTGCATCAATAGGTTCTTTCTCCTTCTTCGTATTTTACCACCCGTGCATCCGGGTAGCGATCGATCAATAAATCGTAGAGGAATCGCTCTGCCTTCGGGCGCTCCTGAAATTGCCCCAGCGTATAGGAGTAGGTACTGTCGGGCAGCATTTCCATCGACAGGTTGCCGTGTTGGAAAAATAAATCGTGCTCGGGCGGCAGCTCCTGCTGTACCGTCATCAGCTCAATCTTAAAGCCGTTGTAATCTTCCGGGATTTCCTTGAGTTGTAAAAAGGTGGAATCTACTGCCAAGCTGACCAAAGGGATGACTTTGCTGCTGTCCGCTTCTTGGGCAAACAAGGACTCCCGCTCCGGTTTTGACGCGGCGGCCTCAAATGGCTCGTCGAAAGATTCATCCGGCAGGGTGTCAACTGCGGCGTGAACGGCCCGCGGCAAATGCGGACTTTTTTGCGGGGTCAAGGGCGCAAAGGCCAACAGCAAGCCCCATGCGAACGTTGTTAGCCCGAAGAGTTGTATATATGTGCTTCTAATCATAATGCTGAGGGGATGTAGTATTGCTCATTGATATACGCCTGAAACCAAGCAGTCCGGCGTGATTTAGAGTACAAATTATGACAATCAGCTATTAAAACCAACTTAATTGATATGAGTTTGAGAATCGTATTCATGGGCACCCCCGAATTTGCGGTCCCCTCCCTCGACATACTGGTGCGCAACGGCTATAATGTAGCCGGGGTGGTGACCGCTACCGACAAGCGGGGAGGACGCGGCAAAAAGAAACTGCTGGAGTCACCGGTTAAAAAATATGCGCTCGCCCACGGCATCCCTGTATTGCAGCCACCCAACCTGAAATCTGCTGAATTTCAGGAAAAGTTGCGGGCGTGGAATGCGGACCTACAGGTGGTAGTCGCTTTCCGCATGCTGCCAGAAGCCGTTTGGGATATGCCCCGCATCGGCACCTTCAACCTGCACGGCTCCCTATTGCCCAAGTACCGCGGGGCTGCCCCCATCAACTGGGCGATCATCAACGGGGAAAAAGAAACTGGGGTCACGACTTTCTTCATCCGCCACGAAATCGACACCGGGGATATCCTCCTGCAAGACCGCCTGCCTATCGCCCCCGACGAAACCGCCGGCGAGGTACACGACCGTATGATGCACGTTGGTGCCGAGTTGGTACTCAAAACCATACAGCTTATCGAAACCGGGCAATACGAACTCAAGCAACAAGACCACAGCCAAGCTAGCAAAGCCCCCAAGATATTCCACGAGACCTGCGAAATCGATTTCAACCAACCTTCGCAGACCGTCCACAATTTCATCCGCGGCCTTAGCCCCTACCCTGCCGCTTGGACAACCTTGGATGGCAAAAAGCTGAAAATTCTCCGAACAGGGATGGAAAACCAATCCCACGATCAGCCGCCCGGCACTTTTTTGTCTGACAATAAGAACTGGGTAAAAGTGGCGACGCAAGACGGCTTCGTTTGGCTGCATGAATTGCAATTGCAGGGGCGTAAGCGCATGATGGTGAAGGATTTCCTGAATGGCTACGACTTTGATTGAGCTGTTTTGATTTTAATTTTTTAAAAGCAAGAAAATTTTATCTGAGTAAAATAAAACAACAACGGATTGGTTATGAAACAACACATCTACCTGATGATTGCCCTGCTAACGCCTGTTTTGGCACAAGCCCAAGACCGGGTCACCGGGCACAATTTCGCCACCCGGTCGGAGGTAATCGCCCCCAACGCCATGGCCTGCACCTCTCAGCCGCTAGCTACGCAAGTGGCGCTGGACATTATGAAGCAAGGGGGCACCGCCATAGACGCGGCGATTGCCGCCAACGCCACACTAGGCCTCATGGAACCAACCGGCTGCGGCATTGGTGGCGATTTGTTCGCCATCGTGTGGGACGCGGAGACGGAGCAGCTTTACGGCTTAAATGCCAGCGGGCGCTCCCCACAGTCGCTGGACCTCGATTACTTTGTGCAGGAAGGCTACGACAAGATACCGCCGCTCGGCCCTTTGCCGGTGAGCGTGCCGGGCTGCGTAGACGGCTGGTTTGAACTGCACAGCAAGTTTGGCAAGCTTTCAATGGACGAAATCCTCGCCCCGGCAATAGCCTATGCCGAAAACGGCTTTCCAGTCAGTGAGCTCATTGCCTATTACATGCAGCGGTCTGTGCCCTATTACATCCGGCAAGGCTTCCCCAACGTAGCGGAGACCTATACCGTTGATGGTGAAAATGCCCCTGGCAAAGGCGATATTTTCAAAAACCCGAAACTTGCCAGTACTTACCGAAAACTCGCAGCCGGCGGGCGGGACGCCTTCTACAAGGGAGATATTGCCCGCACCATAGCGGATTTCATCCAAGCGCAAGGCGGCTTTCTATCTTATGAAGACTTGGCCAGCCACGAGTCAGAGTGGGTAGAACCGGTGTCCACCAACTACCGCGGCTACGACGTGTGGGAACTGCCGCCCAACGGACAAGGCATAGCGGCGCTGCAAATGCTGAATATCCTGGAAGCTTACGACATCGCCAGCATGGGCTTTGGCAGCCCAGAGTACATCCACCACTTTGTCGAGGCTAAGAAAGTCGTCTTCGAAGACCGGGCGAAGTACTACGCCGATATGGATTTTGCCGAGGTACCGGTAGCAACACTGGTTGCCAAAGCTTATGCCGACGAGCGCCGGCAATTGATCAACGCTGACCGGGCGGGCGTCTACAAGGCCGGCGAGATCAGCGCGGGCGAGACCATTTACCTAACCGTCGCCGATGAAGCGGGCAATATGGTGTCCTTGATACAAAGCAACTACCGGGGCATGGGCTCCGGCATGGTGCCGCCGGGGCTCGGCTTTATGCTGCAAGACCGCGGCGAACTGTTTTCCCTTGAGCCGGGGCAGGCCAACACCTTCGAGCCGGGCAAGCGGCCCTTTCACACCATCATTCCGGCTTTTGTGACTAAGGACGGCCAGCCCTTCATGAGCTTTGGCGTAATGGGGGGCGATTTCCAGCCGCAGGGCCACACCCAAATCGTCGTCAACATGATCGACTTCGGCATGAATTTGCAGGAGGCGGGCGACGCCCCCCGTATCGACCACAGCGGCGGCTCCTCGCCTACCGGCCAGGGTGGCGAAGGACGTGGGGAGGTACACTTAGAATCTGGCTTCGACTACGAAACCATACGGGCACTAATGAGCAAAGGGCACCAAGTCGGCTTTGCGCGGGGCATCTACGGCGGCTACCAGGCTATTATGTACGATGCGGAAAAAGAGGTATACTACGGCGCCTCGGAATCCCGCAAAGACGGGCAGGCAGCAGGTTATTAACCAGCAGCCTCAAAACCTTGGCAGGCTGATGTTTGTGGCCTGCCAAGGTCCACACTTAAACGAATAAATCGAATCCTGTAATGATCAAAACTTTAGACCTCAAATTTCTCGGCAAACCGGATACCATTGCTTCATTTCTCGTGGAGACTAGCGAGGGCCCCATTTTATTTGAGACCGGCCCCTACTCTACTTTCGACAACCTCAAGGCGGAAGTGGAGCGCCATGGGCATCAGTTAGCCGACATCAAGCACGTTTTTGTAACGCATATCCACCTCGACCACGCCGGAGCCGCCTGGGCGCTGGCAGAATTGGGGGCGGATATTTACCTCCACCCGGTGGGCCAGGGGCATATGCACGACCCTTCCAAGCTAGTCGCTTCCGCCACCCGCATCTACGGCGATGACATGGAGCGGCTGTGGAGCAGCATGAAAGGCATCCCGAATGAGCAGCTGAAACCTGTGCAGCACGGTACGACCACCGCTATTGGCGATACGGCTGTCAAAGCTTGGCACACCCCCGGCCATGCCGTACACCATATCGCTTGGCAGGTGGGGGAGCATCTGATTGCCGGTGATGTGGCGGGCGTAAAAATCGATGGTGGGCCGGTAGTGCCGCCCTGCCCGCCGCCCGATATTAATGTGGAGCACTGGCAGGAATCTATCCGTCTGCTGCGCAGTTTAAAACTCGACACCATACACCTGACCCACTACGGGGGGATCCCGGCCAAGGACATTCCTAATCACCTAGACCTGCTGGAACAACGCTTGCTGAGCTGGGCGGAGTGGATGCGCCCACAGTATGAGCAGGGCAATGACCCGAAGGAGATTACCCCGGTATTCCAAGCGCATGTGCAAAAGCAGCTCAAGGATGCCGGCGTGGAGGGCGAATTGCTGGAAATTTACGAAAATGCCAACCCCTCTTGGATGAGCGTGGCGGGGCTGCTGCGCTACTGGCGCAAGAAACTGCAAGCCTGATCAGGTAACGATGCAACTAGTAGTCGCTACCATCACAGCGGCTTGCATCTCGCGGATAGTTTTGCCAATATGGTCTTCCATAAGGCTATCCTCGGTCAGTGCTTCCAAGCGGGCTTTGGCAGGCTTGCGTTCGGATTTGTCGTCGAGAAGGTCTGTGTATAGCTCACAGTGCAGCAGGAGGACGAGCAGCATACGCTCTTTACGGTCGGGGGTAGTGGTGTCGTCCAGCATCAAGGCTTTCAAGCGTTGGCGAAGCTCGTTTTCTGGCTCGCCATCCACGGTGGGGTAACGGTTGACGGAAAACACCCAGAGTATTTTTTTCTCCCGGCGCTCGAGAATGCCTTCCTTGATCAGTTTCTCGACGCACAGTTTGTACAACTTGGTGGAACGCTGCACAAGCGTATGTATCCAGTTACTGACCTTCATCGGTTTTTTGCGGCGGCTGAGTTGGTCAATGACGGCATTCAGCGCCCGGCTGTCGGTTATAGCATTAGTAACCAGCTTTACCCGGTCGTCCTCAATGACCACCCGTTCCGCTAGTATCAAATCGGTGAGAAGCGCAGCGCCGAAAGCGTAGTTGATGTAGCCGCCCGCTGCGGTGTAGTTGCCTTTTTCGTCATTCAAGCTGATGAGGGTGATGGCTTCGTGCAGGTGCAGGTCCATGGATATCTTGTTTGGTTACAACATAAGCTAAGTATTGCTTGGTACGATACCAAAGCTTTTCTACTAACTTCCATTTTGCATCGCCCAGCGGCTTTTCGTCGCCCTACGGACGCGGAGGCTGTAGATTGTTTTATATCTTGCTGGACAAAACCAGAAAAAGCTATGTTCAGGATTCTCTTTTTACTGCTATTCACCCTGCCATTTCAAGCCGTCTATGCCCAATCGGACAACCCGAAGGAGCTGGGCAAAGTAAACTGGGAGCGCCATTTAGACAACGGCTTGCAACAAGCGGCCCGCGAAGGCAAGCCCGTTTTGCTACTCTTTCAGGAAGTGCCGGGCTGCATGACTTGCCAGCGGTACGGCGATGAGGTACTCAGCCACCCGCTGATTGTGGAAGCCATCGAGCAGTGTTTTGTACCGGTTGCCATTTACAACAATAAAAAGGGCAGAGATGCCGAAGTGCTTGCTTCCTTCGACGAGCCGGCCTGGAACAACCCGGTCGTGCGTATCGTCAACCCGCTCCGGGCGGATGTGGTGCCCCGCCTTAGCGGCAATTACAGCCCGCTTGGCTTAGTAAACCGCATGGTAGATGCCATCCGCCTTCAACGCCAGGAACCGCCGGTGTACCTGCAACTGCTGCAAGAAGAACTGCAAGCCGAAGCCAATGGCACCGAGCAGACGACTTTGTCTATGTACTGTTTCTGGACAGGCGAAAAGAACTACGGCCAGCTGCCGGGTGTGATCGCCACCGAACCGGGCTTTATGGATGGCCGGGAAGTCGTACAGGTCACCTTTGACCCCAGCGTGGTGTCATTTGAAAAAGTGGTGCATACCGGCCAGCGGGCGCAGTGCGCCGATCGCATCTACGTCCATAGCAAACAACAAGCTCAAGCCGCCGTACAGCTGATAGAAAACAATAAAATCCGAACTAAATCCAGCTTCCGCCCGGATGATGAGCCCAAGTATTATCTGTCTAAGACCCCCTACCGCGCCGTGCCGATGACCACACTGCAAGCCGCACGGGCAAATGCGCTGATCGGGCAAGGAAAATCGCCGGAGCGGGTGCTTTCCCCCAAGCAAATTGCGATTGCCCAAGAGGTGAAGCGGCGTGCTGATTCCAATTGGGAGAATTTGATTGGAAAGGATATTGCGGAAAACTGGGAGTAGTAGAATGTTTGAATAGGCACTGATAATTGAAGATTAAGGACTTAGCGCTCGTGAATATGAATGAGCATGAACTTAGGTGCTTGAATTTTTATGAAGCCCTATAGAGATTCCCCCCTCTTTGATTCTCCCCCTAGGGGAGACAACTTACCCTTGGTTGTGTGAGCTGGAAACAGGACGGTTGGACTTCGGTTTTTCTGCACTGGGTGCAGGTACGCTGCTTAGTGAATGGGGGGCGATAGCATAGCTACGCTGCACTAGGTCGCACTGCACTCAGCGTAGCATACTGCACTAGTGTGCATAAGTACAGAGACCAGTACCAAAGCCACTTCCCTACAACCCAGAGCAGCACTTATCCCCCTCGCGGAGGGGGAATTTAAGGGGGAGGAGCCTCCGCCCTTGCTCCAGCGCCATGGGGTTGTGTAAAAAACAGAAACGCGTTATCTTGCTCTCGATAGCAAACGCCATCGAGCAATTGAAACTAAAGGGACAAACCGCAACTCCCATCACTGCTTGATTTGAAAGACTGCTTGGTTATCAATCGATTTCAAGGTTTTTTACGAATTTAGGCTTACTTTGCGATTGCCCTGTAGAATCTGCATTTACAATTGACCTTTCAACATCCTGCTTTTCCCATTCAAGTCCCGCTCCAATCCAACCTGATTAAACCCCTGACTTTCAACAACTTCCAACACCTGCTCCCCGTTGAATTCATTCAGCTCAAAATAAAGCCAGCCGCCGGGGCGCAGCTGCTGCCGGGCGAATGCGGCGATAGCGCGGTAGAAGACCAGCGCATCCTCCGTTTCGGTAAATAAAGCCAGATGGGGCTCATGCTCAAGCACATGCGGCGGGACGTGCTTCGTCTCGGAGGGCGGTATGTAAGGCGGGTTGCTGACGATGATGTCGTACGGCGGCAAAGTAGGCCAGTTAGCCGTATCAAGGATATCGAGCTGCTGTAACCTTACATCAGCTCCTAAGCGCTGCGCGTTATCCGCGGCGATTTGCAGCGCTTCCGGGCTGACGTCTACCGCTTCCACTTGCCAAGCTGGCCGTTTGAGTTTAAGCGTGATCGGTATGCAGCCGCTCCCCGTGCCCACATCGAGCAGGCGGAGGGGCTTGTTGCCTTGCTGCTCCAAGATCATGTACACCAGTTCCTCTGTCTCTTGCCGGGGGATAAGTACTGCCGGGTCTACCTTGAATTTGTAACCGTAGAAATCGGCTTGCCCGAGCACGTACTGCAGGGGTTCCCCTCTCAATAAACGCTGTTGGATTGGGCGGAGCTTTGCTTCCTGATCATCCGTCAGCGGCCGTTGCAAACGGTAAAGCCCGAGCACGTCTTCGTACACAATGCGAAGCATGCTGCGGGCTTCCAGGGCGCCGTACAAATCGGTAAGGCCTTCTTGTAATTGTTGGGCTATGCGTTTAGAATTTGGCACGCCACTTCTTGAGCTTGGCTTGGAAATCGGTGCGGAACTCTTCCCATTCTTCTTGAGCTTCGGATTGCCATTCTGCAGACTTCTTCTTGAAGTCGTCCAGCATTTCGCGAGCTTCTTCCTTGGCTTCCTTGTACTCCTCGCTGGCTTCGTCTTTGGCGTGCAGCGCCAGCACGTTCATCTGGGCGCGGAAACGGGTAAGGCGGTCGCGCAGGCTCTCGGCAGCCTCGACCGTTTTTTGCTCGCCCTCTTTTTGGGCTAGGTTGGCCTGCATTTCCAGGCGGTCGATGGAAGCCTGCAGCTCCTGCTCTTGTTCTTGCAAATTGCTTTCGGCAGCCGTAGAAGATTTTTTAAGCTTGGCCAGCAGCTCGTCGTACTCCTCCTGCAGCTCGCCGCGGGTTTCCCCCAATTCTTCCTTCACCTCAGCGCGCTGCTCTTCCAGCCAGTGCTGGAACTTCTTCTTGTTCGCTTCGAATTTGTCGGCGGCTTCCCGCTTGCCAAGGTTGAATTGGACTTGCATCTCTTCCAGTTCGCCTTTCCATTCTTTCAGGCGCTGTTGCATGCTTTCTTTGAAAGTAGCCATGTTGGTTTTGTTTTGGTTCACTTACTGTAACAGCAAAGCAACGGTATTTATTCACAGCAGCACGGATTTTTTCCATTACTACAGCTGATTTGCTTACCTTTGCATCCCGTAACAAGCAATTCGTAAAAAGCGATTTCTGAATGACCAAGTATATTTTCGTTACGGGCGGGGTGACCTCATCCCTCGGAAAAGGTATTATTTCTGCCTCATTAGCTAAGCTGCTGCAAGCACGCGGCTTTTCGGTAACCATCCAAAAGTTTGACCCCTACATCAACGTGGACCCCGGCACGCTCAACCCCTACGAGCACGGGGAATGCTATGTGACGGACGACGGGGCGGAAACCGACCTTGACCTTGGCCACTACGAGCGTTTTCTCAATACGCCGACCTCACAGGCCAACAACGTGACCACGGGGCGTATTTACCAGACGGTTATTGAGAAAGAACGTGCCGGCGACTACCTGGGCAAAACCGTGCAGGTGATCCCCCACATTACTGACGAAATCAAGCGGCGGGTCCAATTGCTGGGCGTGTCCCACGAGTACGACATCGTCATCACCGAGCTGGGCGGCACGGTGGGCGATATTGAGTCCCTGCCTTACCTGGAAGCTTTACGCCAATTGCGCTGGGAGCTGGGCGTCGACAACTGCCTGGTCATCCACCTGACGCTCATCCCCTACCTCCGGGCGGCGCAAGAACTGAAAACCAAACCCACGCAGCACTCGGTCAAGGAATTGCTCAACACCGGTATTCAGCCGGATATCCTGGTCTGCCGCACCGAGCACCCCATAGGCATGGACATCCGCCGTAAGCTGGCGCTGTTTTGCAATGTGGATGTTGGATCGGTCATTGAAGCCATCGATGCCGACAGTATCTACGACGTGCCCCTGCTGATGCTGCGCGAAAAACTCGACACCGTGGTCATCACCCGCCTGCGCCTGAAAGACCGCCGCGAGCCAAATCTGCGGGCCTGGAAAGGTTTCTTGGGCAAGCTGAAAAACCCCACCTACGAACTGAATATCGCTTTAGTCGGCAAGTACAATGAGCTGCAGGATGCCTACAAGTCCATCCACGAGTCCTTCGTGCACGCCGGCGCGGTGAACGAATGCAAAGTACACGTCCACCCCATCCACTCCGAGCAGCTGGAAGGCAATGGTGAAGAAGTGGCCGAAAAGCTCGAGCCCTTCGACGGCGTGCTGGTAGCACCGGGCTTTGGGGAACGGGGCATTGAAGGTAAGATCGAAGCCATTAAGTACGTTCGCGAGGAGCAAGTCCCCTTTTTTGGCATCTGCCTAGGCATGCAGTGTGCCGTGGTGGAATTTGCCCGCAACGTCATGGGCCTAGAAGGCGCTTCCTCCACAGAGGTCGCCCCCGCTACGCCCCACCCTATCATCGACCTGATGGCGGAGCAGAAAAAAATCACGAAGAAAGGCGGCACGATGCGGTTGGGTGCCTACGCCTGCGAATTGCGCCGCCGCAGCAAAGCCAGCGCCGCTTACGGCAGCTTGAAGATCAGCGAGCGCCACCGCCACCGCTACGAATTCAACAACCACTACCGCGAGCAAATGGAAAAGGCAGGCATGATCGCCTCGGGTATCAACCCAGACTCTGACTTGGTGGAAGTCGTCGAAATCAAAAACCACCCTTGGTTCGTGGGTGTGCAGTACCACCCGGAGCTGAAGAGCACCGTAGAAGTACCCCACCCGCTATTCGTGGCCTTTGTCAAAGCCGCCGTAGAACGCAAATACAAAAAGCCTAATTGAAAAGCCGCCGAGCTGCATATCTGCGATGGGCATTGCTGCTGCTTTCTGCCTTGGCAATAGGCCTGATGCAAGACAAGCCCTTCTTCTGGGACACCATACAGCTGGGGGCCAAGCACGCGCACTGGTTCTACGAGCAATCGTTTTCCACCCTGCTGCTGCCGGAGGACATCGACAGCGGGCACCCGCCTTTCTTTGGGCTTTATCTCGCTGCCGCCTGGACGCTCTTCGGCAAAAGCCTGGCGGTCAGCCATTGGGCGATGCTGCCCTTTGTTTGGGGGATTGTTTTGCTGCTGTTTCCCATCGGGCGGTATTTTTCGAAAAGCTGGGGGTGGGTGTTTCCACTCATCGCTTTGGCCAATCCCGTACTCCTCACGCAAATGTTGCTCATCAGCCCGGATGTAGTCTTGGTTTGCGGTTTCCTGCTGGGGCTCTACGGCATTTTGTACCAGCGCCTTTCGGCAAAAATCATAGGCGGCTTGCTGCTGGCGGCCATCAGCACACGCGGGATGATGGTAGTGGTGGCCCTTTTCCTATTCGATGCCTACCAGCGATTTTTTGCCTCAGCAGCTACGCCCACACGAGCTACTTTTGGCGCTATCCTAAAATCCACCTTGCCCTATGCGCCCGCCGGCTTACTGGCTTCCGCCTTCCTGATTTACCACTACTGGCAAACCGGCTGGATCGGTTACCACGCCGGCTCCGAATGGGCACCGAGCTTTGAACGGGCGGGCTTGCGCCAAATGCTGAAGAATACCGTTTTGCTCGGTTGGCGGTTGCTCGACTTTGGTATGGCCTTTGTCTGGCTGGCCCTGGGTGCTGCCGCCTGGCGGATCTGGCGCAAACAACTGGCATTTGACATGCCCAAACTGAGGACCGCCGCCCTGCTCTTTGGCTTGTGCACGCTCTTACTCAGCCTGCCCTTCTTGCTTTACGCCCATTTGCATCAGCACCGGTACTTGCTGCCCATTATGACCGCCCTGCAATTGCTGGCCTTTACTACCGTAGTTAGCAGCAGCTTGCAACGCGCCTGGAAAGCAAGTTTGCTAGCCCTAATGACCCTCGGCCCCATCAGCGGGCATTTCTGGGTTTATCCCGACCACATCGCGCAGGGTTGGGACAGCACCCTCGCCCACCTGCCTTACTACCGCCTCAAAGCCCGCATGATCGACTACTTGGATGAGCGGGGTATCCCTTTGCAGCAGGTCGGCACGGCGTTTCCGGAGATTGGGCCGCAGTATTATAAGGACCTCTCCGAAAGAACATCTGGCTTTGCGCCAAAGAACCTGTCCAAACAGCGCTATATCCTGTATTCCAATGTGATGAATGATTTTACGGATGGGGAGCGGGTGCGGCTGCGGGAGGATTGGAAACGGTTGCATGAGCTACGAAGCGGGGGCATCAAGATGATACTATACCGAAAACTCTAAGAATCCCTATATTTACTATTCAGCAAAGCTAAAACGACCAATGGCACTCAAATACGCCTATGATCTAGAGCATATTTATGGAGCGTTTAATAATCACCCGATTGCTAAAGAAGACCTAGATGACTTCTATCAGGAAGCAGCAGCAGTCCGTGGCAAAAACCCTAAAAGCCGGATGGCGCGCCTGCTCCGCAACAATCCAGACTGTAATGAGCACATCCTCTTCGCTGGCTATAAAGGTTGCGGCAAAAGCACGGAGTTGAACTACCTAGATAAGGAGCTGACCGACGAGTTTCTGGTGTTAAATATTTCCATACACGACGAACTCGACCCAGTCAACCTAGAGTACATCGAGCTTTTTATCATCATGATGGAGCACCTGTTTGTGGCGGCGGTTGAAGACGAGCTGAAAATTAGCACCGAGTACCTAAAGTCGATTCAGCTATGGGCAACCTCTACGGAAATAAAACGGGTGAGTGAGAAGTACAATATAAGCGGCGGCTTGGACATGGGCGGCGAGCTGAGCACCTCTATTTTGGCGAAGTTCTTTGGTAAATTCCGCCTTACGGCAAAAACCAGCAAGCAATTCAAGCAGGTGCTGAAAACCGAAATTGAGCCCCGGCTATCTGACCTCATCCGGCACTGCAATGACCTGATTGCCGAAATTCAAATCCAACTGGCTAAAAGATCGAGTAAAAAAGATTTGCTCATTATTCTGGAGGACCTGGATAAGATACCGGCCGAGCGTTCCTTCGACCTTTTCTACAATTACGTAAGCCAGCTGACGCAGATCCGAACCAATGTGATCTATACCTTCCCCGCAGCGCTCTTCTACAGCAATACCCGTTACAATCAGATTCGCTCCCACTTTACTTTACGCAGGTGTACGAACTGCCTATGATTAAGGTGATTGAACGAGATGGTCAGCCTTCAGAGGAAGGCTTAAAATTAATGCGGAAAATTATTGAAGCCCGTATGGATGTCAGCCAACTGTTTTCCAGCCCGGAACTGCTCCATACCATGATCCGCTACTCCGGCGGCGTACTGCGCGACCTGTTCCTGATGATACAGGAAGCAGCGGATAACGCACTAGACTTTGGCCGGGCAGCTATTGAAGAGGCGCCGACTGGCAGGCCGCATTTAACAGCCTCAAGCGCGACTACAACAGCAACATAGCCGATTTCCGGGACGGCGATAAGCTGTACGAAGCAGAAACCTACCTCAAAATACTAAGCGATCTTGCCAAAAGTGAGGATAAGCTGGTGCTCAATACAGAAGAAGTCATGCACCTGCGCTCCAATTTGTGTATATTAGCTTACAACAACGGCAGCGACTGGACCGATGTACACCCTATGGTGAAGGCGTTGCTACAAGAGCGGAATTTATTGTCATGACACAGCGACCCTACTTCAGCCGGATTAACCAACTGGCTCGCTTCTTAAGCCGAGAAGACGAGCAAGGGTACGCCTTTGCCTGTATACAGGACGAGCGCCTGTTGCCAGCAGCGACATCAGCTATTGTTGAAGCAGCAAAAAACAAATACCAAACTCGGCTGGCTTTATGCCAATTGGAACAAGAAATACCACTCTTGCACCAGCTTGAATCAGCCCTAGGCGAAAACGGCGGCCTGATTGTACAGGGGTTACCCCACTATCTTGCTCCCGAAGGCAACGTGCAGTCCTTCAACTACGCCCGAGAGGGCATTGTGCAGTTGGGCCGGCCCATCCTGTTCTGGGTAGACGAGCCGACGCTGCGCCGCATTAGCAACTTGGCGACCGACTTGTTCTCCCAGCGGCGCATGGTGGTCGTTTACTTTGACGAAACGGCGGAGATAGAAACACCAGATGACTTCCTGCAGACCCGCTTCCGGGAGGAATACCGTAGCCAAGAAGAATACCCGGCGCTAGAGCTGCAACTAGAGCTTAAGAAGAAGCAACTACAGGAAGCGGAGGAAGCTGGGCTGCCTGCTCAACGCATTGCGACTGACTTCGCTTTACCCCTAGCCGAAGCCTATGCAGAACTCGATGGGCAGAGAAAAGCCATGGAACTACTGGAAAAATACCAGCCAGCCGACGAAGCCTGGCCGGACGATAAGCTCCGAACGGTAGGGAATATTTATTGGAAAGCGGGTAAGTACGAATTGGCAATTCAATGTTTGGAAGAAGCGCTGGCTAATGCGCCTAAGGAAAGCCACTTAAAATCCACGCTTTTGAGTAAGCTTGGGGATGTTTACCGGGATATTGGAAAATATACGGAAGCTCGGCGGTATTACGACTCATATCTTTCTCTGAGTCAAATTTTAGCCAATCAAAACCCACAGTCCGAACAACTCCAAAGGGACCTAAGTGTAGCGTATTATAAATTAGGCCAGCTCAAAACTAAAGAGGGAGCAGTGGAAGAAGCGAACCAGTACTACCTTAAAGACCTCGAAATAGCGGAGGCCATACAGACCCGTAACCGGGAATCAACTGAGCTGGCAGATGATTTGTTAACGACTTATCTAGGCTTTGCAGAAAGGGCGACAAAGGCAGAAGAAGCTTTGCCCTTCCTGAAAAAGCTGCTATCCCTGGCAAAAGAACTCTACCAACGTACCGGGCAATCCCGGTACAAAGAACTAGTGGATAGCCTCACCGACCAAGTATAACCCATGCGCAAACTAAAACTCCAAGAACTCAACCGCCCCGATGTCCCCACCTTCAAGCAGCAGCCCAAAGCGCCTGTGGTGCTCGTGCTCGACAACATCCGCTCGGGCCTGAACGTGGGCTCGGCCTTCCGCACGGCGGATGCTTTTGCCCTACAGCATATCTACCTCTGCGGCATCACCGGCACCCCGCCCCACCGGGAGATCCTGAAGACCGCCATCGGCGCTACGGATTCGGTAGGATGGACGTATGTGAAAGAAACTGCGGAAGCGGTGCAGCAGCTGAAAGATGAAGGCTACACCGTACTCGCCGTAGAACAGGCCGACGAGCGGACTTGGCTGCAAGATTTTCAGTGGGAAGAAGACGCAAAGTACGCCCTCGTTTTCGGCAACGAG
>JAAAOU010000463.1 GCA_009908745.1 Bacteroidota bacterium
CGGCGGGGCTTGGCACCAAGCCTGGGATTCCCTCACCCTCTTCTCCCCTGCCGAGCACAGCTCCCTGCCGGGCTGGTGGATGCCGAAATCCGAAGGCGACTACCCGACCAAAGCGGAGGCCATCGACTACCTCTGCCGGTACGAGGAGCGGTATCAATTTCCAATCGAAAGGCCGGTAGCCGTGGAGCAGGTCAGACGAGAAGAGGACGTTTTTGTGCTACAGACCTCCAAAGGCGAATACCGCAGCAAGGCCCTAATCTCCGCCACGGGCACCTGGGGCAAACCCTACATCCCGCCTATCCCCGGCCGCAATCTTTTCCAGGGGGAGCAGTTGCATTCAGCGCACTACAAAAGCCCGGAAACATTGAAAGGCAAGCGCGTGCTCATCGTAGGCGAAGGCAACTCCGGGGCGCAGATTTTGGCAGAGGTTTCCAAAGTTGCAAAAACGGCATGGGCGGTACGCAAAACTCCACAGTTCCTGCCCGATGATGTGGACGGCCGGGTGCTGTTTGACGTGGCTTCCGCCAAATACTACGCGCAGCAAAAAGGCGAGCCTTTTGACGCCAAGAAGTTTGGGCTGGGCAATATCGTCATGGTGCCCTCGGTGCTTGAAGCGCGGGAGCGGGGCGTACTGCGGGCGAAGGGGCAATTGCAGGCACTGTATGAAGACGGGGCCGTCTGGGCAAACGGCGAGCGGGAAGCCTTCGACGCCATCGTCTGGTGCACCGGCTTCGGCTACGCTACAGATCACCTGCAAGGCCTGGTTGAACGCGACGAGCGGGGGCGCATCGCTACCGAAGGTACCCGCTCTACCGAAGTACCCGGGCTGTGGCTGGTCGGCTACGGCGGCTGGACAGGTTTTGCCTCGGCTACGGTGATCGGCGTGGGGCGCACGGCGCGGCAGACGGTGAAGGAGGTGGAAAAGTATTTGGAGCTGGGATAGTGAGTGCAAGTCAAAATATATCATTAAAGTGCGTAATTTTTTTAAAATAAACTCAAATTATTGATATATTGCACAAGTGAAACCCTGCCCTAATGAAAACAACAGCTCCAGTAAAGCCTGAAAAAGGCCAAAGCGATGAAACTTCCGACGAAAGGAAACGCCCTCCTTACTTTCCTGCTATGCTGCTACTCGCCGGGCTGATAGCCATTCTCTTCGCCAGTTCAGATTTCTGGAAACGCTTTTACGACGATCCATCGTTGGATAATGCGGAAGTAGAGGCCGCTCGAAAGGAAGCAGAAGAAATAGCTAAGCGGCACGAAGCTTGGGTGCAATACGTACTTGTTGCTGACTACACCGCAAAACGTCCTTGTTTACGTTGTCCTTTTGGAATTCCTGCGGTTACTGTAAAGACTGGTGAAATTTACCGATATGGTATAACCACACAGGGAGAAAGTCGATACACTGAAAGCCAGTATATACAGCTAGGGGTAACTTACTTGGAAGAATTTCGAGGTTCTTATAGTGAATGCAAGAAAATGGAAGTCAATAAAATATTGGCTTATCGTTTTTTACCGCAATCCAATAAACTGGAAGCTAAACTGATACGTCCTCCGGGAAATGCAAACAAAAATTAAAAAATCCATATATTGTAAGAAATGAGTCGAAATATGGACCAATTCTCAAACTTCACCTACATCAAGCAAATTGATTTAGACACCATTGGCAGTAAGTTCAACATGAGTCATCGGTTGAAGTGTCTATTAGCAGAACAAATAGACTTGTCCAAGTATGGCGATGCTATACAGCATATTTCCTTTTCTCCGCTCATTGGGGAAGTCTTCTCCCCCGAGAGTAAATACAATCCCTCTACGAAGAAGCTGAAGGTCGAGTATTTGATGGACCCGGAACAAGCCATCGAGGTAAACGAGGCCCAATTTTTTCAGCTAATGCTGGAGGGGCTTGTCCGGGCAATAGAAGAAATGCAACTACCAGCAGACTTTGACTTCGAAGCCTTCAAAAAAGACGTGCTCAGCCTGCGTTTCGAGCAGCTGCAGCAGGCGGCTTGAACAGCTACTACTCAAATGCCTCCGACCTTATTTTTTCACCAGCTTACGCGCCAGCAGCCCGCCCTCCGGCGTAACCAACTGCAAAAAGTACAGCCCCGCCGGCAGCCCCGTCATGTCTATGGAAGTGGCCGTCGCTGTATGAGGAATGGCCATACGCTGCAGCAACGCGCCATTGGCCCCCCGCAGCACGATTTGTTGCACCGCACCCGCCTGTGACCACTCCACATTCAACCGCTGCTGCACCGGCACCGGGTAGACGCTAAGACCGGAGACCAGCTGCGGGTTTGCCGCACTTGTTATCGTCGTCATAAAGCGGTCTTCGTTGCAGACGGTGCCATCCTCCGCGGTCTCAGAAACGAAAATGGAGATGTTGTAAGCTGCACCCATCGCGTAAGTATGGCTGACACTCAAGTCGCCGGCCGGCAGCAAATCGGTCTGCCCGTCACCCCAGTCAATACGGACTTCGCTGCAGCGGGTCAGCAAGTCGTTGTCCACGGTAACGGTATTGCCATTGGTGGTGAGGGTAAAGCCGTTCTGTACCGCATCGGCAAACACCTCTTTTTCCTGGCAGCAAGCCAACCGCAGGCACACATCGTCAATCGCCACGTAGGCCCCCGGCATTACGCCATCCGTGCGGGTAAAAAACAAGGCGTTGACTCCGCTTGCGGGAAAGAGTGGGTCACCTGTATCCAAGGTGAAAGTGACGGTTTGGAAGTTGTTGTCACAGTTGGGCGTGAGGGGGTGTACCGCAAATTCCCAGCTGTCGGCAAACAAAGCGGTATTCAGTGGGCTCGTCCCGCTCGTAACCGCTGCCCCGCCGTTGATGCCGCCGTCGGCCACAAAAATACTTAAGGAGGCTGGCGAAGCAGGGGTGAACAAACAGGCTGTTTTGAAACTCAATTCATAGACGCCCGTATTCGGCATTATCGTGCTGCTGAGTTCGTTCAAAATACCTTCCCGGAACACATCGCCGCCCTGGATGCGCGACCAAAACCCCGCGAACTTCCCTTGGGAAGCCGGCAGCGGAGCTTGCAGTGCAGTCGGCAACGGAGTCTGATCGCTGTAGTAATCCGCTGAGCTGAAACCGCTACCCGCGTTACTCCATATACCCCCCCAGTTCGCGGCGTTGCTGATGTCTTCGTCGCTCGTGGTGGGCATCCCCTGCTCAAAGTTCCCATTTTGCACCAAATTGCTTTCGCAGGAAAAAGTATCCGAACCCACAAAGCAAAGCGTGTCCGTAGAGGTCGACTCAGCGGTGGCGTTCCAGGCCGGCATTTGCACCGTAGACGACAAGCTGGTATACACCAAAGAATCTTCCGGTGTAGCCCCCACGGGCATGAGGGTATCCAACACCAGCGTGCTGCTGTCTGCGCAAAATTCGTACTGCGTCTCGCTGAGGTGGCTGAACTGCCGCACCACCAGGCTCAGGTCATCCGCAGCTGTGCCGGTGTAAGACACCATAGCGCTGTGCTGCATATCGATGTTGACCAAGGACTGCGGGTAGTAAAACAAGCGTAGCGGGTTGAGGAAGAAAGGCGCTTCCACTATGATATTGCCAATCGCCTGCGAGGAGTTCGTTTCAGAATAGTGCACACCAAACTGCTGACTGGCCAGGTCGTAGCTCACCAAAAAGCCCGGCTGCCCCAAGCCGTTATCGTTGGCCCATTGCCCGTCTGCCCCGCGCCCGCTGATCAGCAGCTGATCGCTGAATGGGGCTTTCACCATGCAATATCCGTACTTGTCTAGGTCGAAATTGGAGGAAGAAGCTTCAAAAGAAGCCGCATTGTCCAAAGCGCCACTATTGGCGTCGAAAACACTGATGCCCAAATGGTGCGAAACCGAGATATTGGTCAGCACATATACTTGTTGCGCCGCTTGGTCGTAGTAGGCGCTAGCCCCATTGTCCGCAAAGTTGCCGGTAAAGTAGCTGGCATCCCAGAGCGGGTTGCCCGAAGGGTCCAGCATCACCGCCAGTATGCCCTGACGTTGCTGGCCGAATATCGTAAACATATTTTTGCCGCCGGTTATGAAGTACCCCTGATCGGTGGGCGTTACAAAGGAAGCAACGTCGTAATCCCGGGAGTAAGACGGCCCCAGAGGCACATCCAGATACTGCTCCCACACGGTATTCAACCCCTGATCAAGCTTGAAGCAAAACCCTTTTTTGTCCGCGTTTTGCAAACTGAAACCACCGGTAGGCTCATGCACCATGCCCACCAGCACGAAGCCCTCGTTGGCAGCGTCGGGCGTGGCTTTGATGTGCAAGCCCATGCCATTGTCGCCCCCCTGCTCGAAAAGCCGGGCCTGCAGTATGCTCCCCCCTTCATCCAAGGTCGCTACAACCGTGCGGCGAAAACCGCCCTGCTCCACAAACCCAGTTATGGCGTAGCCGGTGCCGGCCGTTGACTGGAATGGCGCGATGCTCATCGCCCAAGTGTTGCCGCCCAGCTCGTAGGTCTGCTCAAAAACCACGGCGGCGCTGCCATCGTCTATACGGATGAGATGGGCGCGGTAAGTATCTGACCCCTTATCCCAAAGGGTGCCGGCCAGCAGTACATCGCCGGAACCGTCGGCAGCGGTAGTGATGGAGTAGTCTTTGTAATCGTGGTTGGGCTTGGCGAAGGTCCGTTCCCATATCGTTTGTGCATTGATGGTGGTTGCCAGCCCTGTGGACAGTATGCTGAGCGCGATTATAATCTTTGAAATTTCCATACTAAGGTCGTTTTTTGGGTACGCAATTTTACCCAAATATAACATTCCTCCGCAGACCTGAAGCAAATATTATAAAATGTCTCCTTCAAGGCGACCCTAATTCTGCTCATTCCAAGTCGCCTCACGCTTAGTAGGAACCCCCTTCCAATAGACCTCCTGCTTCTGTATAGGCATGGGGATACCGGCTTCCTCGAGTGCTTCCTTCACCGCTTCATACTGTTCCCAAATCACAGGCCAATAGTCCTCGGGGCGCACCCAACAGCGGGCAGTGACTTTCAACTCATACTCACCGATGCTATCCAGCCACAGGTCGGGGGCAGGCGCCGCTAGCACTTTCGGGTGCTGCTTCAGCGTGTCCACTACAATACGACGTATCGCTTTGATATCAGCATTGTAATCAAACTTCAAATCCAATCCAATCCGGCGGCTTTCCTGCATGGTGCGGTTGTCCACATCGCTGTTCGCTACGTTGCCGTTGGGCATAGTGATAATGCGGTTGTCGAAAGTGACCAGGCGAGTGTACAGAATATCAATTTTGGCAACCGTCCCCAGCTTGTCATTCACATAGATCAAATCCCCAACCTTGAAGGGCTTGAAGATCAGAATGAGCACGCCGCCCGCAAAATTCGCCAGGCTGCCCTGCAGTGCCAAACCGATGGCGATACCCGCAGCGCCTATGATGGCTACAAAGGAGGAGGTTTTAATGCCGATGGTCGTGCCGATACTCACAATCAGTATCGTGTAAAGCGCAAACTTGATCAGGCTTTCCAAAAAAGTGCGCAAGGAGGGCTCTACACGGGAGCGGCGGAAGGTCTTATTCAGCAGCCGCGCAAGCAGGCGGATAAGTATGATGCCGCCCACCAGCATGAAAATCGCCAACGCTATCTTCGGCCCTAGTGCCGTCAGGGTGTCCCAAAGCCAATCCTTGAATTGTTCCCAAATTTCTTGATCCATAGAAGACATTAGTGTTTAAACTGCAATCTCCTAACGTGCTGGCCAGGGCATTGTTTGGAAGGCTATTTCTTACCCCGCATCCACACATCCCGCTGTGGGAACGGGATCGTCACGCCGTTCTCGCGGAAACCCCGGTCGATATCGAAGCGCAAGTCGCTCTTGACGTCCTCAATGCGGATGAATTCGTGTGACCAGAAATGCAGTTCGAAGTCCAGCGAGGAATTGCCAAAATCGACAAAGCGCACGAAGGGCGGTGGGTGGCGCAGCACAAAAGCGTTGCCCCGGGCCACATTGAGGAGTATGTTTTTCACCAGCTCTGTATCAGAACCGTAAGCCACCCCCACGGTGATGTAAAAGCGCGCCTTGTTGTCGTTATGGCTCCAGTTGACAAACTGCTGCACGATCAGGCGGGAGTTGGGGACAATGACCACGATATTGTCGCGGGTCTCCACCAAAGACGTACGCACGCCGATGCGCTTGACCGTGCCGATCAGGCCGTCGACTTCTACCACATCGCCGACCTCCGCGCGCCGCTCAAACAACAGGATAATGCCGGAGAACAGGTCTTTGAAGGTCTCCTGCAAGCCTAACCCCACACCGACCAGCAAGGCCGCCGCGCCACCCCAAATAATGGTCAAGGTGAAGCCAAGCGCCTCAAGTGCCATCAGTATAGCGATGACGTAGACGAAGTACTTTAGCAGCTGGTTGATCGCGTACTGCGAACCCACGTTGATATTGCGGCTGCGGTAGTACTGGCTGAGCACCAATTGAATCACCACCCAGCTGATCAGGCGCGCCAGCACAAGGATAAATACCGCGTTGAGGATATTGGAAACGGTAAATGCCCTTGTTTCGCCTTCCTCCGCGTTGCGAGGCTCGTAGGTGAAAAATGTCCAGTCAATTTCGAAAGCCTGCACGATGAACAGCAGCGCCATGATGTAGACCACGTACTGTACCGTGCGGTTGGTGGCTTTGGGCGTGTCGGTTTTGTAATGGTCCACCTCTATCGGGTCCTCTTCCCGCCGCTTGTAGTAGCTGGATATGATAAGACGCGAGATGATGAAGTCCAGCAGCCGGGCGAATTGCCAGATGATCAGCGCTTTCAGCAGGGTGGAAATATAAAGGTTGACCGTCCTTTCGTTCGTGGTCTCCAGCAGTTCCTGGTCAAGCTGCAATATGGCTAAAAGCCCCCATACACCGCTGAAAATAAGCAAGGTGCCCAAAATACGCCGGGCTTTACGGCGCTCCTCCGGCCCGATATCCACTAGCCGGACCGCCCGGGGCAACAACCACCGGCCGATAAGCATGTATACCAGCACCAAGCTGGCCAGCAGCAGTAGGGAAAGCAGCAGCTGCCCCATCGTCAGCTCAAACTGCCCCCATTCAAGTAGTTGTTGGTCAAAAAAGGCTTCCATAAAAGGCGAAGGTACGAAGTTTGGCGTTGTTCCCCGCAACAATTGGGTGATGCCTGCCCCAAAGCGCCTACAGACAGCAAGCCGGAGTCAAACCGCCCTCTTTTCCCGCAATAAACCCCTATATTTGCCGAAAATCGCAACCCTATATGCTGAAATCACTGGCACAGGTCCTTTCGTTTATCTTCCACCCCCTGCTCATCGTGACCTATATGCTGGTGCTGCTGCTGTTGGTAAACCCCTACCTTTTTGGGGTCAACAGCATAGGCGACAAGCAGAGCAAACTGCTCATCCTGCAAGTGTTTCTGTCTACCTTCTTCATCCCGGCGTTCGCCGTGGCTATGCTGCGCTTTACCGGCATGATCAAGTCGATGGAAATGAAGACCCGGCAAGAACGCATCGGCCCCTACATCATCACCGGCATGTTCTACATCTGGATGTTCCGCAACTTTCTGGGCAGCGACCAAGTGCCCACCGCCTTCAGCAGCTTCTTGCTCGGGGCGTCTATCGGCCTGTTCATCGCGTTTTTCATCAACATCTTCTCCAAAATCAGCGCCCACGCGGTAGGCATGGGTGGTTTGGTAGGTATGGTGGTCATTACCATGCTGCTCTTCAGCTATGATACGTTTACCATACATTCCACTATCATCGGCATGGTAGAAATGAGCATGAACGGCGTGCTGGTTTTTGTCATAGTAATGGCAGGTATTGTCGGCAGTGCCCGATTACTGCTGCAAGCGCATGAACCCTTGGACTTGTACGGCGGTTACCTCGTTGGGTTCGCTTCGCAGTTCATTGCGCTGCGGTTTCTATTTTGAAAAAATGGGCGGTACCGCCCGTAAGCATAAGACCAAATTATGAAAGAGCACATCATTATCGTCGGCGCCGGCCTAGTCGGCTCAGCCTGGGCAGTCATGCTGGCCAAGCGTGGCTACAAAGTGGATATTTACGAACTGCGGGACGACCCGCGTAAAGCCGGCTTCATCGGCGGCCGCTCCATCAACCTGGCCATGAGCGACCGCGGCTGGCGGGCCATGGAAAAAGCCGGGGTAAAGGAAACGATCCGCAAAGTCGCTATTCCCATGTACGGCCGGCGCATGCACGACGAGCAAGGCCAGCTCACCTTCCAGCCCTACGGGCAAGACGATCAAGCCATTTATTCCGTCTCCCGCGGCGGCCTGAACATCGAGCTGATCAAACTAGCCGACGAGCACGACAACATCCGCTTCTTCTTTGGCCACAAATGCCTCGGTGTGGACCTCGAAAGTAACACGCTGCGCTTCGAGCGGCGCGCGGACGGCAAGCAATTGCAGCTGACCCCCGACTTGATTTTCGGCACCGATGGCGCTTTCTCCGTCATCCGCCGCGACCTGATGATGAACACCCGCAATTTCAACTACAGCCAGTCCTTCCTCGACTACGGCTACAAAGAGGTGCTCATCCCCGCTAAGGCAGATGGCAGCCACGCCATTGCCCCCAACTCGCTACACATCTGGCCGCGCGGCAACTTCATGATGATCGCCCTGCCCAATGTCGACGGCAGCTTTACGGGCACGCTATTCCTGCCGTACAAAGGCGGGGACGAGGCCTTCGACAACCTGCAAACAGACGAGCAGATCATGGGCTTTTTTGAAAAATACTTCCCGGACAGCCTGCCCGTCATCCCCAACCTGCTGCAGGAATTCCACGAAAACCCCACCGCGTCCCTCGTCACCATACGCTGCAACCCTTGGAACCACGAGGACAAGCTGCTCATCATGGGCGACGCTTCCCACGCTATCGTGCCCTTCTACGGGCAAGGCATGAACTCCGGTTTTGAAGACTGCACCATTCTGGACGGCATGATAGACGAATACGACGGGGACTGGAGCCAAATCATCCCGGCTTTCAGCGCCAGCCGCCCCGCTGATGCCAACGCCATCGCCGACCTGGCCCTGCGCAATTTTGTGGAAATGCGCGACAAAGTAGCCGACCCTAAGTTCTTGCTCCGCAAAGCAATCGCCGCCCACCTGCACGATAAGTACCCGGAAGACTTCCTGCCGCTGTACTCGCAAGTGACCTTTAGCCACACCCCCTACCACGAAGCCCTGCAGGAAGGGCTGCGCCAAGACGAGCTGTTTGAGCAGATACTGGCGCTCGACGGCATCGAAGACAACTGGCGGGAAAATCCCGAGGTCGACCGGCTCTTCCAGAACTGGAAAAAGCAGGAAGCGGTGGTTATGTAATTAGTAGAAGCTACACGGCGCCGGGGTATGCCAAACAAGCTCCCCCGGCGCTGCTTCCCCATATCTTCACTACCTCGGTTCTCGTCCAATCCACCCGCCCAACCTGCACACGACAGAAAATGGGGACTTTCCATAAAACGGTGGCGGTGTCTGCTGATATCCTACTGCAGCTATGCCGTTGCTACTCAAGCACTGCATCCTCCACACCTCTGCGTACGGCACACCTTTTTGAATGCCTTTTTTACAATGGTTCACCAAAGTTATCCACATTATGTTAGCAACTATTGACAAAGAATCTTGAAGAAATTGGCGGGCCCTCGTATCTTGCCGTACTCAATGGCAATTTGGTGTTTGCCAAACGGGAACTAGGTGAAAATCCTAGACAGTACCCGCTGCTGTGACCCTAGAAATATTCCTCGCCACAATGCCACTGCCGTCCGGCGGGAAGGCGGCGGAGGGAAGGGAAGTCAGAAGACCGGCCATTGTACCTTTTATTTCACTGCTAGCCTTCGGGAGTTAGGGCTTGCGGGGTATGACTTGCCTGCCAATCGGTGCAGGCAAGGCCGCTACCTTGCGCTCTGTAGGCTTCCCGCCGGCCTTTAAAAATGCATTAGCCATGAGCCGTATATTTCAACCCAGACTGGCTTACAAGCCGTTCGAGTATCCGGAAGTGCTCGACTTTATCAACACCATCAACCAGACCTTTTGGGTGCATTCCGAGGTCGACTTCACCGGCGATATCCAAGACTTCAAAGTAGAGTTGGCCGAGTACGAGCGCCACGCCATCAAGCGCACCCTGCTGGCCATTGCCCAAGTGGAAGTGGATGTCAAATCCTTTTGGGGCAACCTCTACAACCACCTCCCCAAACCGGAGTTCAACGGCCTGGGCAGCACCTTTGCCGAGTGCGAGTTCCGCCACTCAGAAGCCTACGCCCAACTGCTGAATGTGCTGGGCCTGGAAGATGAGTTCGAGCAAGCCCTGCAGTCTACCGTACTCAAGGAGCGGGTGCAGTTCCTGCGCGACCGCAGCGCCGCCGCCGAGCTGGAAAGCCCGGAGCAGGCATTCGGCCTTAACCTGATTATGTTCTCCATACTGGTGGAGAATGTATCGCTCTTCAGCCAGTTTGCTACCGTGCTTTCGTTCACCCACTTCCGCGGCTTGCTGAAGAACACCAGCAACATCATTGCCTGGACGAGCAAGGACGAGCAGATCCACGCCAACGCCGGCATTTATATCTTCAACCGCATCGTGGAGGAGAACCCGGACTGGCTGACCGACAAGTACGAAGCGACGATCTACCGCACCGCACAGGCTTCCATCGAGCAGGAGCAGCGCATCCTCGACTGGATTTTCGAGCAGGGCGAGCTGGAGCAGGTTTCCAAAGCCATGCTGCTCAATTTCATGAAGTCGCGTATCAATACCAGCTTGCAGCAAATCCATCTGGAGCCGATCTTCGAGATCGACCAGGACCTGCTGCGCCGCATGAGCTGGTTTGAGGAGGAGGTCTTTGCTAATACCCTAGACGACTTCTTCGCCAAGCGCCCCGTAGAATATTCCAAGCATAACCAGTCGTTCACCGCCGACGACCTCTTTTAATAACCCTTAAAACACAAACTGCTATGACCAAGACCATGCCATACCCGAAGCCCTACCACTGGCTCACCCCCGAAAGCCGTACCGTACTGGAGCGCGGCTATTTGCTCGAAGGCGAAACGCCACAGGATGCCGTGCGCCGCGTCACCACCGCCGCTGCTAACCGCCTGAACCGTCCGGACTTGCAACCCAAGTTCGAAGCGCTCGTCGCTAACGGCTGGATGTCCCTCTCCTCCCCTGTCTGGGCCAATATGGGCACCGACCGCGGCTTCCCGATCAGCTGCTTCGGCTCCTATGTGGAAGACAGCATGGACGGCATCACCAAAACGCTGTCCGAATGCATTATGATGACCAAGCTGGGGGGCGGCACTTCCGCCTACTTCGGCCATCTGCGCGAACGGGGCGCGTCCATCCGCAACAACGGCAAATCTTCCGGCCCGGTATCTTTTCTGAAGATGTTTGACGCTATGATCGATACCGTGTCGCAGGGCAACGTGCGCCGGGGAGCTTTCGCCGCTTACCTGGACATTGAGCACCCAGACGTAGCAGAGTTTTTGAAAATCAAAGACATCGGCAACGCCATTCAAAACATCTTCTTCGGCGTCACCGTCTCCAACCAATGGATGCAGGAGATGGTAGAAGGCGACAAAGAAAAGCGGGCTATCTGGGCCAAGGTGCTGCACAGCCGCCAAGAAAAGGGTTTGCCTTACGTCATCTTCAGCGACAACATCAATGACCAAGCGGCCGATGTGTACCGCGACAAAGGCATGCGCATCCACAACTCCAACCTCTGCTCAGAGATTGCCCTGCCGGTCAAGGAAGACGAAAGCTTCGTCTGCTGCCTCTCCTCCATGAACCTGGAGTTGTACGACGAATGGAAAGACACGGATGCGGTGCAGACCGCCATCTGGTTCCTCGACGCTGTGATGGAAGAGTTTGTGCAAAAGTCCGCCAACCAGCCCTACATGGAGCGCACGCACAACTTCGCGAAGCGCCACCGTGCCCTGGGCCTTGGCGTCATGGGCTACCACGCCTATCTACAGAAGAACAACATCGCCTTCGAGAGCATGGAAGCCAAGCAGTTCAACAGCAGCGCCCACGCCCACATCCGCAAGCAAGCGGAGGAAGGCTCCCGCAAGCTGGCAGATGCCTACGGCGAGCCGGAACTGCTCAAAGGCTACGGCCGCCGCAACACCACGCTGATGGCCGTGGCGCCGACTACCTCCTCTTCTTCCATCTTGGGGCAGACGAGCCCGGGCATTGAACCGTACAGCAGCAACTACTACAAGGTCGGTTTGTCGAAGGGTAACTTCATGCGCAAAAACAAGTTCCTCAAAGTGCTGCTGGAAGAGAAAGGCATGGACCGCGAGGAAATCTGGCAGTCCATCCTGCTCAAGAACGGCTCCGTGCAGCACCTCGACGGCTTGAGCGAGCACGAAAAGGCGGTCTTCAAGACCTTCCGCGAGATCAACCCGCACGAGATCATCATCCAAGCCGCGGCCCGGCAGAAGTTCATCGACCAATCACAGTCGCTGAACCTCAACATCCCGCCGCAGTTCCCGGTCAAAGAGGTCAATGCGCTGATGATTGAAGCTTGGAAACTGGGTGTGAAGAGCCTCTACTACCAGCGCTCATCCTCCGTGGCGCAGGAAATGGCAAACAAGTTCCGGGAGTGCGTGAGCTGCGCTTCCTAAAGCAGACAAATCTGCTAAACCAACTTTATACCGACGATTGAGCAACTTCCCTTTGCTAACGAAAAAGAGAACGATCTCAATGTCGGCATACTCGCTGTAAAGCGTGCACTTGCTGATATGAAAAAATGGCATCGTGGCTTTGGCTGCGGTGCTGTTTTGTTTCTAGGTTAGCGGTTGGTGATCGCAAAGTAAGCCTCAACCCGTTAAAAACTTGAAATCGATCGTAACCAAGCAGCATTTCAAATCAAGCAGCGATAAAAGTTGCGGTTTGTCCCTTTAGTTTCAATTGCTAGATGGTGTTTGCGGATGGCGGCTCTTCCTTAAGGAGGCTGGGAGGCAGCGCGGGCAGAAAAACCAAATATTATTTACTGACAATATCAGGGTCGGCTAGAGCACCTACTTTTTACACAACCCCATAAGTGCTGCTCTGGGTTGTATGGAAGTGACTTTGGTACTGGTCTCTGCACTTATGCACACTAGTGCAGTATGTTACGCGGAGTGCAGTGCGAAATAGTGCAGCGTAGCTATGCTATCGCCTCCACTCACTAAGCAGCGTACCTTCACCCAGTGCAGGAAAAGCGAAGTCCAACCGCCCTGTTTCCAGGTCCCGCACTCAAGAGTGAACTGTCTCCCCTAGGGGGAGAATCAAAGAGGGGGGACTCTCCATGGGTATCCACAAAAAGGTTGACGGCAAATTCTTGAAAACAGTTGACAGATTATCTATTAAAACCAGATAGTCCTAATAATCTTCTTTCGCATCAAGTCCTTGACGCTGACATTTATCGTCAGGGGGCAAAAGTAATGTGAGTATTGCACCCGAGTAGAATCAAACAAGCTAAGCACCACAGTACCTGCCCCACTCCGGCTCGCCCAAGCCAAGTATACAGGGGGACAAATCGCAACTGCACCCTGCTACTCCGGCCTGACACTGCTTAGGACTATCCATACTGCCAAAAAATGCCTATTTTTCAAAAAATACCATTTGGAATGTACCCATCATGGACCTTAAAATCAATAAATATCCAACCGAAGATTGGAAAGAGCCAGAGTATATCTTAGCCGACCGGCAAAAGCCAGCTTTATTAGTCTGCGGCTTTGATACACCCACAAGCAAAGAACGCGCTATTGCCGACTTTAAAACAAAGTTTCCTAAGTACACACAGCATGAAATAGACAGCACGGGAGAGCGGGTAGTTTCGCTATTTCGGTACCTCAAGGAAAAGCTGCCTGAATTGGCTAAGGTCGAAACAGGCAACATCCAACATCTGATCCACCTGAGCGGCTTGGAATATAGCCTGATGGCAGAAGACCCGGTCAGCCCTGGTCAGTTGCTACCCGAGCTTAACTTTGAGCGCGAGCTCGTTTTCCGTGACCTGCCCTGCATTCTAGTCATTTGGGTCAACCAATATACCCTGAAGCGCCTGAAGAAGGAAGCCCCTGACTTTTGGGACTGGGTGCAGTACCAATATAGTTTTACCAGTACCTACACTAGCAACTAGCGGTGACGGAACAAGGTACCTGATCATTTTACAAGGCGATAGCCAATTGACTGTGAAGCATATACGCCTATGCTAAATAATCAGTTAATGGTGTCCTTTACCACTAGCGAATTCCTTTTATGGTATTCTTATGCTCGTGACTGGGATGATGAAACACAGCAGCCCGCACACTTTGGCACTGATCTAGACAGTCCACGCCAAAGCATCAGAAAAGTAAGCCCGATCGGTCTAACCAGTGTTGCCATTCTCTTTTACAAGCAACCCACAACCCCACACAGCTCTCAACAATTCCCTATCTTCACCCCCTCAAAAAAACAGTCCACATGGGAATCAAATCCTTCCTCCTCAAGCCTTTCGCCAAGAAGATCGCCCGCGACATCAAGCGCTGGTCGGCCGACGGGGTGGGCGCGCAGCGAAAAGTCTACCGCCAACTGCTTGAAAAGGGGCAGCGTACCGCCTTTGGCCGCGACCATCAGCTACAGGCGGGTATGCCCTACGAGGACTTCCGCGCGCGGGTGCCTATACGCGATTACGAAGCGCTGAAGCCCTACGTGGAACGCATCAAGCAGGGAGAAAAAGACGTGCTTTGGCCCGGCCTGCCTAAGTACTTTGCCAAGACCTCGGGGACCACTTCCGGCGTGAAGTACATCCCGCTCACCAAGGACAGCATGCCCAACCACTTCGGCAGCGCCCGCAACGCCCTGTTCAACTACTACGCGCAGACGGGCAAGGGCCGCTTTCTGGACGGCAAGATGATCTTCCTCTCCGGCAGCCCCGAGCTGGAAGAAGTCGGCGGCATCCCCACCGGCCGGCTCTCCGGCATCGTCAACCACGAAGTGCCTTC
>JAAAOU010000443.1 GCA_009908745.1 Bacteroidota bacterium
TTCAACCAAAAGCTTGAAGCGTTGAATAGTTTACCCTGAAGGCAGAATTCGAAATTACTACCATTTGGTTCCCAAGCGGCGTAATGGGGCAAAGTGTTTTACGTGGTGCTGAACGTAAAGCTTAATCACTGCTTCACAAAACGCGAACGGCCAAGCAGGCGGCCCTCTTTCCAAACCAATAGGCAGTACGCGCCAGCCGTCAAGCTACTGACTTCCACCCGGTTTTTGAGCAATGGTTTTAGGGGCTGCACGGGCCGGCCGAGCAAATCTACGATGCTTACGCTGAGGCCTGACCGGCTTGCCCCGGGCGGAAAGCTGATGAACAATGCCTCTCCGACGGGATTGGGGTACACGCTTATTGTTGCCCACTGCCCAGGCGAGTGGGTAGCTGAAGGCTTTTGTAATACAAACAGGGCATCGTTGGTGAAGATGGGCTCGTTAAAATCAAAGTAAATGGCGGCTTGGTTGGAGATGCTTGCCCCATAATCTAGTTCAGCCAATGGCTTTATCCTGAATTTGAAAAAACCGTGGGAAGCCGGTTCGTTCGTACTGCTATCCGGCAGCATGATTTGGTCAAACACCAGCTCTAGGGTCCGCCCTTCTTTTAGGCTGTAAGTATAGTCGTGGCTCGCATTCAGCAGCTCCAATGTACTCAAATCGAGCTTGTCGGAAAGCACATCTTCTATCCGTACGGTAAAGGCCGTATCGGTCCCTGTATTTTGGAAGCGGACGTGGTAGTAGACATACGCCCCTTTATCCAAGGTTTCCACCTGCCGCCCGCTACTGTCAAACACGCGTTTGTCGTTTGGGTCAAATGCCCCGATATTGGGTTGGCACTCGCTTGCTGAAGTTGGAGACTGCCCGCATACATTCCCGCCGCTGACCGTGCTGCTCACGCAGTGCTCCTGCCCCAACTCCGCTTCGCAGGAAAGGGTGAAATTAATACGGAAATCAACCTCTTCATTGATCGCCAGTTCGCCGAGGTCAAATACCATTTCCCCCGACTCCATGCTGTAGGGGATGGTAGCGTTTTCAAACAAGAAAAAGGAATCCAGTGACACCCTGACTTCCGTATTCTGGCTGGATGTAGCCCCGGTATTCCGCACCCGGACAAGGTAGTAATTCTCAAAGCAGCGGCGCAAAAAAGGCGTGGAGCAGTCAACACTCAAAAAAGCGCAGTCGGCGGAGGCTTGCGCGTGAAAATCCAGGCTCACCTCTTCGCCTTGTTCTTCCACCTCAACCATTTGCTCCGCTTCGCAAAGCGACCAATTGCCATTAGGGGCTTGCGCCTTTACCGTATAGCTTCCCTGCGGTACCGAGAGGGAAAAGTTACCCGATGCGTCGGTCGCTCTCAAGCGGAAATAATCTTCGTTTTCTACCTGAATCTTCCAGTGCCGCAAGCCGGGCTCCCCTGCATCCGAAGCGCAGTTTTCATCCGAATCAAAGACGACCTGGCCCGTAATGTATTGCTCGTGAGACAACGGCTGAGTAGAGCGGAAAATACGCTCGTCATCTACAATCACATACAAGTGCTCATTGGTGGAGCGTTTGAAATCCCGGTTTCCCGCTGCGGGTATGCCCAGTAGCTCTTGCTCTACGAACTCGTTGCCATCGAACAAGCTCAACACGCCTTGACGGTACAAATACAAATCATTCCCGGAAGCGAACGCCACGCCCCCTATGCCCACTTCTTCTACCTGCTCCGGCTCTTGCCCCCATTGATACCGGTAGTAACCCGGCGGATAACCCGGGCTAGCGCCCCAAAAATACACGCTGCCATCGTCCAGTATGGCTACATTTCGGCTATCATTCCCTAAGTCCGTAAAAGTTGGCAAGTCCGCCGTTTCGACTTCCCCCGTCTCTGTGTCGATACGTTTTAGGGTAACCGTAATATTCTCCCTGACGACTATAATATAAGGGTCTACAAATTTTATCACCGCCTTATCCACCCCCAGCCCTATACCCAAAGGAAGGTCGACCATATTCCAGTCTTCTCCATTGTTGATCGAGTAAAAGCTGCCTCCCAATAGCGGGTCCAAGAGCAAAAGCACGCCATTATCCAGCACTCTTATCCCTGAGGCTTCTGGCACGAGCGTATCTGAAGAAGGCAGTGGAAGCGGAGGTTCGAAAGTAGCCCCATTGTCCGTTGAGTACACCAAGCTACCGTCTTCCCGGTGCACATAGAGGGTGCCATCTGGGCTGTAATCAACGCTTCTCAGCTGCTCTGGCAAAAACGTTTCCGACCATTCGGCCTGCACAAGCTGCTTATTGAACAAGCCATTGCTGGTAAGCGCCAGTTGGTGACCCGGTGAAGACTCGTTCACGTCAACGAGCTGTACTTGTTCTATAGGAATGAGCTGCTCTGTGGCCTCCGCCGTCACTGTGGAGTAAGTGCGGTATCGGTCCTGCTGCTCATTGTAAAAATAAAGCACCCCTCCCCCATCTACCCAAAAGTATTCGTGTTCCTCTACCAACTCGTCATCCAATAGCAATTCCCAATCATAGTCGCAAAACCCTGTCCGGTAAACCTTACGCTGACCCTTTACGAAGTAGTGCCCATTGCTAGACTGTACCGACAGGAAATCAGCCAAATTGATATCGGGCAAAAAATCTGTAGCGGCACCCGACTCAAGTGTGGGCTCGCCTGCCTTGAGCAGATAGTAATTATCGTAGTCCATTAAAAGGAGTTCGCCACAGGAATTGTAAGCACTGCCTAATATGCTCAACTCCAACTCTTCGCCAAGCACCCGTTGGCCCGCTGTATTGAATACGGAAAGGCTGTCTGTAGCCCCGAATGTATGGTGCAATACATAGTGGTCATCTAGCTTCCACAAATTGCGGCTATTGTCTATGAGATGGGAAGGTATTGAAAATACCGTATTAAAACTCCCCCCTTTGTCCAAGCTGTAGGCCAACTGCCCCTCTTGAAATACAAATAGGGTATCCCCATGAATAAATGAAGCGCGGACCCCCTCATTTGCATTGCCCAACAAGCTGATACGCTCCCAAGCCCCATCACGCCGGATGAGGTGGCTGCCGTTAAAGCGGGGCAGCAACAGCGGCGTGCCATCGTCAAAAAAACGAATATCTTCTACGGGATAATCCCCCGGAAGTGCCTCTTCCACCCAATTGCCCCCTTCCGCAGCAGTGTAGATGGCATCAAGCTTGCCGGAGGCTTGCACCAACCGCTCTCCCGTGGGCGAGCTCCGTACGATGGATAGGCTGAAATCCTTGGGCGGCAAGATTTCTTCAAAGTTAATCTGGCCATATACTGGCATAACGAACACGATGCTGAAAAAGAGCAAAAGCGCTTTCATAATTGTGGGTTTTCTTTCACTATTTGACGCCAAGGTAACCACATTGCGCCAAGCCCCCGAACGGCAGCGTTGCCGATTGTTTGAATTCCTGCCCTGGCTGTGTGAGCTGGGCTTGTCGCTTAGTGGGGTGCAAAGGGGATTTTGGGTGGAGGTTGGTTTGCGTTGCGGGGGGCATCTAGTACTTGTCGAGGCGGTTTACCTTTGAAAAATCAGTGATTAATGCCTGCCTGCCCCCGTCAGGCAGGTAGGGTTCTGGCTAACGGTTTTTCAAGAGAGTTTAGCAGGTGTGTCACATCCCGACATTCATCGTCGGGGGGTTTCACATCCCGACATTTATCGTCGGGGATTAAATGACCGTAAAAACCGGACACCAAGGTTCACAAAGCACTGATTTGCAACGTAAAGGTTGCTCCAAACAAGCACTACACCTCTGCCCTATCCAACCGTTTGGCAAGCGGTGGTAGGCTGAAGCAGCCCGTCTTTCAAATGCGAAGCCGGACCAAGATGATTTGGCCCCCGGTTATTCCTGCTTTGCCCACTGAACAAAGCCACATCCATGAAAACCAAGACATGTGCCACCTGCGAGGAAGAACATACGGTACTTTACCGGGTACAGCTGTAAAAGGGGCGGCCCTAGGTGTTTGTGTGCCAATCCTGTTGTGAAATTCAATGGAAGGGGCGCAGGCATTTAAAAAGCCCGACCAGCTACTGAGCGGGCTGTTGACTCCATGCCCGAGACAGGATTCGAACCTGCACATCCGAAAGGACACTACCCCCTCAAGGTAGCGCGTCTACCAATTCCGCCACTTGGGCAAGTGGTTCATTTGGGTGCTTTTTCGTAAAGCGTTGCAAATATGCAGCCCAATGGCATCCCGCAACCACTGGCAGAGCTGCCCAAATTCCACGAAAAAATCCGCCAGGCAGCGCAGGCCGCCCAGCGGAATTGGCAATAATGCTTGACTATATGCTTTACTGAAACAGACAGCAGCGTTATTCACAGTACATATCGAGGCTTTACCAGGCTACCGCAGCTGACAGGGGCCGGATTCTGGCGAGAGCTGGTCTACGGTCAGTTCCTGATAGTTGTTCTGTATGCGCCCGCTGATCAGATTGTGGTCTTCGAAGGGGACCCCCGGCTGAATAGCCACCGGTAATTGCTCTGGCTCCGCATATTCCGCCAGGTCTTGGGCAAGGCGGAAGCTGGCATAGAAGCGGTTGCCCTGCAGGCGGTAGATGCCGTAGGCGCGCCGTACCAAAGGGTTGGTAAGCCCATCGACGTAGGTGTCCTGCTGCCGGAATATGGAACCGGGCACGACCATCTCGAAGGGCACGCTGCGGTGCATCAGTTCTATTGCGTTGTCCTCATCCGTGGCCGCCTGCACATTGATGGTGGGGCAATCGTAGTTGGCTTCTGCCTGCGGCGGGTTTTCCGCGTTCAGGTTGTGCCCCTGGCAGATACAGATCATCTGTGGGGTGGCGAAGGCAGCGACCAATCCCAGCTTGGGCATAATGACGGTGGAGGCTTCGTCCAAACCTTGCGGAAAGGGGCTGTCGGCGCCCCCCGCCATTTGCAGCCTGATTTCATCGTTTTGGTAGGTGTAGCTACCTTCGAATACGTAATCCTCGTGCAGGTCAGTGGTGAACAGCACCTGCAGGCGGCCATCCTCCGTGAATAAGAAGTACCAGTCGAGCTGAGAGCCCAGTCGCCCGCAGCGGTAAATCGCTCCGAAGGCTTTGTTGGGCGTAAAGGGGAATTGCTGCTCTATTTCTGCCTCCAGCTCTGGTTTTTCGAGGCTTTCTTCCGGTTGTGCGTTGGGCTGGGAACTATCTTTGCTGCATGCCGTCATCGACAGGGCTATGAGCAAAGGAGTCAGCCGCAGCATCCATCTTGTTTGCATGTCGTTAAGTTTTAAAAATCAGAGTAGGACCAATCTTCTCCTATGATGTAAAAGCCATCGCTGCTGCTGCCGCTGCCGGTATCGGTATAGAAATTGCGGTAAAAGGTGTTGCGGTTGCCGGTGTTTTGCTGGCTGGCAGAAGTGTTGGGCCGGGATGGCGTTTGCTGTGCCAGAGCCAGCAAGTTGACCAGGGCGGGCCCACCTTCCATGCCCACATTGCCGTAGGCATCGAGCCAGTATCGGCCGGGGGTGATCGGGCCGGTCAGTTGTTCCCACTGCGCGCGCTCCCTCTGATTGATTTGCCGGCCGTTGATGAAGATGCCCGTCTGGCCGCTCGATGCATCGGCACGCAAGGGCCCGCCGAGTCGCAGGCCTGGCATCATACCTCCCTGAGCTGGCCCGCCTTCTAATCCCCACAACCCACAGGAAGGGTCATACCAGTAGCGGCCGGATTGGATTTTGATTTGGTAGTAGTTTTCCAATTGCTGCACGGTGGCAGATGGCAGTTGTTGCCCGTTGACGATGACCGTTTGCTGTGCCTGGGCGGAGGAGCCCCAGCCCAGCGTAAGCAAGCATGCTATCTTTATCAGTGCTTTCATAAGATGACATCAGTTTGGTGATACAATACACCCGCAAGTTGCAACGCCCCGCCGAATCTTGCTTTGCGCTATGTCCCAAATGTTTTGCTTTATGTTGTGCGGTTTGTTAAGTTGCTGTAAATCAATTGTTTGCGAATACAACTTACCTGAGAGGCTTTTGCGCCTATGTCGCATTTTGCGGTTATGTCCGAGAGAGCTTCACACCTGGCTAGGCGGTTTGCCATACAGCTCTTTGAAGGAACGGGAGAAGTGAGCGAGGTTGGGCATTCCGACTTCGTGGGCGATTTCCGAAATGTTGCCTCGTTGCTCCCGCAGCAAGCGGTAGGCTTCCCGCAGGCGGAGGGTACGGACGAATACAGAAGGCGATTGGTTGGTAAGCGCTTTGATTTTGCGGTGCAGTTGGCTGCGGCTCATGCCCAGTTCGCGGCCGAGCTCAGCGATGCTGAAATCCTCCTGGTCTAGGCGTTGTCGGACAGCCTGCTCCACTTTGTCCAAAAAGGCAGCATCAGCGGGATTAGCCAGTTTGGGGGGAGCTTCGTTCTGCTTAAGGGCGCGCGCGAATTTTTCTCGCAGCTCCCGGCGTTGTTGAATGAGCTGGGCAGCGCGGATGCGCAGTTCCTCGGTATCGAAAGGTTTTGTAAGGTAGGCATCAGCCCCGGTGGACAAACCGGCGTGCACGTCCGGCCGTTCCGCCAGGGCCGTCAGCAAGATGATAGGGATGTGGCTGGTGGCTTCCGCTTGTTTTAGCCTTTCGGCGAAAGCCAAACCATCCATGCCGGGCATGCGGACATCCGAGATGATGAGCTCCGGCATTCGCGACTTGGCCAGTTCCAGGCCTTTCTGCCCGTTTTCAGCTTCTAGGATAAGGTAGTCTTCCGAAAGCTGGCCTCGAAGGTACTGCCGCAGTTCGGCATGGTCCTCGGCGATCAGTACGAGCGGCCGGTCGGCGGTGGAGGAGGCCTCGGCTGTTTTTGCTTCAGCTAGGGGAGCGGCCGGTATTTCGGCAGCGGCTGCTTTGGCAAAGGGGAGCCGCAGTGTAAAACAACTGCCGTGTCCGGGCTCGCTGTCCGCTTCTATGGTGCCACCCAGAAAGTGAGCCAGCTCCTGGCTCAGCGCCAGGCCGATGCCCGCGCCGCTCTGCTCCTGTCCCTGCTGGGGCGCTCCCTGGTAGAACCGCTCAAAAATGTGCGGCAGCTGCTCCGGGGGGATACCCGGGCCATTGTCTTTGACCCGGATTTGGGCCCGCAGCTTGTACGCTGTCTCCTCTACGGAGAGCGAGAGCCAGATGTGTTGCCCGGCCGGCGTGAACTTCAGAGCGTTGCTCAGCAGGTTGTTGAGGATTTTTTCCAGCTTGTCGGGGTCGAGCAGGACCGGCAAGGGTTGCTTAGGCAGATTCACTTGCAAGTTTATCCCTTTCTGTTGGGCCAGGCTTTCGAAGGCGGCAGCGGTGAGGCGTACGAACTGTACCAGGTCTTTGTGTTTGGATTGCCGGGGCATAGCGCCGCTCTGCAGGCGGGAGAGGTCGAGCATTTGGTCGACGAGGCTGAGCAAGCGCTCGCCCTGGCGCTCCATTGTTTTCAAGTAACGGTTGGCATCTCCCCGGAAGTTGGCCCGGGTCATTTCCCGCAGGGGGCTGAGCAGCAGCGTGAGCGGGGTGCGGAATTCGTGGCTGATGTTGGCGAAAAAGTTAGACTTTAGCTGGTCGAGTTCGCGCAGCCGCTGGGCTTCGGCCTGCTGGTACTGCAATTTCAGGGCGGTTTGCCGGGCGCGGGCGCGCTGCCGGTGGCGCAGGTAGAGGAACAGGCCAGCGAGCAGCAAAAAGCCCAGCACGCTTGCGAACAACAGGCGGTTGCGGCGGTTGGCAGCGCGCTGCAGTTCTAGTTGTTGCTGGGCAATGCGCGCTTCCTTCTCCTGGGTTTCGTACTTAACGGACAGCTCCGACAAGTCACGCTCATGCCGTTGGGCGATGAGGGAGTCCTTCAGTTGCATGAAGGTGTCGAGCTGGAAGTAGGCGGATTGGTAATTGCCTCCGTCTTGGTGCAGGCCCGACAGCAAGAGGTGGATTTGCGCTTCCTTTTCCAAGTCGCCAAAGGAGCGGGCGACGGATAGGGCCCGGCGGGCGTAGTGGGTGCTGCTGTCGGCCTGCTGTAGGGAGCGGTACATGTCCGCTAGAGCGTAGAAGTTGTAAAAGCGGCCGATTTTATTGGTGCCGAAGCCGATGCGCTCCGCTTGTTTGAAGTGGTGCTGGGCTTTATCATAATTTTTAGCGTAGAGGTAAACAGAGGCCAGGTTGTTATGGATGTTGGCGAGGTATTTGTCCTGTTCGTACCGTCGGGCGGCTTCTAGGGTAGCCCGGGCGTAGTGCAGCATAGAGTCGGTCTGCTCAGTCTGCTCGAAGTGTACCACGTACTGGTTGAGAGCGTAGATGATATTGGCGGCTTCGGGCTGGCCTTGCTGCTGGTAAAAGTGGAGAAACTCGTCCAGGTACCGCCGGGCTTTGCCGTACTCTTTTCTGTCCCGGTAAATTTGGCCGATTTCCAGGCGGGTATCCATACGGCGGCGGTCGTCGCCCAATACTTCAAATCGCTGCAAGGCTTTCAGAAAGTAGTCCATGGCTTTTCGGAGCTCGCGCTTTTTATAAGCGGCAGCTCCGAGTTGGTAAAGGCTCTGCGCGATCCGCGGCGGGTCCTGCAGTTGCCGGGCGATCCGGTGGCCGCGTTCTGCCCAGGCCATGGCGGTATCGGCTTGGATGAAGGCCCATTCTTGCGATAAGCCAATAGCCGCTTGCCAGCGCAGGCTGTCCACAGACTCTGTGTAGAAAGCCGTTTCCAGGCTGTCCGTCAGGGCATTCTGAGCCGGCAGCAGAGCGGAAGCCATAGCGAGGCAGGCAAACAGCGGCAGTATGAAACGGCAGTTACTCATAGGGTTGCTGATTGTAACGTTTTGCGTAGCTGAATGAAATCGGCTTACAGGCGGAGGTTGCCTGCCTTGGTGCTGTAACTTTCGCGGAACTGTAATAGCGATGGCATCTTGAGGTGGAACATCGCAAACGAAAGGTTCAATGTGTTGTGCCAATCTGTCGATGCGTTCGGGGTACGGTTGCCAGTTACCTTGCCCAACCGTTCAATTACTGAGGCAATCAGGCTATTGACCATTGGTTTTTACTCAAAAGGTAAGAACTTCGCTGTAAAAACGCTAATTTGCTTTAGCTGTATTTTGTTTTTTGCTGGATTGAGAATAGCTGGCTTATCTTTTAAGTACGAACCCAAAGCTAAACAGAACCAATGGCACTCAAAGATAAGACAGAAAAGAGCAAAAGCGCTTTCATGGTTGTGGGTTTTCTTTCACTATTTGACGCCAAGTTAACCACATTGCGCCAAGCCCCCGAACGGCAGCGATGCCGATTGCATGAATCCCTCCCTGGCTGTGTGAACTGGGCTTGTCGCTTAGTGGGGTGCGAAGGGGTTTTGGGTGGAGGTTGGTTTGCGTTGCGGGGCGCACTTACCCCAAGCGGCATTGGAGGGCAGGGCATTTTACGCTATATTTCAAGCAAGGACAAGCTCAGGTACTCGTATAACAACCATAGCAGGCCGCTCTCGACTAGATACCCTACAACTCCAATCCGCCACCCTGTGCCTTAGAAGATAGCGAAAATTTTGGGTATATTCGAAGTGTCTTATGAAAACAAACCCTAGTACAATGCCTACATCTTATCGATTCACGCTATTGCTGTTTTGCGTAATAATTGCTCAAACCTGCCAAGCGCAGCCTTACACGCTTACACAAGCCGACAGTTTGCATGAGGCTGGGAAAACCTTGTTCCGGCAAGGCAAAACCCAAGAGGCCGAAGCAGCTTTTCAACAGGCGATGGAAACCAAGCAGTCCCTTTTGCCACAGCACCATATCGACATCCGCAAGAGTGCGGCGAACTTGGGCTTGACCCGCTGGAACCTGGAGAAATTCTGGGAGGCTATAGGTGCTTACCGAACCGCAGCGGCAGTCGAATCCGCCCAGGAAAACACCTCGCCCGTCCGGCTGGGGAAATACTACAACACTATGGGAGCCTGTAATTTCAATTTAGGGCTCTACGACAGTGCTTATCACTATTTTCACCAAGCCGAAAAATTGCTATCCATGACACCGCAAGAGCCAGCGCTCCCCGGAGTGCATCTAAACCTGGCGCTTTACTATCTGAAAGTTGGCCAGGAACAGGAAGCGCTAAGGTATCTTGAAAAAGTAAAAGCGGGCCAGCCGTCCCAGGGAGTGGAAATTTTACTGGCGTACGACTTGGGGGACTTATACTTTGAAAAGTCGGCATACGCACGGGCGCTCCCCCATTACCAAAAAGCGCTCGCGCTACTGAAAGACTATAAAGGCTATGACGCCGAAGGAAGGCGCTTCAACACGCTGGAGCGAATAGGGCTGACCTATGTCCGTTTGAACCAGCCGGATACGGGTTTGGTGATTTTGGAAAACGTGATCGAAGAAAAAGTTGGCCTGTATGGCGAAAAGGATATACGCTTGATCCGGAATTACCATAACTACGGCATGACCCTTAGAAAGCTGAATCAATGGAAGGAGGCGGAGGGTATGCAAAAACGGGTTATAGCGTTGTCGAAAAACCAAGATGGTTACACAAATTACCAAGGGGCTGCCTTTACAGAACTAGGCTACCTCCATCTTGAACAAGGGAAGCCTAGTTCAGCAGCTGCGTTTTTCGAGAAAGCCCTGCGCTATAAAGAGAGCGCCTATTCGCCAAACGCACCAGAGATAGCCGAGTCGCACATTGATTTAGCCAAAGCGCGGCAACTAATGGGGCAGTGGGCAAAAGCATTCCGGCAGTCGGAAATGGGTTTGCAAATGCTAACTGGCAGCCTCCCGGAAGACTGGTTGGATTACAAAAAGCTCCCTGCGCTAAATATGTGCATAGAAGGGTTAGCCGTAAGGGCGACATCCCGCTTCCGCATGGGCGAAGCGCGCCGGGATTTCAATCAGTTGAAAATGGCTAGGGGGGATTTCGAGCAATTGACGGAACTCCTTCACTTCTTGCGTTCTAGCCATACGTCGAGAGAAGCAAAGTTAGACCTCCTGCGAAATGTGAAGCCCATCTATGATCACGCGCTGGAGCTGGCCTACCTGCTTCAAGGGACCTACGCCATGAACCAAGAGGAAACCATCCTGCAATTGATGGAGCAAAGTAAGTCCATACTGCTCTACGAAGGTTGGCAGAAACGTATCGCGGAACAAGAGGGTCTTATCCCACAGAAGTGGCTTGGGGCCCAAGAGGCCTTGCAAAAACGTATCGCGGCCTTAGAGAACACGCTGTCTGCCCCACCGGAAACGGATGAGGAATACCTCCGGTCTCTCCGGGAGGAACTGAATAACCAACGCCTTAAGTTTTACGCCATACAGGATTCTATCCGCCAAGATGCCCCCAAACTTTACGAAGCACTGTATGAGCCAAAGCTCGCTTCGGTAGAGGATATTACGCGCTTGCTGGCGCCGGAAACCTCTTTCGTACAGTACTTTGTGGGTGAGGACCACATACGCTGCATGGTCATCAACCAAGGCGGTACCCACTGCGTCAAAAAGCCCAAGCCCGCTAAGCTAGATGTTTTGATCAAACAGTACCTATCCGGTATAAAGGACTACTTCGAAAAGGAGGAAGTTGAACGAGCACTCGGGGAAGCGGAACAGAGTCTCAAAGCCTATACAAAAGCAGCACATTCCTTGTACCAAGTGCTCATCGCCCCCTTGAGCCCCTATCTCCACAAACGCTTGGTCATTGCACCAGACGAAACGCTGGAAGCACTACCCTTTGATGCGCTGCTCACCGCCCCGGCAAACGATAAAGACTACATGGTTTCCTACCCCTATATGATATATCAATACCAGACCCAATACACTTACTCCGGCACGCTGCTTCATCAAGCTCACTACACGCAACCCTCCACTACCGCCCGCAATTCAATTTTGATCATGGCCCCTTTTCACGAGGCAGGATACCAACATAAGCATGGAGATCACTCTATGGCGCTAGATCGACTCGATTCCGATGAATCAGGCGTGAATGCCATTTCCAAATTGCTTGGAGCAGGCACCAAACTCATTGTAGGCCCCAATGCTACGAAAGAGGCATTCCTCCGGCAAGCCCCGCAATTTAGAATCATCCACCTAGCCACCCACTCCCGGTGCTTTGCTGCTCCGGATGACAACGAGTCTTTGCTGTTTTTCGCCCGGCAGACACCCCCTACCGCTCAAGTGCTTCGGGAATCTACCGTGTACCGCTTGGCCCTTAATGCAGACTTGATCGTGCTAAGTGCATGTGAGACGGCGGTAGGAGACTTGGTAGAAGGCGAAGGGCTACTGTCTTTATCACGAGCTTTTACATACGCTGGGGCCAAAAGCCTGATCGCCACCAATTGGCTGGTAAACACCAAGGCCACCGGGCATATTTTGACCGAGTTCTACAAGCAGCTCCTGAAAGGGCGCGATAAAGCTCGTGCCTTGCACTTAGCCAAACTTGCTTACATGGAGGAGCACCGCAACTCGGGAGAGTTTGCGTTTCCCTACTTTTGGTCGTCCCTTTCGCTGTATGGCCGATGAATCAAGCTATTATTGCTTTAGATAAGGCAGTAGGCGGTAAAGGGAATCCCTGTAAGGATGGTCTTCATCGGAAAGCTTTTCCTCGAGGGCTGCTGGCCACGCTTTACCCGCAAGGATGCTACAAATCAGTAAATTCCACTCTGCTTGTTCTTTAATTCCTTTAACAGCAGACTGACGCAATCTATCGAGGACATGCATAGCAGATTGATAGTCTTCTAGTTGGAAGTAGGCATTCGCCCTTAACTTCAGGGCTGCCACTTTATTGTCGAAAACTTTTGGGCGGAGCAAGGCTATCGTTTTTTTGGGATTGCTTTCTTGGTAGGCTTCAAAAGCAGCCTCTAAAATCACCCCGAGGGTATCACTCCCGCTGCGCCCGCCCATGGTGGTCCCCAATCTTTGTAAAGGCGCAAACTTGCTTGCAACGATGGCTGAAACATCCGCTTTATCATCATCAGGCTTTTGCCCCACACTAGGGCTGCTATCGCTTGCCGGGCCCGGCCTTGTGGAAGCCTCCGGTTGGCTCCTATCTGCTTCTTTTGCGGCCGTATCCAGCTCGATGGGCGGCTCCTCGCCCAGGGAAGAGGGGGAAGGTTGGAGGACTTCACTTTTTGCAGGTTCTGTATTGCTACCCCGCAAATAATAATATGCCCCGGCAACCAACAAAGCTAAAACCAAAGCCCCTACTATCCACCACCAGCCGGTATAAGACTTTCGTTTGCCGTCTTCTGCCAAACGGGGCATTTCCTGTTTCACAGCATCCTTTATGAGAGCGGCAGCCTTGGTGAGCTCCCGCCCTTCCGCACTATCCGCTGCTAACATCAGCGACCAAAAATGCACGGCCTCCGCAAGCGCCTGGTCTTGCGAAAGCTGCTCCTCAAAGGCCAGCCGCTCGGTTTGGGACAGCTCTCCTTTCAAATACGCGATTATTCGTTCGTCATTCATATATCCACGCTGGTCTATGCTCCCTTTTTGAAGTAATTTTCTAGTTCTTTTCTCAATTTTTTCCGGCATCGAGACAGCCGCTGCAAATAATTGGCGTAAGTTATCCCCAAATCGGCACTTTGCTCCTCCTTAGAATGCCAAGAATGCATGGCTGACTTGATGACCATCCGGCAGTTGTCCGGCATACCATCCAGCAAATGCTGGGCAGCGGCAAGCAAATCGCTGTACTCCGCCCAATCTAAGGGCGTAGGGTTGCCCCTTTTCTTATATAACATTTGCAGCACGTCTGTGACGGACAAGGCCACCTTTTTTCCTCTCAGTTTGTTAGACCACTTGTTCTTGGCAACTGAAAACAAAAACCCGCACAGACTGCCCGTCCGCTCAAATCCCCCTGCTTTTACCTTCACATATAAGGCGATCAGCGATTCCTGCATGATATCCTCGGCATCTTCCAGAGTGCCCTTGTTGCTCAGCACATGCTGCTCGATGGACGGGCCGCACTCCAGCCTCAATTCCCGGAAGGCTTTGCTCATGGCTTGCTCGTCGCCGGACTTGATGGCTGCGATGTACCCGTCTTCGTCTTTTTGCAGCATATAGCGGTGAATGGTGTTTGGTGCTGAAATTTTTTTTGAAAAAATCTGTCATAAACGTTGGGCTCCATACATAATGTAAAGGAATTTCATTTTGACAAAGGAATTTTGCCACGCAATCTAACAAAACATGTATAAAACCTTATGAAGACCCTTTGGCAAAATCCTCTTTGGGGCAAACACCGAAGTAGCGGCAGCTTTGCTCGGAGATCTGATACGACACCTGTTATAACCCCTATTCTGATCTAAACCCTATTTGCTTATGGTCATGGACTTGAACGCTGAACGGTTTCACAAGATATTCGAAAAGCTGTTCGGGAAAGCAAGAAAAGCCACGCCGGCTTCTATGAAAAGTGCTGAGGAATACAAAAAATGGCTTGAGGAAAATCCCCAGTTGGATTCTTTCTATCTGGAGTTGAAGATAGGGCCGCCTACTCAGATTCCGTGGAGTTGTAATACTGAGGCATTCCTAGGTTGCAGAAAGCTTTCTTACGAAGGATATATTAAGCGCATCCACCCGGATTATCACGATCTATACTTCCACTTCGGCGTGGCGGCCTATCGCTTGTCCATCAAATATAAAGACCTACTGCAGAAGCAAAAAGTCTCCTACAACCTCATGGTGCCCCTGCGCCACGAGGATGGGCACTACCTGTGGTTCAATCAGGTTGCAGTACCAAGTGGTTTTGACAAAGAGGGGCACATCACCCACCATATCAACTCTTACCGTTTGATGTATGCCTTTCAGGAGGAAAATCCGATGTCGCACTCGCCGCTCGTTACTTTTAAGGCTAAAGTGGATGACAAGGTAAAATCGGAGCTGCAGCAGCTCTCGGCGGAGTCGATGCTGGATTTGATGTTCGCTCAACATCTGGAAGAACACCCACCACTAAGCGAAAACCACCGCCGCATTTTACTCGCCTGGTGTAAGGTGTACG